>CACYPH010000008.1 GCA_902776185.1 uncultured Ruminococcus sp.
TGGAGAATTATTTTTATTAGTATAACTTTCGACGCGCACCCGCAAAGCGGGTGGTTCTTTGTACCGCTCTGGCGAGCGGCACTGTCTAAAGACATTAAAAGAAGCCGACAGAAATCTGTCGGCTTCAGCGCTATGGGATAAATTACTTGTTGACAGCTTCTTTGAAAGCCTTGCCTGCTTTGAAAGCGGGAACCTTGGAAGCAGGGATCTCGATCTTGGCGTTGGTTCTGGGATCTACGCCTGTGCGAGCATTTCTCTCTCTTCTCTCGAAGGTACCGAAACCGACAATCTGGATCTTGTCGCCGGCAGCGATGGTCTCAACGATGGTGTCGAAGGTAGCGGCTACAGCAGCCTCTGCGTCCTTCTTAGAGATAGCAGCCTTTTCAGCTACAGCAGCAATGAGTTCTGTCTTTTTCATTTTAGTTTCCTCCAAAAAATTATTTACGGTATCATACCGTTATTTATTTAACTTCTTCCCAGAGGGAATCAATTAACGACATAGGAGCGGTTTTCATATCGATACCGCGCTCATCGGCGAGCGCTTCGACATCGCGAAAACGGCGTGAAAACTTATTTGTGGATTTGGTCAGGGCTTCCTCGGCGTCGACATCAAGGAATCGCGCGACGTTGACGACGCTGAACAGCAGGTCGCCTACCTCCTCTGTGAGCTTGTCCTTGTCGGACAGAGCGATCGCTTCTTTGAGCTCCGAAAGCTCTTCGGGGATCTTGGATGCGGCGTCCTCGGCGTCTTTGAAATCCATACCGGATTTGGCGGAGCGCTTCTGGACCTTTTGGGCGCGCATCAAAGCGGGCAGGGACTTTGCGACGTCGTCGACCGAATCGGCGACCTTTTTCTGCGACTTCGACTGCATTTTGATCGCGTCCCAGTTTTTGAGGACTTCGTCGGGCGTTTCGGCGTTGACGCTGCCGAATACATGAGGATGACGGAGGATGAGCTTTTTACACACCTCGTCACAGACGTCGTCGAAAGTGAAGCGTCCGGTCTCCTCCTCCATGATGGAATGGAAAATGACCTGCATCAGTACGTCGCCGAGCTCCTCGCGCATGAGGTCGTAGTCGGCTTTGTCGATCGCTTCGATCGCCTCGTAGGTTTCCTCGATAAAGTTCTTGCGGATGCTCTCATGGGTCTGGACTCTGTCCCACGGACAGCCGTCAGGCGCGCGGAGCAGGCGCATGATCTCCAGCAAATCGGAAATAGTATATGTTTCCTTGTACTGAAAATCCATGTTTGCCTCCGAAAAATCCGCAAATTTCCACTTATATGCTATATATTACCTGATTAAGTGCAGTTTTGCAAGGATTGTTACAATATTTTTACCTTTTGGCAGGATCAAGATCTCTTCCTTGCTGAAGGTCTTGATCAGCATCAGGACGACGACATAGACGATCACCGCAACGATCACGCAGGCGATAACCGAGATCAGGTTGCCGACGAACATATTGACCAGCGTGTAAACGCCGAATGCAGTCGCCGCACAGAATACCGCCGCGATCATCGGCTTTAGGATCGTATTGATAAAGTCGGGCTTGACGCCGGAATGGCGAACCAGCAGATACATACCGACGATGAATACGAAGATGAACGCGACCAGTGAGCCGACCGCGGCGCCGGTGACGTTCAGCTCGACGATGCTGACAAGGAAGTAGTTGGTCGCGATCTTGATCACCAGCGCGATCGAGGTGAGGATCAGCGGCAGATGAACCTTGCCGAGGCTCTGGAGCATGCTCATGATCGGCGTAGACGCCGCGACAACGATGCAGGAGAAGCCCATGATCCTGAGGATCGAGGTGGATACGTCGCCGACATAGCCGCCGCCGTAGAGCAGGGTGATGATCGGACCGGCGATCGCAAACATCGAAAGTCCCGCAGGAAGGGTGAACATCATCGTCAGCTTGAGGACGGTATTGATGCTCTGCTTGAGTTCCTTCTTATCACCGGAAGCATAGGCAGCGGTGACGTTCGGCAGCGCCGAAGTACCGAATACCTGCGTGACGGTGGTGACCAGCTGCATCAGGGGCAGGGCGTTTGCAAAGCAGCCCCACAGTGATGTATGCAGCTCGACGGGGTTATCTGCGGTGGGATGCGCCGGAACCATGTTGCGGAGCTGTTCGGCGTATTCGGGCTTGAACTGCCCCACCAGTCCGTCGAGGTTCGTCTGGGTGGTATTGTACAGAACATTCTGGATGACGATCGAGTCGATGGTCGTAGAGATGTTCATGATAAACGCGGAAAGGATGATCGGGACCGAGGTTTTGACCAAGATCTTAAGGGTCTCGTTCTGGGTGCGCGCATCGATGGAATCGCGCATCATTTCCTCGGGAACGGTGAATTTGTGCTTAGCGTAATAAATGCGCAGGAAGATAAACGCGATGATGGAGCCGAACGCGATACCGGCGATCGCCGCCGCTACGGAATACGCCAGCAGGGTTTTCATCGCGCTTTCGGCAGAATTGAACGTCTGACCGAAAACGGTCTCGCTCGCGGCATACTCGTTCATGCCGATCTTCATCACGATAAAGCCGAGCGACAGACCGATGATGACCTTGCCGACCATCTCCAGCACTTCGCTGAGCGCCGAGGGGAACATATTGCGCTGACCCTCGTAGTAGCCGCGGTAGATCGATACCAGACAACCGGTGAATACCGCAGGCGACAGCGTCATCATCGCATAGATGGCGTTGGGCTGTTTGATGATATCGACATAAACAAAGCTGATCGCGACCATCAGCACAAAGCACAGCGCGCCCATGCCGATAAACAGCCGCTTGGACGCTTTGTGGATCACCGCAACGTCTTTGTAGCGTTTCTGGGCGATACTCTCGGCGATCATGCGCGATACGGCGATCGGGAAGCCCGCGGTCGCCAACGCGAACAAGGGGGTGTAGATCTCATAGGCGTTGCTGACAAGTCCCTGTCCGACGCTGCCCATGCTGGTGCCTGCGACAGCGTCGTAGCTGGCATACAAACGATACAGGAAAACCTTGTAGAACATGCCGAGTATCTTGACGACGACCATGCTCGCGGTCATGATCATCGCGCCCTTGACAAAGGTTTTTGACGTATTCTTGCTTAAACTGTCGTTATTCATTCAATACGCTCCAAACATAATTGGTTTATCTTTAATGGATTGTATCACAACGGTCCGCTGAATTCAATTGGTTAACTGTTGAAACTAACCAGAGAATATGCGGATTATTTGTGTATTTTTCTAAGAAATACTGCTAAATCAGCGGTTGTACTCGTCGTAGAAGGTGACGACGCGGTCTTTGCGGGCTAAAAGCTCGTCAAAGCGGCTGATATATTCGTATGGGAACTTGAAGTTGAATATGCGCTCGAGGTGGTTCGACGAGGTATCGCGCAGCTTGGTGACCGCTCCTGCGCCGCAGGCGAGGATGGAATGGGTCTCCTCCATGATGTAGACGTTGTAGGGGCTGAAAGCGCCGGGCTTTGCCCAACCGACATTTTCGAGATTGCTGAGCATTTTAGACTGGCGGTAGAGGTAGTACGGCTCCCAGCCGCCGTCGGTCAGCTCCTTTGACGCGTAAGCGAGCATCTCAGAGGTATAGTCGTGCTCGCGCTCGGCGGATGCGGCGTTCACCCTTGCGCTGCGTTTGATGGCGAGGGTATGGACGGTGACGCTCTCGGGGTCGAGCCTGCGGACGGTGTCGATGGTCGCGCGGAAGCTGTCGGGGGTGTCGAAGGTCAGCCCCGCGATCAGATCCATATTGATGTTATCAAAGCCCAGCTCGCGGGCGAGATTGAACGCATCGAGGGTCTGCTGTGAGGTATGCTTGCGCCCGATCGCCTCGAGGACGCTGTCGTTGAAGGTCTGGGGATTGATCGAGATGCGGGTGACGGAATGCTTTTGTAAGGCGAGGAGCTTTTCGCGTGTGACGGTATCGGGACGACCGGCTTCGACCGTGAACTCTGCACAGCGGGTCAGATCTAAATCGGCTTCGATCTCACTGAGCAGCAGATCGAGTTGGTCGGCGCTCAGGGTGGTGGGCGTTCCGCCGCCGATGTAGACGGACTCGAGGCGCAGGTCGAGCTGCTTTACAAGATCGGCAGTATAGCGGATCTCGCGCAGCAGGAGCGGGATGTATTCCTCGATCAGCTTCTTTGCCTTCTCGATCGACTGGCTGACAAAGGAGCAATAGTTGCAGCGCGTCGGGCAGAACGGGATCGATATGTAAAGCGAGAAGGAGCGTTTGCCCGAGCGGGAGATGATCGCGCGCTGATTGGATGCGACCAGCTTGGCAAGGTGCGTCTTTTCCTCGCTGACAAGCAGAATATCGCGGAAATATCGGGTCGCGTCCTCTTCCCCATTCTCTTCGCATAAACGGGAGAACAGCTTGATCGGTCGCACGCCGGTGAGGATGCCCCACGGAAGCTCGCGACCTGTCGCCTGTGACAACAGGCGATATAACAGGCGCGCCATGGTCAGCTCATCGTCATCGCCGAGCGGTGCGGTCAGAACGTCATGAAAGCCGTTTATCCTCACCTCTACCAACACGCAGTCGGTCACAGAGGTCAGGATATACGGCTCGGATAATTCGTCGTATTCATGGATCACCCTGACGTCGTCGGCAAAGAAAAATGCACGCGTCAGGTTCTCCATTTCGTAATGATATTTGTGGTTGTTGATATAGAGATTCATAGGATCGTTACCGCAAAAACGGATTGTACTTTCGTTCGTGGTCGAGGGTGGTGAACATAGAATGACCCGGGAAGATATTGTAGTTGACGTCGAGGTTCTTGATGCGCTCGACCGACTGCATCATCGCGCGCGGATCGGAGGTCTCGAAATCCGTCCTGCCGACGCTCTCGCAGAAGATGGTATCGCCGGAGAACATCAGGTCGTCGACCAGATAGCACCCGCTGCCCGCGGTATGACCGGGGGTGTGGATAAAGGTCAGGGTGCTATCGCCGAGGGCGACGGTATCGCCGTCGTGCAAAAGACGGTCGACGTTGAAGGAATTCATGCGGATATTGTGGACAGAGGTGCGATTGTACAGTCCGTTTTGCAGAAGCTCCATCTCGTCCTCGCAGGCGCAGACGGTCGGGTGGTAACGCTCGCACAATGCCGCTACACCGATGATATGGTCATAGTGACCGTGAGTGAGCAGGATATAGTCGAGCTTGCCGCCGAGCTTGTCGATCTGAGCGCACAGCTCGGGGCAATCGTCGCCGGGGTCGATGACCGCCAATGCGCCGGTCGCCTCGTCCTGTATCAGATAACAATTGGTGGAAATCATGCCGACCACAAAGTGGTAGATTTTGATCATTTCTTCAACTCTCCTGAATCGAGTAGGATGGTAACGGGGCCGTCGTTTAAGAGTTCGACCTGCATATCCGCGCCGAATTCGCCGGTTTTGACGGAGGTGACGCCCTCGTTTTTGATTCTTTCACAGAAATATAAATACAGACGATTCGCTTCATCGGGCTTTGCCGCACCGAAAAAATCGGGGCGTCTGCCCTTGACGCAATTTGCGCACAGGGTAAACTGGGACACGACGAGCATTTCGCCGCCGACGGTCAACAGGGACAGGTTCATCTTATCGTCCGAATCGCTGAAGATCCTGAGATTCGCGATCTTCGCGGCGAGAATATCGGCGTCGCGCTCGGTATCGCCGTCGGCAACGCCGAGCAATACCAGCAGTCCCTGCCCTATCTCGGAAATACATTGTCCGTCAACGGTGACGGATGCGCGCCTGACGCGCTGTAGTACAGCCTTCATAATTAAACTCTCTTGATCGATACGATGCCGTTGATCTGGGCGAGGTGCGCCATGACGGATCGCAGGTGATCCATGTTATTGATCTCGATAGTGACGGTGACCATCGCCTGGTTATCTTTCAGCTCGCGCGAATTGAGCATCGTGATGAAAATGCGCATATTGGACAGCTCTTTGGTGACGTCGGCAAGGAAGCCGGTGCGGTCGTTGCAGACGATCTCGAGGGTCGAGAGGAAGCTCTCGTGGATCTCCTCCTCCCAAAAAGCGGATACCCAGCGCTCGGGTTCTTCGCACTCCTGCAGATTTTCGGGGACGTTGGTACAGTCGCGCTTGTGGACGGATACGCCGAAGCCGCGGGTGATAAAGCCGATGATATCGTCGCCGGGCAGCGGATTACAGCAGCGGGCGAACTTGATCAGGCAATCCTCGACGCCCTCGACGATGACGCCGGAGCCGACCTTGCGCTTGCGTTTCGGCAGGCGATCCTCGGTGATGGGCTTGGGATCTTCGGGAGTTTTCTTGTACTTCTTGGTATAGATCTCCTTGACGCGCGGCATGATCTTCCACAGCTGGATACCGCCGTAGCCGATCGCCGCATAGAAATCGTCGATAGAATTGCAATAGTGGCGCTGGTAGATCGGGCGCATACATTCGTCGAGGTCTTCCTCGGAGAACTGCATGCCCGCCTTTTTCAGCTCTTTGTCAAACATCAATCTGCCTTCGATGATGTTTTCCTCGCGGCGCTCCTTCTTGAACCACTGGCGGATCTTGGTGCGCGCGGAGTTGGTCTTGACGATCTTGAGCCAATCACGCTTAGGCCCGCCGGAGCCTTCCTTCTGGGTCAATATTTCAATAATATCGCCGTTCTTGACCTGATAGTCGATCGGCACGATACGGTTGTTCGCCTTTGCGCCGATCATGCGGTTGCCGACGCCCGAATGGATATAGTACGCCATATCGATGACGGTCGCGCCGTAGGGAAGCTGGATGACGTCGCCCTTGGGGGTGAAGACGTAGACTTCATTGGAAGAGAGATCATACTTGATGGTCTTGACGATGTCGGTGGAATCCTCCGCCTCGTTCTGCACCTCGAGGGTCTTGCGGATCCACGCGAGGTTTTCGTCGAGGGAATCCATCTTGCTGCCCTTCATCTTCAGCTTATAGCGCCAGTGCGCCGCGATACCGAATTCTGCCGTCTGGTGCATCTCGTAGGTACGGATCTGCACCTCGAAGGGGATGCCGTTCTTGTCAAAAACGGTGGTATGGAGGCTCTGGTACATATTGGACTTGGGGGTAGAGATATAGTCCTTGAAGCGGTTGGTCAGCGGGGTAAAAATATCGTGGACGATACCGAGGACATTATAGCAGTCGGCGACGGTATTGACGATGACGCGCACCGCGAAAACGTCGAAGATCTGGTTCATCTCGCGGCCCTGCATGATGGTCTTGCGGTAGATGGAAACGATGGATTTGACGCGGCCGGAGATGGTGACATGGGAGATGGAATTGCCGATCTTATCGAGGATCTTTTTCTTGATCTCCTCGATGAAGGCGTTGCGCTCGTTCTCCGTCAGGCGCAGTTCTTTTTCGATCTCCTCATAAGCGACGGGATCGAGGTAGCGCATAGAGAGATCCTCGAGCTCCTCCTTGACCGCTTTCATTCCGAGGCGGTGTGCGATCGGCGCGTAGACCTCCATGCACTCGAGGGCTTTGTCGCGGCGCTTCTGCTCGTTGATGCACTCGATAGTGCGCATATTGTGGAGACGGTCGGCGAGCTTGACGATGATCACGCGGATATCGTTCGACATCGCGATCAGCATTTTGCGGACATTCTCCGCCTGCTGTTCCTCGCGGTCGGTATATTTGATCTTGCTGATCTTGGTCAGACCGTCAACGAGCTTTGCGACCTCTTCGCCGAAGTTCTCCTCAACCTGATCGAGGGTGGTTTCGGTATCCTCGACGGTATCGTGCAGGAGCGCGGCGACGATGGAATCGGTATCCATGCCCATCTCTGCCAGAATGCAGGCGACCGAGGTGGGATGAAGGATAAACGGTACGCCGCTGACGCGCCGCTGATCGCCGTGGGCGATGTTGGCGAACTCGTATGCTTTTTTGATCTTGCGCTTGTTATACTTGACAGGGCTTTTGTCCATCAATGCCAACAGCTCGTCGAAATCCTGATAATGGACAACATCAGTCATGTTCACTTACCTCCAGCAGTTTTTGAATAATCAGAGAATCGTTCAGGTTGACTTTCCCTTCGACCTGACTCAGCTCGATCTCGGTGGTGTACATCCCTTCGAAAATGCGGATGAGCCCAAGCTCGTTCATGCACTCGAGGATCACCCTGAGCTTGCCGTAGGTAATGCCGCAGTTCAAGCGGTAGAGCAGGGTATCGAGCGAATGATGATAGCCGCCGGATGAACGGATCGAGCGGTAGACGACGGCGAATTCGTCGCGCGTCGGGATGAGGGATGCGGCTTCCTCTGCGGTAATATTGTCGCCGCGGCAGAAGCTTTCAAATAATTCTTTTGTAGAAATATAGCTATCCTCATCCATTCCCGAGAAGCGGATGTCGCGGATAAAGACCGACAGGCTCTCGGTATTATTATATACATTGACGTCCAAGGTAACCGCCAAATCGACAACATCGCCGACAAGATACGGAAATTCCTTGAGCGAGGTGGAAAATTTCATCGCGACAACGGTCGATTCGCCGCGCGAAAGGGTCAGGCGCAGGTGTTTTCCGCCGCCGATCTCGCGGATATCGCGGATGGTCATATTGAACAGCCCGAACAGCGGGGTCGGATTGCCCGCGCCGTAGGGCTCGAGGATCGAGAGATCCGCCGCCATCTGCACGTTCAATTGCGCCGGATTGAGCTTGCAGTCCAGTTCTAAGGTCGGGGCGGGGATAGGATGGTCGGCGGAGTAGGCGTTGATTGCCTCGATGAACGGCTCGATATTCTCGCGTGTCACGCAGAAACCGACCGCCATGGGATGACCGCCGCACTGGACCAGATGCTCGGAGCAGGCAAAAACGGCGTCGATCAGCGAAAAGCCGCTGACGGAGCGTCCGGATGCGCGGCACACCTCGCCGTCGAGGGTGATAACGATCGCGGGCTTGGAATAGACCTCCTTGACGCGGGAGGCGACGATCCCGATGACGCCCTTGTGCCAGCCCTCGCCGTAGACGACGATGACGCGGTTATTGACAATAGAGGGGTTCTCGCGGATCAGCGCGTCGATATCGGCGAGGATCTCGCGCTCGAGCTGCTGACGCTCGGTATTATCGGAGGACAGCTCGGCTGCGATATCCGCCGCGTATTCCTCGTCCTCGGTGAGCAGCATGGAGACGGATTTCTTTGACAGACCCAATCTGCCGCCGGCGTTGATGCGCGGAACAAGGGTGAAGCTGAGATTGCCCGCTGAGATCCGCTTTCCGGAGAGCCCGGCTTCTTCTGAGAGAGCGGCGATACCGATGCGGTCGCCGTTATTGATATGCATCAGACCGTTCTTGACCAGCACGCGGTTCTCGCCGCGGAGGGCGACGATATCACCGACAGTGCCGATCGCCGCAAGGTCGGAATAGTTTTCGAGCAAGCCGTCAACGTCGGCATAATCTCCCTCGATCGCCTGCACCAATTTAAAGGCGACGCCGACACCTGATAATTCTTTAAAAGAACTATTGCAATCGGGTCGATGGAGATCGACGATCGCGACAGCGTCAGGCAGTACGTCGGGAACGGCGTGGTGATCGGTGACGACGGTATCGATGCCCAGCGTCTTTGCATAGGCGATCTCTTCCACAGCGGCGATGCCGTTATCGACGGTGACGATCAGCTTGACGCCGCGCTCGTACAGCTTTGCGACAGCGTCCGAATTCATGCCGTAGCCCTCGGTCTCGCGCGAGGGGATATAGTACATCACATCTGCGCCGATATCGGACAGATAGGAGTATAACAGCGCTGTCGAAGTGACGCCGTCGGCGTCAAAGTCGCCGTAGACACAGATGCGTTCGCCGTCCTCGATCGCGCGTTGGATGCGCTCGACGGCTTTGTCCATATCGCGGATCTCAAAGGGTGAGGCGGTGATGGTCTCATTGGAGAGAAAGTCGATGATCTCCTCCTCGCTCGTCACGCCGCGGATATCCAGCAGCATCGCGACGAGCATCGGCAGATCGTACCGCGAGGAAATGGTCATCGCGTTGTCTTTATTCAATTTTCGGGTGATCCATTTCTTCATGGTGTGCTCCGTATCAATTAATTGGTTTCTCGCTACGCTCGATCAATCATGCAATTCCTCAGTCACCTACGGTGACAGCTCCCTTTACCAAAGGGAGCCTAGGAACTGCTCCTAAGGAGTTCACGTGCGTGGTTGAGTGCGGAATCGGTGATGGTCTCGCCGCCGACGATGCGGGCAAGCTCGCGGACTCTCCCCTCTTGATCGAGCGGGGTGACCTGTGTATAGGTGCGGTCGTCGTGAACGGATTTGCTGATGAACAGGTGGTTATCCGCAAAGGCGGCGATCTGTGCCTGATGGGTCACGCACAACGCCTGACAATCGGCGGAAAGCTGTTTGAGCTTTTTGCCGACCCTGCCTGCCGCAGAGCCGGAGATGCCGGTGTCGATCTCGTCGAAGATCAGCGTTTCGACAAAGTCCGCCTTGCTCAGCACAGTCTTGATCGCGAGCATCATGCGGGATAATTCGCCGCCGGACGCAATCTTGGAGACGGGCTTCGGTTCTTCGCCGGGATTGGTGGAGATGAGGAATTCGAGCTTGTCGATGCCGCGGGTATTGAGGGGGACCTCCTCGCGGCTGATCTCGAGCCGGACATTCGGCATTTCGAGGAATGCCATCTCGCGCTCAACGTCCTTGCGGAAGCGCTCGGCAACCTCCAGTCGGTATGCGGATATTTCTTTTGCGGAATGATATGCTTTGTTGTACAGATCATCACGCTTCAAAGCGAGCTGTTCGCGGTTGAAGGCGTAATCTGTCAGATTTTTTAATTCTTTTTTAGAATTATCGAGATAGGCGAGCATTTCCTCTTCGCTGTCGCCGTACTTTCGGCGCAGCCGATAAAGCAGATCCATGCGCTCCTCGATCTCTTCAAGTCTGCCGGGGTTCGCGTCGATATCGTCCATCGCCTGCTCGAGCTCGCGGGAAATCTCCTGCAGTTCGTATAATGCGGACGACAGCCGGTCGGAGGAATTCTCCAGATCGGGCAGATACCGTGCGGCATGGATGACGGATTCGGAAGCGTCGTCAAGCATCCTTAATGCGCCGTCGATCTCATCGTCGCCGTCAAGGGCAAGTCGAGCGCACATGAGCTCCTTTGCGATCTTCTCGCGGTTGCGCAGGGCTTCCTTCTCAGTCGTCAGTGCGTCGTATTCGCCGACGGTGATCTCGGCGTCCTCCAGCTCCTGTATCTGGAAGGTCAGCAGGTCGATCTTTGAGAGGCGCTCGGCTTCGTCCATATCAGCGGACGAGAGCTCCTCCTCGACCGCTTTCAGCTCGCGATAGAGGCGGCGGTAAGCGGAGAGCTTCTCCCCCATCTGTGCCAGCGCGTCGATATAGACGATATGCAGCGCGGGGTTCATCAGCTCGAGGTTGTCGTTCTGACCGTGGATATTGACGAGGTACTCGCCGATGTCCTTGAGGGCGGAGACGGTTGCGGGGCGGGAGTTGATACGGCAGGTGTTCTTGCCGCTGACGCTCAGCTCGCGCGAGAGGATCAGCGTGCCGTCCTCGGCGGAAAAGCCCATGGACATAAGCTTCTTCTGCACCAGCTCGGAAACATCCTCAAAGGTCGCGCTGACGAATGCCGCGTCCGCTCCCGAACGGATCAGTCCGCGGGAGGAACGCTTGCCCAGCACGGCGTTGATCGAATCGATCACGATGCTCTTGCCCGCGCCGGTCTCGCCGGTGAGGATATTCAAGCCGCGGGTAAAGTCGATATTTGTTTTTTCGATAACCGCTATATTCTCGATATATAGGTTAGTCAGCATAAAAACAATCCTTATCTGATAGTCAATTTTCGGGTTAAGCGATCAGCCGATGTACTTCTGCAGTTCTTCTGCACAGGGCTGTGCACTCTCGGGATCTTTGCAGACGATCATGATCGTGTCTTCACCCGCGATGGTGCCGACGATCGGATCGAAGGTCATCATGTCGATTGCGGCGCAGGCCGCCTGAGCCATGCCGCTGAAGGTTTTGATGACGACAAGATTCATCGCAACATCGATGGAAACGACAGAGGAGGAGAAAATCGCATTGAAGTTGTTCTTCGCGCCTTTCTCCGCGCTGGGAGAAGCCTGATAGCGGTATTTGCCGTCGGGCAGGAGCGTTTTTGTCAGGCGGAGCTGTTTGATATCGCGCGACACGGTGGACTGGGTGACGTCGTAGCCGTCGGCGCGCAGGTAATCGATCAGTTCTTCCTGGGTGGTGATCGGGTACTTGTTGATCAGCTCGAGAATTTTATTATGTCTGTTGTTCTTCATCTTACGAATTCTCCTTCAGTTTCTCGTTGAGTAATGTATAGAAATTTTTCTCTTTTAGAATTATCAGCTGTAATTCCATCGGTGATCGCTTCACCGTGACGGTATCGTCGGAGGATACCGGCACGTAGTTCTGACCGTCGACGGTCATGTAGCATTTGAGGTCGGAGTGCTTTTGTACGCGGGCGGTCAGGACGGCGTTCTCGCCGAACACGACCTGGCGCGAGGACAGCGCATGGGGACAGACGGGCGTGAGCAGGATACAGCGCATATCCGGCTCGATGACCGGCCCTCCCGCCGAGAAAGAATATGCCGTAGAGCCTGTAGGCGTTGCGAACAACATTCCGTCGGCGCGGTAGTTGACGATGCGTTCAAAGCCGTCTTCGACCGAGATATCCACCATCGACGACAGCGAGTCGCGATGGATGACCGCCTCGTTGACAGCGGTATAGGTGACCGAATCGTTGCCGCGGGTCTTGGTGATCTCGAGAAGCATTCGCCGCTGGATACGGTAGTCGCCCGTCAGCAGGCGTTGCAGCTCATCAAGCTCGTCGGGCTCGATATTGGCGACAAAGCCGATGCGTCCGAGATTGACGCCGAGGAGCGGCTTGTTGTACAAAGCGGCAAACTTTGCGTTGTGGATGATCGTGCCGTCGCCGCCGACCGTGACCGCGATATCACAGCTGCGGATCACGTCCTCTGCCGTATCCGCCACCGTGGTATCGTTCAGCGGACAGCTTTTATCCGTCAGCACCTCTGCCCCGCCGGAGGTGAAGATGGAGGTGATTTTCTGCGCGGTCTCTAAGGCGCGCTTTTTATCCAGATTGACTAATAATCCTATCTTCATAGGCTCACCTTGCTGTCAAGTTCGGTATGCGACGCTTCGACAACCTCATCGGCGGTGGTCGTCAGGCGGTTTTCGGGAGCGTCGGATTTTTCGATGTAAATGAGATATTCGATATTGCCCTGCGGTCCTTTGATGGGAGAATAGCTCAGTCCCAACACCGAGAAGCCGTCGGAAAGGCAATAGTCGATGATGCCCTGCACAACGGAGATATGGACCGCCTTGTCGCGGACGACGCCGTTCTTGCCGACGTTCTCGCGTCCTGCTTCAAACTGGGGCTTGATCAGGCAGACAGCGGTCGCATGGTCTGCCGCTACTGCGCGCGCCGCGGGCAGGATCAGTCGCAGGGAGATGAATGCCACATCCGCCGAGAAAAAATCGACCTTATCGGGAATCTGTTCGTCGGTGACATGGCGCATATTGGTGCGCTCGAGATTGACGACGCGGGGATCGGTGCGCAATTTCCACGCAAGCTGACCGTAGCCGACGTCGACGGCATAGACTTTGGACGCGCCGTTCTGGAGCATACAGTCGGTGAAGCCGCCGGTAGACGCGCCGATATCCATCGCGATTTTACCGTCGAGAGTGATCGGGAAAACCTGCATCGCTTTCTCGAGCTTATAGCCGCCGCGGCTGACATAGCGGTCGTCGCCGCCGCGGACCTCGATAGGCAGGTTCTCGTCAAAGGACGCGCCCGCCTTATCTGCTTTTTGATTGTTGACATAGACACAGCCGGACATGATGACTGCCTTTGCCTTTTCGCGGCTTTCGAAAAAGCCCTTTTCTACCAAGAGGACGTCCAGTCGTTTTTTCATCAATCGTCCTCCGTAATCATCCTGACCATTCCCTCTGCGTCCAGACCGAGGTGACTGAGCGCGGATGCGATGGATGCGTGGTGGATGTATTTCTCACCGACGGTGCGTTCGCGGTACTTGCCCGTGTAACTGCGCTCGTCGAGCATACGGCGCATGGTTTCGCTGATCGATCCGCTGCGCATCCCTTCCTCAAAGAAGTAAACGCTCTTGAATTTCAAGGCAAAATCGATCGCGGCGGGATCGAGGGGCTTGATGCGGCAGAATTTCAGGATGCAGACGTTTTTGCCCGCTGCTCCCAGCTGTTCAGCGGCTTTGACCGCCTCGCAGAACAATCTGCCGTAGGTGACGATCAGGGTATCGGCGTTTTGATCGCCGTAGATATCATAATTGACGCTTTCGGTTTCGTAATCCTCGGGGCGATAACCCTCGCTGCCGCGCGGATAGCGCACAGCGACGACGCCCTCGATATCGTAGAGCGCGGTCGAGAGAGAGGCTCTCAGCCCGTCGTAGTAGCACGGAGAAAGGATGGATACGCCGGGGATAGCGTTCAGCATCGCGACGTCAAAAACACCCTGATGGGTTTCGCCGTCCTCGCCGACGATGCCTGCGCGGTCGACGCCGATGACAACGTGCGCCCACTGCATCGCGGCGTCGTGGATGATCTGGTCATAGCCGCGCTGGAGGAACGAGGAGTAGACGGCAAATACCGGCAGCATTCCGCCGACCGCCATGCCTGAGGCATAGGTGATCGCGTGTTCCTCGGCGATACCGACATCAAAGAAACGATCCTTGTAGATCTTGGAGAAATCGACCAGCCCGGTGCCGGTGCGCATCGCGGCGGTGATCGCACAGACGCGCTTGTCCTTCTCTGCTAAGCGGCAGAGTTCCTCGCCGAAAATGTCGGAAAAATTCTGTTTGGAGCTGATCGGCTCGCCGGTATCGACATTGAACGAGCCGATGCCGTGGAAGGTGGAAGCGTCCTTCTCGGCGAATTTGTAGCCCTTGCCTTTGACGGTGACGACATGGAGCAGGGCGGGATCTTTAGAGCGGCGCACGGTATTGAGCGCGTTGGTCAGCTCCTCGATGTTGTGTCCGTCGACAGGGCCGTAGTAGGACAGCCCGAGCTTTTCGAAGATCGTGTGGCGGTAGAGCACGTGCTTGACGCGGCTCTTGCTGCGCTTAAGGATGTTGCCGATGGGCTTGCCGAGCAGCGGGATCTTCATCAAAACGCGTTCGGTGCGGGATTTCAGGCGCAGGTACCACGGCTGCATGCGCATACTCGACAGGTAGCGCGCCATCGCGCCGACGTTCTTGCTGATGGACATCTTGTTGTCGTTGAGGATGATAATGAAGTTTTTATTGTAGCGTCCCGCGTTATTGAGACCCTCATATGCCAAGCCGCCGGTGAGCGAGCCGTCGCCGATCACAGCGATCGTATAGGAGTTGTCGCCGGAAAGCTCTTTAGCCTTGCAGATGCCGAAGGCGGCAGAGATCGAGGTGCTGGCGTGACCGGCGTTGAATGCGTCGCAGGGGCTTTCCTTGCGCTTCGGGAAGCCGGAAAGTCCGCCCTCGCGGCGGATGGTATCGATGCGGTCATAGCGGCCGGTGAGCATCTTGTGGGTATAGCACTGGTGCCCGACGTCGAAGATGATGCTGTCCTCGGGACAGTTAAAGACGCGATGAAGCAGAACGGTCAGCTCGACCACGCCGAGGTTTGAGGAAAGATGTCCGCCGTTCACCGATACAACATCGATGAGCTTCTCGCGGATCTCCTCGCACAGAGCGGGTATCTGATCGTCCGGCAGCGCCTTGACGTCGGCGGGAGAATGGATTTTGGATAAAAGTTCGTATGACATAGACTTTTGGTGAATGGTGAACGGTGAATGGTGAACGGTGTTGGTTACTCGCTTTGCTCGAACAATAATACAATTCCTCAGGCACCTGACACGCGTGTCAGGTGCCAGCTCCCTTTACCAAAGGGAGCCTCTGATTATTTCTTGCGGTTGGCGAGGGCGACGGCAAAGTCGGCAAGTTCTTTGGTATCGCCGTCAAATGCAGACAGGGCTTCGATTGCCTCTTCGGTCAGCTCGTCGACCGTTCTGCGGCACTGATCGATGCCGAGCAGGGCGACATAGGTGGATTTTTCGTTTTGTGTATCGCTGCCGACAGGTTTGCCGAGTTCATCGGTGGTGGAGGTGACGTCGAGAATATCGTCGACGATCTGGAATGCAAGTCCCACCGCGTGGGCGTAGCGTTCGGCGGCGGCGACCTTGCTGTCGTCAGCGCCCGCGCAGATACAGCCCATCATGCACGCCGCCTCGATCAAACAGGCGGTTTTCTTCTCGTCCATGACGCGCAGGGTATCGAGATTCGGCTCTTTTCCCTCGCTCATCAGATCGATCGTCTGGCCGCCGACCATGCCGAGCAGTCCGGATTTTTCGGCAAGCACGCGTGCGGCTTTTGCGGCGTTCTCAGCGCCGACTGCTTTGACAGCGTCATCGGACAGCATCGTTGTATACGCCATGCTCTGGAGCGCGTCGCCCGCAAGCAGGGCGATATCCTCGCCGTAGACCTTGTGGTTGGATGGTTGTCCGCGGCGGAAATCATCGTTATCCATGCACGGCAGATCGTCGTGGATCAGCGAGTAGGTGTGGATCATCTCGACCGCACAGGCGAAGGGTAAGGCTTGCTGCGCTTCTCCCCCGCACAGCTCGCAGAACGCGAGGGTCAGGGCAGGTCGGACACGTTTACCGGGCAGGTGCAGTGAGTAGGCGGCGGAATCGATCAGCCGCTGTTCGCCGTAATCGCCGGTCGGGATAGTTGATTCGAGCGCTTTGTCGATCAACGGAAGATACTGTTTCATAGTCAGCCCTCCTAATCCGGGATCGCCGCGCCGTGATTGGTGACAGTCTTGGTGATGGTCTTGTTGACGGGCTTCATGCCGGGCTTGATGACGGAACTAAAGCGTTCGTTGATATCGGTGATCTTGCCCTTGGCTTCGGCAAGTCTTTCGCGGCAGCAGACTACCAGCTCGCAGGCGTGCTCGTAGAGCTTGATGCTCTCGTCGAGCTTGATGCCGGGCGCTTCAAGTGCATCTACGGTTTCTTCCAACGCGTGGTACGCCTCGTAAAAGTCCATTTTTTTCATTTCTTCAGTCATGTTTTTCCTCTTTCACAGGTTCGTCCTCAGCGAATCTGATGATTTTTTCCAATCTATGGTTGACGCCGCTGCGGGAGATTGGCGGGTCGAGCATCTCGCCGAGCTGTCTGAGGGTCAGCTCGGGATAGTCGTAGCGCAGCTCTGCAACGGTTTTCAGCTCGTCGGGCAGCAGGTTGTATCTGCCGGATCTTCTCAGGCGTTTGATCGCCTTGATCTGCACGGCGGACGCCGAGGCGGTCTTCTGCAGATTCGCGATCTCGGAATTTGCACGGCGGTTGGCGGTATTGCGCACCTGCTTGAGCATTTTTGTGCCCATGATATTCATCGATGCGGTCACCGCGCCCATATAGGTCAGCAGGTCGGTGATCTGCTCGCTGTCCTTGACATAGGCGATGTATGCGCCGCCGCGGGACAGCATCTTGATCGAGATATCGCAATCCTGGATCTCGCGCACGATGCGGCAGACGTCCATGCAGAGGTTGCGGTAGCTGACGGCGAACTCGAGGTGGTAGCCCTTCTCGGGATCGGTAACCGACCCGCAGGCGAGGAATGCGCCGCGCACGAATGCACGCTGCTGCTCCTCGTCCTCGATGTTGGCGCGGTTGACGCGGAGGGTCACCTCGCGGCGGTCATGACCGTAGAACTCGAAGATACGGCGGCAGTCGTCGGGTGAGATCAGGGTAACGGTATAGGTTTTGTTTCTGCCGCTCTCGCCGCGCATCGGGGCGACGACCTCGACCTTCGGCTTGAACAGCTTATTCAGTAAAAAGATAAAGTGCGAAAAGGTATGCTCGTTTTCGGTTTTGAAGACAATGCTGTCGGCGGAAAAGACGCGTCCGAGTACCAGCATGGCGTAGAGCTCGGAGTACTGGAGCGGCTTGCGGGTCGAGAGCTTCGTGCATATCTCGCGCTTGGTTTCGGTTGAAAAACTCATTTTAGTTAATCGTATATGTTATTCTTCGATAAACATACAGCCTCACTGAATTCGGGGCAATTACGGAAAAGTCTGCCCCTCATCCGACTCGGCAAGCCGAGCCACCTTCCCCCCGAGGGGAAGGCTAGGCCTTCCATATATCACGATGGTGGGTGGAGGATTTCTGGTTTTGTTCGATCAGGTGGGTGTTGAGTAATCTGGCGACGGTGACGGAGCGGTGCTTGCCGCCGGTACAGCCGATGCCGATGACGACCTCGCTCTTGCCCTCCTGCTTATACAGCGGGATGGTGAAGTCGATGAAGTCGATCAGCTTTCTCATGAACTGACCGCTGACATCAAAGCTCATCACGTAATCCACGACGGCTTCGTCAAGCCCGGTGAGGGGTTTGAGCTCCGGGACATAGAACGGATTCGGCAGACAGCGGACGTCGAAGATCAAGTCAGCCTCCATCGGGATGCCGTACTTGAAGCCGAACGACATAAATGTCACGAGCAGAGAATCGCGCATATCGCCGGTGAACAGCGTGGTGACGCGCTCCTTGAGCTGGGCGGGCTGCATGAACGAGGTATCGATGACATAGTCCGCCATCTCGCGCACTGCTTTCATCAGCTCATTTTCGAGCTCGACCGCTTCCTCCGTAGAACCGGAGACCATCTCGCCCAAAAGCGGATGCTTGCGGCGGGTCTCCTTATAGCGGACGACGAGGGTATCCAGCCGTGCGTCGAGGAACAGGATCTTGAAGCGTCTGCCGTCGAGCTTGGCTTTTTGGAGGACGTCGGAGATCTCGGCGAACATCTCGCCGGAGCGTGCGTCCGCGACCACCGCAACGCGCTTCATGCGGTTATCGGTGGAGTTATCGCAAAGGTCGTAGAAGGTATCCAGCAACAGCGGCGGCAGGTTATCGACGCAGTAAAATCCGATATCCTCCATCGCGTGGAGGGCGTTGGTCTTACCCGCGCCGGAAAGTCCGGTCAGAATAACAAATTCCATCAGCTACCTCCCCGTACGGATGATCTCACACTCCAGCTCGTAGCCGGTCTCGGTCTTAACGGTATCCTGTACCAGCCTGACAAGGTCCATGACGTCACGGCAGGTCGCGCCGCCGGCATTGATGATAAAGCCCGCGTGCTTTTCGCTGACCTGTGCGCCGCCGACGGTCCTGCCCTTTAGCCCGCACTGCTCGATCAGCGTGCCGGCAAATGCGCCGACGGGACGCTTGAACACCGAGCCTGCCGAGGGATACTCGAGCGGCTGTTTGGTGCGGCGGCGGTCGAGGAAATCATCCATGCGCGCCTTGATTGCGGCGGGATCGTCAGGAGTGAGTTTATATTTCGAAAATAGAATTATGTTGTCGTTTTCCTTAAAAATGCTGTGGCGGTAGGAGAAGTCGAGTTCGTCAGCCTCATAAGTGCCGATCTCGCCCTCGGGGGTCAGATAGGTCGCCTCAATACAGACGTCCTTTGTCTCGCCGCCGTATGCGCCGGCGTTCATATAGACTGCGCCGCCGACCGTACCGGGGATACCGTAGGCAAATTCCAGTCCCGAAAGCCCGTGATCGAGCGCGACGGTACAGAGCTTTGACAGTGCGACGCCCGCACCGGAGGTGATGGTATCGCCGTCGACAGTGAGCGCCTTGAAATCGCCGTCGAGCAGGATGACCGCGCCCTCAATGCCGTCGTCGGAGATCAAAAGGTTCGAGCCTTTGCCGAGGATCATAAAGGGGATCTCGCTTTCGCGGCAGGCGGACACAGCGAGCCTTAGCTCGTCGATGCTGTTGACCGTGATGAAAACATCAGCCGCGCCGCCGATCTTGAAGGTGGTATGCGCCTTCATCGGCTCGTCGGTGATGTATGCGATGTTGTTTTGCTTGAGTGTATCAAAAAGTTTGTTCATATATGCTCCTTAAAGCCTTCCCCTCGGGGGGAAGGTGTCACCCATAGGGTGACGAATGAGGGGCAGACATTTCCTTGATCGCCCCGAATTCAGTGAGGCTGAGCGAAACAGATAATAAATGAAATGCCTGTCACTCTTTGCTGAATAGTTCAGGATGAGAGGTTAGCCCCTCATCCACCACTTCGTGGTCCCCCTTCCCCCTGAGGGGAAGGCTTTGTCACCAATTCGTGTCGATGCGCTTCTTGTTGATATCCTCGGGGCTGATATCCATGCCGAGCTTAGAGAGCAGCTCCTGAGCGCCGTTGTAGCCCATCTTCTTCTGGCGGTGATTCATCGCGGCGACCTCGATGATAACGGCGAGGTTTCTGCCGGGCTTGACGGGGATGGTGACGACGGGGACTTCAAGGCCGAGGATCTCCATATACTCGCTGTCCATGCCCATGCGGTCGTAGACTTTCTTAGAGTTCCACAGCTCGAGATTGATGACGAGGTCGATCTTCTCGCTGACCTTGACCGCGCCGATACCGAAGATGCGGCGGGCGTTGATGATGCCGATGCCGCGCAGCTCGATAAAGTGGCGGATATTCTCGGGCGAAGTGCCGATCAGCGATTTCTTGGAAACACGCTTGATCTCGACCGCGTCGTCAGCGATCAGGCGATGACCGCGCTTGATCAGCTCGATCGCCGTCTCGGATTTACCGACGCCGCTGTCGCCGATGATCAGACAGCCTTCGCCGTACACCTCGACCAGTACGCCGTGGCGGGTGATGCGGGGCGCAAGCTCGACGTTGAGGTAGGATACCATCGCGGCGGTGATGACCGAGGTAGTGTCGTGAGTGGTCAGGATCGGGACGCTGTATTTCTTCGCAAGCTCCAGCATGACGGGCAGAGGTTCCAGTCCGCGGGCGACGACGACTGCAGGCGGATGCTCCAGCAGCAGGGGCTCGAGGCTCTCGCGCTGTTTTTCCTCGGAGATGCCCTCAAGATAGGACATCTCGGTCAGTCCTAAGACGATGACGTAATTTTTTGCATAATATTTGAGGTAACCGATCAGCTCCAGTCCGGGTCGATCGATATCCGGCGCTTCGATATGGATCTCTTCGGGATCGACCGGCATATAGTAGCTGTCAAGACCGATCTCGTCGATAAAGCTCTTGAGGGTAACATGGTACGGGCTGGTGCTCATAGGAAGCCTTCTTTCTGTGGGAACTTTGACGGGGACGGCGGACGTCGGATGAAACCGACAGGCGATATGTCCCCCTTATACTCATACATAATGTATTATACTCTATATGCCGTTATTCATAATACTAAAAAAGAAATATGCAAGCTTTTATGCAAAAAATGCATAACGATTTTTTGTACAATATTACGGATAAAGCGCGGGGGACTTCACACACTAAGAAGAGAATTCAGGGATGGTGAAACTATGCTGACGATCATTATACGTACCCTTATCATCTACATCGTCGTGACCTTGGCGGTCAGGCTGATGGGAAAGCGTCAGGTCGGCGATATGCAGACCTCGGAGCTGGTGATCACGATGATCATCTCGGAGATCGCGTCGCTGCCGCTGGAAAATCCCGAGCGGCCGCTGCTGTCGGGGATCATACCTGTGCTGATGCTGGCAGCGATCGAGATCATCGTATCGGTGATCATGATGAAAAGCCGAAAGGCGCGGGGGATCATCTGCGGGCATCCGATCATCATCATCCGCGACGGCGAGATCATTGAGCAGGAGATCGAAAAGCTGCGGCTGAGCCGGGAGGACGTCTACTCGCTGCTACGACAGCAGCAGCATCCCGACCCGTCGGGCATCCAATACGGGATCATCGAGCCGAACGGCAGTCTGAGCATCCTTGAAAAAGAGGATCTGCCGCAAAACGGGCTGGACAGCGCGGAGCTGACGGACGAGATCGGGGAGCTGGACGCCGAAACAGAGAATCAGGAATCGGATAAAGGAGCAGAGGAATGAAACGGGCATGGATCGCGCTGGGGCTGATCGCGGCGTCGCTAATCGTCGGCGGCATCGACTATATTTATACTGCGACCGCGACGAAAATCTATACGGAGATGCTCAGCGAAGCCGATGAGCATATGGAGAAAAACGAGGCGTATGAGGCGCAGTCGCTGACCGAGCGGCTCGATCACCGCTTCAACGAGGACAAGCGGATCATGCAGATCTTCTCGTTCCACAGCGAGATCGACGCAGTCGACTACGATCTGGCGGCAATGAAAAGGTTCGCCCAGACAGGCAATACGGCGGATTATCTGGCAACCTCTGCCCAGGCAAAGCGCAGGATCCTGTCGCTGTACGAGCTGCGCACGCCGAAGATCGGGAATATTTTGTGAAGTTAGGAGTTAGGAGTTAGGAATTAGGAGTGAAGGGAAACGCTGACGCGTTTTGGAATAATGGAGGTGATAGCGACACAACTCCTCACTCCTCACTCCTCACTCCTTACTCCTCACTCCTCACTCCTCGCTACCGACAACCTCAATAAAACTCACCTTTCGGTTATCGCTGAATATACTATTATGAACAAAATTTGCAGGATTTGCACAAAAGTGTTGCAAACTTTGCAATTTTGCGGTATGATACACTTGTTTGAAGATTCCATTTTGCAATTTAACATGGTCGCCGCGTCAATCTGCGGTCGTCTACAGATAAGAAGGGTATATTATGCAATACAAAGATTACTCGAAAGAACAGCTCGGCGCTGAGCTCGACGCCTTAAAGCAGCAGTACGAGGACTACAAGTCGCTCGGGCTGAGCCTCAATATGTCGCGCGGATGCCCCGGTAAGGAACAGCTCCACATCTCGCTGCCGATGCTCGATATCATCCACTCCGACTCCGACTGCCGCGCCGAGGACGGCTCCGACTGCCGCAACTACGGCGTGCTGGAGGGTATCCCCACCTGCAAGCGCATGATGGCGTGGATGCTCGAGGTCGAGCCCGAGATGGTCATGGTGGGCGGCAACTCGTCGCTGAACATGATGTTCGACACCATCTCCTGCTTTATGAACAAGCCGGTCGTCGAGGGAATGCCCGCGTGGAATGAGGTCAAGGACAGAAAGTTCCTCTGCCCCGTTCCCGGATATGACCGCCACTTCGGCATCACCGAATACTTCGGCTTTGAGATGATCAACGTGCCGATGACATGGGACGGTCCGGATATGGACGTCGTTGAGGAGCTGATCAAAGACCCCTCGGTCAAGGGCATCTGGTGCGTGCCGAAATACTCAAACCCCCAGGGCATTACATACTCCGACGAGACGGTCAGGCGCTTTGCAAACCTCAAGCCCGCGGCAAAGGATTTCCGCATCATGTGGGACGACGCGTACTGCATCCACGATCTGACCGACACCCCCGATCACCTGATCAGCATTATGGACGAATGCAAAAAGACCGGCAACATCGACCTGCCGATCTGCTTCTGCTCAACCTCGAAGATCACCTTCCCCGGCTCGGGCGTCGCGGCGATGGCGGCGTCCGACAACAACATGAAGGTCATCAAGAATAAGTATAAGTACCAGACCATCGGCTACGACAAGATCAATATGCTCCGCCATGTGCGATTCTTCGGCAATCCCGAGGGTGTGCTCGCCCATATGCAGAAGCACCGCGCGATCTTAGAGCCCAGATTCAACCTGGTCATGGAGAAGCTGGATACGAACCTCAAGGAGCTCGGCATCATCCGCTACTTAAAGCCCAACGGCGGCTACTTCATCTGCGTCGACGTACTCGACGGCACGGCGAAACGCGTTGTCGCTCTGTGTAAGGAAGCGGGCGTGACCCTGACCAATGCCGGCGCGACCTACCCCTACGGCAAAGATCCGCATGACAGCAACATCCGTATCGCGCCGACCTTCCCCTCGATCGAGGAGCTAGACAAGGCAATGGATATCTTCTGCGTCTGTACAAAGCTGGCGGCAGCAGAAAAGTTACTGAGCGAATAATTTTCTTTTATAGAATTAAAGCAGTCTGTGAAAACAGGCTGCTTTTTATGTTCACCGTGTCCCATGAGCTGGTACACTTTATGAGAGATTTTGCGCCGGAGCAGTTCGACAAATTCGCAGGCTTCCTCTTTGCAAGCTACGCAAAGAAGGGTCTGTCTGTTCGTCATGCCGTCCATCAGGAGATGATGGCACATCAGTCGCTCAAATACGATGAAGCGTATGAGGAAGTTGTCGCCCGGCTGTCTGAATCTTTCCTCCGTGACGCGCATTTGTCCGAGAAGTCCAAAGCGCTGTATAACGCGGATAAGAGCCTGTGGCAGTCGATCAAGGACGGTCTTGAAAAGGTGATCAACAAGATCAAAGAATCCTTTGCAAGTATCTCCCCGGAATCCCAGCTCGGCAAGATCGGTCAGAAGGTGGTTAGAGAGAATCAAGAGATCCTCGACCGCTTCATCGCCGGCGTCCGTGCGGCGGCAGACAACTCGGCATATACAGAAAACACCACCGACGAGGGTGGTGCGATGTGGATGGCAAGGGAAACAAAAATAATAAGCGATACTGTCGATACAGCAATAAGCCAAAAAGGGCAAATCGGCGAAAAGCACAATCAAAAAAGAATATGCAGGGTTCCATCTGAAATAGTCGACTATGTTTTTTCTGCTTCTGGAGGAAAGATTGACATTTCAAAAAAGTATTTGGCAATAGAAGGAGCAAAAATCTGGCACGAATATCGAAACCATAGTAACCCACAAATAGAACAATCAAGAAACCAGGTTGCATTAACGCCAAACAGCATAAAGGAAGCAATTCGATCCTTTAAAAAACCTTATATTGTTGAAGCAATATATAATGATACAAACAATCCTGAGCAAGCTAAAAGTTTTGCTATTGTTTCAAAGAGTAATAACTCTTCTTATGTTCTGATTGTTGAACAAGTTGGTGGAAATAGGAATCCAAATGTTGTTCCTGCAATGATATTAGAGTTTACCAAAAGTAAACTTGATACAGCATTAAAGAACGGTAAATCAATTGCAGAAATAATCTACGAAAACGATAGTAAACATCTTAACGCTGTTACAGATAATAGCCAAAATATAAAAAACAGAGTTACCGTGGCGAACACTTCCAACAGTATGTTGAAGGTTCCATCTCCACGTTCTCCTCTGTTTAATAATAGTATATCACAAAAACCTAATAATAGCAACACCTCTGGTAAAAATAATTCCACTGGAATGAATCAATCCCGCGACGCCGACTATCTCTCCGCAGTCGATCGTGGCGATATGGAAACCGCCCAGCGCATGGTAGATGAAGCAGCGGAACGCACATTTGCTGACAGCAAGATCAGAGGCGAGGACGGCAAGCTGGTCAAGGTGTATCACGGTACATACGCGGATTTTACCGTATTTGATAAAGCTATGGGGCGCAGCTCTGCGGATATTCAAGGGATGTTCTTTAGCCCGAGGGATATTGACGCGGGCGGCTACGGTCCGAATGTCCGCGCGTTCTACTTGAATATCACCAACCCGGCAGATGAAAGGACAGGCTACAAGGCGCTGAACGCTCACAAGGGTGAGAACTATGTCGGTATCAAGGCGCGTGAGGATTTGGAAAAAGCAGGCTATGACGGTGTGAATAACTCCGACGAGGAATACATCGCCTTCACCTCCGAACAAATCAAATCCGCTGATCCTGTCACCTACGACGACAAAGGCAAGGTGATCCCGCTGTCACAGAGATTCAACAGCGAGAAAGAGGATATCAGGTTTGATAGCAGAGAATCGGACTACGCTGACTCCTATGATTATTCAAAGAGCTTTTCTGAACAGATCGATGACTATAAAAAAGGGGTGTTCCCTGAGGTCGATACTCTGGTTGTGCGAGATACTCCCAAGGTTTTCAAAAGTATCGGACTTCTCCCGCTTCCGATGACGTATACGCAAAAACACTTACAGGAAGCGCTTGATAATAAAGACGGAGATCATCTCGGCGAAAAGCTGATAAGGAAGCTCCCCACTGCTCTCGAAAAACCGATTGC
Organism: uncultured Ruminococcus sp.; assembly: GCA_902776185.1. Lineage (GTDB taxonomy): Bacteria > Bacillota > Clostridia > Oscillospirales > Acutalibacteraceae > Ruminococcoides. Next base: position 25,893 of record CACYPH010000008.1, read on the forward strand.
CATTATTGACAGTATCAGTAATCCGGGAAGATTGGTTGCGATTGTTGATCTCCCTTCGCAAAATAATAATACGATTGCAGCGATCGAAGTGGAAGGTGTTGGACATCTTCACGGTAATAAGATCGACAGTAACGCAATTACATCAGCATATACAAAAAAAGCAGCGATAGAAAACTTGTTGATGAAGGCGGTTGCATCAGAAGCAATTGGATCAGGAGGTATATACTATTGGCAAAAGAATAAAGCCATCCAGCTGATGAAGAATAGAGGGGTCCAATTCCCCAAATTCAACATCGCCGATGGCTCTATCCGTAGTATAACAGACCCGTTATCCAAAGTCAATACGAAAATGAAGTCTGTCACGGAATCAAAGCAATTTAAGCGGTGGTTCGGTGATTGGCAGAATAAGCCTCAGACTATCAATCCTGTGTTCATGGAAAACGGAATACCAAAAGTATTCTATCACGGAACGCCTAACGGAACCTTTTCCGTATTCAAGAATTGGCAATACTTTACCGATAATCAAGAATATGCAAACGTATATCAAAATCAGGGAGCCAGCAGTAATGGGTACAAATTGACAGCCGACAAACCCTATACTTATGCTGTATATTTAACAGGAAATCATGTATTTGATACTCGTAATAAAAAATGCCGTGCAATTTTCATGAACGAGTTTTATCGGAAGTGGGGTAACGGCGCTCCGTTGTCTGAGAAAGGGTTACCGGATTGGACTGACGGTGACGATCTGGTTGAATTCTTTGAAGAAAAAGGATACGACTATGATGTGATTCTTTTGGATGAAGGCGCGACCGGCGGATATGGCGAAAAAGTACAAAGCAGAGGAATATCTGTTGTTATAAAAGATTCTACACAGGTCAAATCCGCAACAGATAATATTGGTACATACGATAGAAGCAACCGAGATATACGCTACGACTCCCGCGACGGCGATCTGTTCGAAGATGACGATCTGTCCTTTGGTGAGTACGACGATATTTCGGATGTAGTAAAGCGGCAGTACACTACCCACAGCGAGGCGATCGGCGAGGTGATCCCGTTGGCGGAGAGGAGACGCGCAGTCCTCCCCTCTTTTTTTGCCTGAACTGCCGATCTGTATGAGATTGTTAAAAATTTAACATAATATAAAGCGAATTATTCCGATATTTGTGTCAAATGCAAGTTGCAACCTGATTCTGCGTATGCTATACTTGTGTAAAAGGCGCAGTACTGCCGATTTGCGGCATACCCGCGCCGTCCAAAAGGAGGAATCTTTTATGAACAGCGAACGTATCCCCGTTGACAGCGTCGAGAACCTCGAAAAGAGGCTCGACAGCGTCAGAAAGGCTCAGCAAACGTTCTCGACCTACACCCAACAGCAGGTGGACGCGATCTTCAAGGCTGCCGCTCTTGCCGCCAACAAGGCGCGTCTGTCCCTCGCCAAGCTCGCCGTGGAGGAAACCGGCATGGGCGTCGTAGAGGACAAGGTCATCAAGAACAACTATGCCGCGGAATATATCTACAACGCCTATAAGAACACCGTGACCTGCGGCGTGATCGAGGAGAACAATGCGGCGGGCACCGTCAGGATCGCCGAACCGATCGGCGTTGTCGCGGCGGTCATCCCGACCACCAACCCGACCTCGACCGCGATCTTCAAATGCCTGATCTCCCTCAAGACCCGCAACGGCATCATCATCTCGCCCCATCCGCGTGCGAAAAAGAGCACGATCCTTGCGGCGCAGATCGTCTTAGAGGCGGCTGTCAAGGCAGGCGCTCCCGAGGGGATCATCGAGTGGATCGACACCCCCTCCCTCGACATGACCAATACCCTGATGAAAGAGGCCGACATCATCCTCGCGACCGGCGGCCCGGGCATGGTCAAGGCGGCGTACTCCTCCGGCAAGCCCGCACTGGGCGTCGGCGCGGGCAACACCCCTGCGATCATCGACGAGAGCGCGGATATTGTCCTTGCGGTCAACTCCATTATCCATTCGAAAACCTTTGACAACGGCATGATCTGTGCGTCCGAGCAGAGCGTCCATGTCCCCGCGTCCATTTACGACAAGGTCAAGGCTGAGTTCCTCTATCGCGGCTGTTATTTCCTCAAGCCCGACGAGCTGGATAAAGTCCGCAAGACCATCATCATCAACGGCTCGCTGAATGCGAAGATCGTCGGCCAGAGCGCCTACAAGATCGCTCAGCTCAGCGGCGTGGAGATCCCGAAGGAATCGAAGGTACTGATCGGCGAGGTCGAGAGCGTCGACATCAGCGAGGAATTCGCTCACGAGAAGCTCTCCCCTGTGCTCGCGATGTACAAGTACGACACCATCGAGGAGGCATTCGATAACGCCGAACAGCTGATCGCCGACGGCGGCTACGGCCACACCTCCTCTATCTATATCAACGAGCTCACCCGCAGTGACGTCCTGCGTGAATTTGAAAGCCGCATGAAAACCTGCCGTATCGTCGTCAACACCCCGTCGTCCCACGGCGGCATCGGCGATATCTACAACTTCGACCTTGCTCCCTCGCTGACACTCGGCTGCGGCAGCTGGGGCGGCAACTCGATCCATGAGAACGTCGGCGTCAAGCACCTCTTGAACGTCAAAACAGTCGCAAAAAGGAGAAACAATATGCTGTGGTTCAGAGCTCCCGAAAAAGTTTATGTCAAACAGGGCTGTCTGTCCGTCGCGCTCGATGAGCTGGGCAGCGAGCTGAATAAAAAGAAAGCCTTTATCGTCACCGACAGCTTCCTCTATGCGAACGGCTACACCGCTCCGATCGAGAAAAAGCTCGACCAGCTCGGTATCATGCACACCACGTTCTCTGAGGTCGCGCCCGATCCCACCCTTGCGTGCGCGAAGATGGGCGCAGAGCTGATGAAGTCCTTCAAGCCCGACGTCATCATCGCGGTCGGCGGCGGTTCTCCGATGGACGCCGCTAAGATCATGTGGGTCCTCTACGAGCATCCGGACGTTGATTTCGAGGACATGGCGATGCGCTTCATGGACATCCGCAAGCGCGTCTACGGCTTCCCGCATATGGGCGACAAGGCGTATTTCATCGCGATCCCGACCTCTGCCGGCACAGGCTCTGAGGTGACCCCCTTCGCGGTTATCACCGACGAGGTCAGCGGCATCAAGTATCCGCTTGCCGACTATGAGCTGATGCCCGATATGGCGATCGTCGACGCAGACATGATGATGAATGCACCCCGCGGGCTGACCTCTGCATCCGGTATCGACGCGGTATCCCACGCGCTCGAGGCATACGCTTCCATCATGGCGACCGATTACACCGACGGTCTGGCGAAACAGGCTTTACAGGTGATCTTTGAATATCTGCCCCGCGCGTATCAGAGCGCCGCAACGGGTGTTCCCGATAAAGAAGCCCGCGAGAAGATGGCGAACGCCGCTACCATGGCGGGCATGGCATTTGCCAACGCCTTCCTCGGCGTGATGCACTCGATGGCGCACAAGCTCGGCGCGTTCCACCACATTCCGCACGGCGTTGCGAATGCACTGATGATGAACGAGGTACTGCTCTTCAACGCTAAGGAAGCGCCCACCAAGATGGGTACGTTCCCGCAGTACGATCACCCCCACACCCTCAGAAGATATGCCGAGGTCGCAGAAGCCTTAGGCATCGGCGGCAAGGATGATAATGAAAAGCTGCAGGGTCTCCTCAAGAAGATCGACGAGCTGAAAGCCGCGATCGAGATCAAGCCCACCATCCGCGACTATGTTCCGAACGAGGAAGCCTTCCTCTCCACCCTCGACGAGATGGCTGAGCAGGCGTTCGACGATCAGTGCACCGGCGCAAACCCGCGCTACCCGCTCATAGCTGAGATCAAGCAGATGTATCTCAACGCCTACTACGGCGAGCATCAGGATATTTAAGGAGGCGACATCATGAACAACTACGAAGTTTTGGCACAGCGTTCCAAGAAGGTCATTTACAAGGACGGCGACACCGTTCTCAAGGTATTCGACAGCGACTACAGCAAGGCGGATATCCTCAACGAGGCGCTGAATCAGGCGCGCATCGAGGAAACCGGGCTGAATGTCCCGAAGCTCCTCGAGGTCAGCAAGATCGACGGCAAATGGGCGATCCGCATCGAGTATATCCCCGGCAGAACCCTCAAGGAACTGATGGACGAGAATCCCGACAAGCTCGACGAGTACCTCGACCTGTTCGTCAATATCCAGAAAGAGATCTTCTCAAAGGAAGCGCCGCTCCTCAACAAGATCAAGGATAAATTCCACCGCAAGATCTCCGCGTCGCGCTTCGATGCGACCACGCGCTTTGAGCTGCATACCCGCCTGAATTCCATGAAGGATCACAAGAAGATCTGTCACGGCGATTTTACCCCGTCGAATATCATCATTACGCCCGGCGACACGCGCGCATGTATTTCTTCTGACGACAACTCTACACCAACATCTGATCATAACGCACAGAAAACAGCTAACTATTTCATCCTCGACTGGTCGCACGTCACTCAGGGCAACGCTGCCGCTGACGCCGCGCGCACCTATATGCTCTTCTGCCTGAAGGGTCAGGACGAGATCGCCGAAAAGTATCTCAAGCTGTTCTGCAAGGAGACCGACACCGCGATGCAGTACGTCCAGCGCTGGATGCCGATCGTCGCCTGTACCCAGAGCGTCAAGGGCAAGGAAAACGAACAGGACTTCCTCGACCGCTGGGTCAACGTGGTAGAATATGAGTGATAGGCTTCCCCTCGGGGGAAGCTGTCAGGCGCAGCCTGACTGATGAGGGGCAGGCTTTTCCAATATTGCCCCGAACTCAATTAGCAGATAGTTTACCTATTGCGACGGAAGAGTTGTTTTCTCTTTGCTGAATTGATTTTCAAAAAGGTTAGCCCCTCATCCGTCGCCATTCGGCGACACCTTCCCCCCTAGGGGAAGGCTTTGAAAGGAGCAACCGTTATGTCTAACATCACCCCCGGACTTACCGGAGAAAAATCTGTCGCTGTCACGATGGAGAATACCGCGGTCGCGATGGGCAGCGGTACGCTCAGGGTATTCGCAACGCCCGCGATGATCGCCCTTGTTGAGGGCTGTTGCGCCGAAAGCGTTGAGGAACTGCTCGGCGACGGGATCACCTCGGTCGGCACGAACGTCAACATCGACCACCTGTCTGCCTCTCCCCTCGGCGCGGGCATCGTCTGCAAAAGCACCCTCGCCGCCTTTGACGGCAGACGGCTCGACTTTGAAGTTGAGGTATTCGACAACGCCGGTCTGATCGGCAAGGGCACGCATACGAGATTTACCGTAAAAGCCGACAGCTTTCTCAAGAAAGCCAACGCGAAGCTCGAGAAATAATTCGATATTAGAATTATAACAAAAAATTGTCATCCTGAGGCTAAGCCGAAGGATCTTAACACCCCCGCCAAAAGATCCTTCATGTGACGCAGGCGTCCATTCAGGATGACAGATTACAAACGACGAACCGCCGCTGTGACGAAATGCACAGCGGCGGTATTGCGTTATTTTGTTGGTATGCTAAGCCTAACTGTCGTTAAATTCCCATAATATTTTCCAATATAGTTCAACCAACTATCCAATCGGACATAACAGGATTTCGCAGAATAATAATCTGATTGAGGAGAATTTGCATAATCTGTAAAGTATTTTTTACTATTTAGTTTGACATTACCTTGGTTCTTAATCTCCATTACTGTGAATCCTTTTTCTTCCAACTTACTGGTATTTCCATTATAGCCTATGATCACAGAAGCATGACCGTAATTGTATCCGTTGGTATTTTTATAATAATACACTACTACAGGAATCCCTTTTTTTAAATTGTCGTAGATAGACTGCAAATTAAGCTTACTTCGTGTGCCGTTATATACTTGCTTATTGTGAGTACTCCAATTATTTACCATTGTGGATGTATAATCTATGTCTTTTCCTGCTGTCCTATAATTCTTATAAACATATGCATATGCAGTGGCAGTCGAAAGTTTTAGACAATACATATAAGGATCATTCTTTGGCTGATAGATTCGTGAAATGTTTAGGGCATTTATTTTCGGATAGTTATTGGTTGTTACAGGAACTGGATCTGTTTTAAAGTTTTTAATTGAACTGTAATAATCCTTTCCGCCTACCGTGATAAAGAATCGATAATAGTATGTAGTGTTTGCTTTCAATGAGCCATACCACTTACTCATTAAATACCAAGTTGAGAAATCACTGGTTTTACTGATTGGTTCAGACTTAGTTGCCAACCATGTGCCGCTTTTTGTACCGATTTGAAAACCGACTTTCGTTACTTTGACTTTATATGGATTCGATACTTTTGCATTAATCTGAGCATTATTATGAGTCTTATTGGTCACACCGTTTACAGTAATTGTAGGAGTATCAGACTTTGTTTTAAAAGAACCAATACTGCTATATTTATTTTTTCCACCGGTAGTGATAAAAAAGCGATAATAATATGTCTGGTTAGACTTTAGCTTTCCATACCATTTGCTCATTAAGTACCATGCGTTAAAGCCGTTAGTACGGTTTATGTTTTCAGATTTTGTAGTTGTCCATGAACCGCTTTTTGTACCTAACTGAAAACCAACTTTTGTAATTTTCGCTTTTGACGAATTGTTTACAGTAGCATTGATCTGTGCATTATTGTTAGTCAAATTCGTTACAGCCTTCAAGGTAATAGACGGTGCCGCTGCATCTGCAGACACGATACCCGCTGCGCTGATCATTGAAACAAGAATAATCAGCACCATCAGGGTCGATAAAATTCTTTTTGCTTTCATAAAAATCTCTCCTTTGCTTAAAATATTATTATAATGATCTATATGCACTGTCGACTAATATCATCACGCATCCGCCGACAGGTTTGAACTTAATGATTTTTTGTCGTATCATTATCTTGTCTTATTATAAACAGATTTAAGCGTATCTTTTTTTATAGAGTATTGATATGCATTTATCCATTTATCGTGATTTGATTTTGATTTTTTTGCTCCATTGATATAATATGTTTTCTTATCTCCTGCCTGATTCACTTTCACTCGATGGGTAACAGATATTTTTGAGCCTTTGACGGTATAATAATACCTATTAGTCGTCAGATGTATCGGATCACCGCCGCCGTATGTCCATTCAGCGTATACATATTTCTTGCCGCTCGTTTTATTCACGGCTACCCCTATTTTAGTGGAAGAACCCTGACCGGCGTCGGAGCCAAGTTGGATGCCGTTAACAAGCGTCTTGACTTTTCCGTTAGCGGATGTATATACATACAAGTTATGCGAATTCATACCGTAAACATCAGGCATATTTCGAAACTCAACAAGAACCAGTTCTTTTTTTCCATTGCCGTCAAAATCATAGAAAAAAGCCCTATTCTCTTTTATTTCAAAACTCGACGAATGAAGTGATTCTTTATATCTGGAAGCAATCGTTTTACTGTAAACAGACTTAGCTGCATCGGCTGATACAATACCCGCAGCGCAGACTGTCGAAACAATCAAGATCAGCGCCATCAAAGTTGAAATGATTCTTTTTGCTTTCATGATTTACACCCCTTTAAAAATTTGTTACATTTGCACTTATATAGGTGCAATATAATAATAACATATGGTTAGAATAATGTCAACAGATTCTTGCACTTATTTAAGCGCAAGCGGAGGTTGGTATTATGAATGCTGTGTTTGAAAAGAAAGTCGGTCAAAGAATACGTCTGTTAAGAGAAGAAAGAAAACTGACGCAAGAACAATTGTCTGCAAAGCTGCAGGTCGGCGGGTGTGATATCACACGGTCGGCTCTGGCGAAAATCGAGGTCGGTCAAAGACACTTGTATGTCGATGAATTAAAGCTGTTCAAGGAAATACTGAACGTATCGTACGAAAGCATTTTGGAATAAAACTTACCGCCGCTGTGATCCACAGCGGCGGTATTGTTATGCCTGTATTCAACCTATCAGTTCTTTGAGTTTTTTCGTAACAGCGCCTGCGTCGGCTCTGCCGCGGCTCTGCTTCATGACGTTTCCGAGAACCGCCATCAGCGCCTTTTCTTTGCCGTTCTTATAATCGGCGACTGCCGCGGGCATCGCGTTGATCGCGTTTTGACAATACTCGGTCAAGGTGGCGTCGTCCAGCCCTGCCATATCGGACTCGCTTATGAATTCCGTCACGGGCTTTCCGGTATCGAGCATCTGCTCAAGCGTCTTTTTCGCGAGGTTGTTCTTGAGCTTGCCGCCCTCTAACAGCTTGCACATTTCATTGAGCTGTTCAGCGGTAGTCTTGACGTCGAACGCCTCTTTGTCCGCCTCGGTCTCGAGGCGGCGGAAGATCTGTCCGATGATGAAGTTCGACGCGGTCTTGGGCGATTTCAAGCCCTCGATCGCCTTGTCAAAATACTCGGAGATACTGCGGTACTTTGTCAGCAGTGCGGCGTCCTTCTCGGGGATTTCGTACTCCTCGGTATAGCGCTGATACTTCTGCTCCGGCAGCTCAGGGAGGCGCGCCTCGATTTCTCTCACTCTCTCACGCGGTACGTTGATCGTGACAAGATCCGGCTCGCGGAAATAGCGGTAGTCGTGGGCGTCTTCCTTAGAGCGCATCGACGAGGTCGTGCCGGTCGCGTCGTCATAGCGGAGCGTTTCCTGCACAACAGCGCCGCCCGATTCGATCAGGTCGCACTGGCGCTCATATTCGTATTCCATCGCCTTTGCGATATTGGTGATGGAGTTCATGTTCTTGATCTCGGTACGCGTGCCGAGCTTTTCGCTGCCCTCGGGACGGACGGAAATATTGACGTCACAGCGCATCGAGCCCTCCTGCATACGACAGTCGGATACACCGATATAGCGCATGATCTGCTGTAAGCGTTCGACGTACTCTTTGGCTTCGTCGATAGAGCGGAAATCCGGCTCGGTGACGATCTCGATCAGCGGTACGCCGCCGCGGTTGTAATCAACGTAGGTATCGCCGTGGTTATGGATCAGCTTACCCGCGTCCTCCTCGATATGGATGCGCAGAATGCGGATGCGTCTGCCGTTAGAAAGCTGAATATACCCATGCTCGCACAGGGGCTTATCGTACTGGCTGATCTGATACGCCTTGGGCAGATCGGGATAGCAGTAGTTCTTGCGGTCCATCTTGGCGATCTCGGCAATCTCGCAGTTGGTCGCAAGACCCGCCATGATCGCATACTCCACGACCTTTTCGTTCAGCTTCGGGAGCGTACCCGGCAGTCCGATACAGACAGGACAGCAGTGGGTGTTGGGCTCGCCGCCAAACGCAGTGGTGCAGGAGCAGAAGATCTTGGTATTGGTGGATAACTCTACGTGGGTCTCAAAGCCCGCTACTAATTCGTATTTCACAGCTTGACACCCCACTTTGTTTCTTTGAATTTATCTTCCTTTTGCTCGTACTGATAGGCGAGGTTAAGGATGGTTTTCTCGTCGAATTTCTTGCCGATGAGCTGCATGCCGATCGGCAGTCCTTCGCTGTCCTCGCCGCACGGAATGGATACGGCAGGCAGTCCCGCCGTGTTGACCGGGACGGTGCAGATATCCGAGAGATACTGCTCGAGCTGGTCGGTCTCTTCGCCGAAGAGGTAGCCGTTCTTAAACGCGGTGACGGGTGCAGTCGGCGCAAGGATGACGTCGCACTTCTCAAAGGCGCGGTCGAATGCCTCGACGATCGCTCCGCGCAGGTTGACCGCCTTCTTGTAATATGCGTCATAGTAGCCTGCGGACAGGACGTAAGTGCCCATCAGGATGCGGCGCTGGACCTCTTTGCCGAAGCCTTCGGAACGGGTGCGGCAGATCATGTCGTGTGTGCCGTTGTAATGCTCTGCCTTGTAGCCGTAACGGATGCCGTCATAGCGTCCAAGGTTCGAGGAAGCCTCCGCCATCGCAAGGATATAGTAGCACGGCAGGGCAAAGTCCAGCTCGGGCAGGTCGAAATAAATGATCTCTGCGCCCATTTCCTCGTAGGACTTCGCGGCTTCCAAAACTGCCGCCTTGACGTCCTCGCGCACGCCGCTGAGGTACTGGTTGGCGATGCCGATCTTCTTGCCCTTGATATCATCATACAGGGTGGGCAGGGTTGCCGCAGAGCCCTGAGAGGTGCTGTCACGGTCGTCGTACTTAGCGATCGCGTCGAATACGATCGCGGCGTCCTCCACATCGTGGGTGATCGGGCCGATCTGGTCGAAGGACGACGCATAGGCGATCAGTCCGTAACGCGATACCGCGCCGTAGGTGGGCTTTAAGCCGACGATGCCGCAGAAGGATGCGGGCTGGCGGATCGAGCCGCCGGTATCCGAGCCGAGCCCGTAGACAGCGAGATTGCCGCCGACAGCGGATGCCACGCCGCCCGAGGAACCGCCCGCCACATGGTCGAGGCTGTGGGGATTCTTCGCGCCGCCGTAATAGGAGGTCTCGCAGGAGGAACCCATCGCGAACTCATCCATGTTGGTCTTGCCCAGCATGACGACGCCCTCCTTTTGGAGCAGCTCGTAGACGGTCGCGTCGTAGATCGGCTTGTAGCCGGTCAGGATCTTGGACGCACAGGTGGTGGCGATCCCCTTGGTGGAAATGTTGTCCTTGAGGGTCATCGGGACGCCCTCGAGCAGTCCGATCTCCTCCCCGCGGGCGAGCTTTTCATCGACCGCCTTCGCCTGAGCGAGCGCCACTTCGGGGGTGACGGTAATATAGGCGTTTAATTCTTTATTAGAATTTTCTATTTCATCAAGATACTGTTGCGTCAGCGCGGTACAGGTGATCTGTCCGCTGAGAAGCATGTCATGAATACGTTTGATCTGTCCCATAGTCACGCTCTCTTTCTGACAAGGAAATGATCCTCCGCCTGTTCGGGGGCATTCTTGAGGATCTCCGTCGACGGCAGAGAGGGTTTGACCTCGTCCGCGCGGAAGGCGTTCGACAGATTGTTGATATTATCGAACTCTCCGGTCTTGACCTCGACGTTGTTGATGGTGTCGGCAAAGGACACGATCTTCTGCATCTCTTCGGTCAGGCTGTCGAGATCCTTTTCATCGACGAACAGCTTGGAAAGCAGCGCGATGTTCTCTATATCTTCTCGTGTTACCATAGTATCTTCCTTTCTATAAGCCTCCCTTTGGTAAAGGGAGGTGGGCTCGCCATAGCGAGCTCGGAGGAATTGCAGTATTGATCGACCGTAGGGAGAAACATTTATTATTTGGTTAGTCGCTACGCTCCAATTATACAATTCCTCAGTCACCTTCGGTGACAGCTCCCTTTACCAAAGGGAGCCATTATTTATCTCAATTTAATATGCACTTCTCTTAATTGCTGCTCGCTGACCTCTCCGGGTGCGCCGAGCAGGACGTCCTGTGCGTTAGAGTTCATCGGGAAGGCGATGACCTCGCGGATGTTCTCCTCCTCGGTGAGCAGCATGATCATGCGGTCGACGCCGGGCGCCATGCCTGCATGGGGCGGTGCGCCGTACTGGAACGCGTTGTACAGAGAGCTGAACTTTTCTTTGAGGTCGTCCTCGGTGTAGCCCGCGATGGAGAACGCCTTGACCATGATGTCGAGGTCGTGGTTGCGGACTGCGCCGGAGCTAAGCTCTACGCCGTTGCAGACGATGTCGTACTGATAGGCGAGGACGTCGCAGGGGTCTTTTTCAAGCAGCGCCTGCATCCCGCCCTGCGGCATACTGAACGGGTTGTGGGTAAAGATGATCTGACCGCTTTCCTCGTCCTGTTCGAACATCGGGAAATCCACGATGAAGCAGAATTCAAAGCGGCTCTTGTCGATCAGATCGAGTCGGGTCGCGACCTCGGTGCGGATCTGACCCGCGAGCTTGGGTGCTTCGGCGGCGGTATCGGCGATGAAGTAGATAACGTCGCCTGCCTTGGAGCCGTTGCGTTTGATCAGCTCTTCCCTGTCGCCGGGCTTTAAGAACTTATCGATCGGGCCGTCGAAGGTCATCTCTTCGGTGACTTTGACGTAACCGAGCCCCTTCATGCCGATAGAGAGGGCGAACTCCTCCATCTTCTTGAACCAGCTTTTGGAACAGCTTGCCGCGCCGGGTACGTTGATGGAGCGGACGGTTTTCTTTAAGAAGGGCTTGAAGTCGGTCTCCTCGAACATATCGGAGATCTCGACGATCTCGAGCGGGTTGCGGAGATCGGGCTTATCAGTGCCGTATTTCAGCATGCTCTCGGCAAAGGAGATGCGCTTGAACGGCGGTTTGGATATTTCTTTATCAGAAAATTTCTTAAAGGTTTCGTAGAGGACTTTCTCAGCGATATCGAAAACATCCTCCTGGGTTGCGAACGCCATCTCGTAGTCGAGCTGATAGAACTCGCCGGGTGAACGATCGGCACGGGCGTCCTCGTCGCGGAAACAGGGCGCGACCTGGAAATACTTATCAAAGCCCGATACCATCAACAGCTGTTTGAAGATCTGCGGCGCCTGCGGCAGGGCGTAGAACTTGCCCTTGTGCTTGCGGGACGGGATCAGATAGTCGCGCGCACCCTCGGGAGAGGATACGGAGAGGATCGGGGTCTGCAGCTCGGTAAAGCCCAGCTCGGTCATCTTGTTGCGCAGGAACGCGATGATCTGTGAGCGCAACAGAATATTATTATGAACCCGCGGGTTCCTGAGATCGAGGAAGCGGTATTTCAGGCGGATGTCCTCGTTGGAAGCGGTGGAGGATACGACCTCGAAGGGCAGGTTATTCTTGCACTTGCCCAGCACCGTCAGGCTTTCGGCGGCGACCTCGACCATACCGGTCGCGATCTTCTTGTTGATCGTCTCCTCGTCGCGCTTGACGACCTTGCCGGAGATGGTGACGCTGCACTCGCGGTTGACGCCCTCGAGCATATTGTCGTCATGGACGACGACCTGGGTCACGCCGTATTGGTCGCGGATATCGAGGAACATAACGCCGCCGTGGTCACGGATATTTTCGACCCAGCCGGCAAGGCGAACCTCTTGTCCGATGTGGTTTTCTCTGATATCTCCGCAGGTTACGGAGCGATAAATGTTAGCTTTCATCATCGTTTTTCCTTTCATCCATATGCCGAGATTCGGGATAAAGGCATATGTTTCCAGATTCTTTAGTAGTATAGCACATTTGGATGGTAAAGTAAAGAGGGATTTTCGAGTTAGGAGTGAGGAGAATTTTCGAGTGAGAAGTTAGGAGTGAGGAGTTAGGAGTTAGCTGACATAAAAGAATCATCTAAAACATAAATGCTGAGTTTTTCGGTCAGTACCTCTTTTGTTGGAATACAAGGTTCAGTCAGATACAACTCATAACTCCCAACTCCTAACTCCTACTTACAAAAAAGTCCGCCCGCATCATTGCTGACACGAGCGGAAATAGATGATTCGGTTTTTAATTCAATGAATCTTATTTCAGGTAGGTCTGACCGGAAGGTCCGATCGCGCCGGTAACCTTAGAGCCGCCGCCGGACCATACGTATACGCGCATATTGCCCTTGCCGGTAGAGCCAACGGACAGTGTGCCGCCGGAAACCTGCTTAACGTCGCCAGAGACAGCGTCGACATACTTGCCATCCGGGATGCCCTTGAAGGTCGCACCATCGGTGACCGCTACGCAAGCGAGCGAGTCAACGTTGGAGGTTGTGCCGTTGGCATCGGTGTACTTGCCGGTGTAGCGTCTGATATACGCCATGTTGCCGGAAACGTTGGAGCCGTTGGTGGTGTACTGACCGAGCTGGAGAGCCGGTACAGCACGGCGGATCGCGTTGAGCTTCTGCAGGTGCTTCGACAGCGGAGAGCTCAGGGTGCTGTTGACTGTGCCGGACGCGGTGTACTGGCTGAAGTCAGTCGCGTTGACAGAGCCTTCGATCTTGTCGCCGTAGTATGCACGGCCGGTGTTCGCCAGCGGCATATTAGGACCGTCGTCGATCTTGCAGCCCTTCTGGAACTCGACCTCGGAGCCGTAGTACAGGCACGGAATACCGCGGAAGGTGAACATCAGGTTGAGGTTCTCAGCCCATGTCTGCTGACCGCCGGTGAAACGCTGGGTCTGGTTCTGGTCGGGAGCGTAGTCGTGGGAATCGACGTAGGTGACGTTCCATGTCGCATCGTTGTTGTACTGGTCCTGACCGAGCGCCGCGCCGAATGCGCTGCCCGCAGAGTCAAACTGCCAGTGCATCGTGAAGTCGATAACGCCCATGCCGGAATTCTTGGAGTAATCCGGAGTATGATAGTTTACGCCGTTGAGGAACGCGTTGTTCGAGGTCGGCTGACCGGAACAGCTGACGTGCGCCTCACTGTACGCGATGGTGTTGTTGAGGTTTGACTTGATCGAATCGGGATCGGTCTTGTCGGACAGCTTCGCGAGATCCGCAGAGGAATCATCCCATGTGTAGAACTGGACGGATTCGCCTGCATTGTCGCGATACCATGTCTGGCTGTAACGGCAGCAGACTTCGCCGAACATATAGAAGTTCTCGTTGCCGGCAGACTTCGCTGCAGCGTTAATGCGGTCGTTGTACCACTTGTTCAGCGACAGACGCGGGATATGACGGACGGTATCGACACGGAAGCCGTCAACGCCCATATCGAGGTAGTTCGAGTAAGCGTCGACAATGTAATCCGAGACAGCCTTGTTCTCAGTGTTCAGGTCGACGCAGTCGCCCGCGATCTGGCAGAACTTACAGGTCCAGTCGTCCCAGTTCAGGCTTGCATAGTAGCCGTTGTGATAATAGTTCTTCGAGTTGCAGGTAGCATCGCGGGAAACATTATCGGTAAAGCCCTGAGTCTGCTTCATCAGCTGCAGACGCTTGTCATACTGCATTCCGGGCTGCAGGTTATAGTAACCGGCAGCATCCTTGACGCCGCAGTAGTCGAGCAGCTTCTTGCTGGGGATCATGGTGCTTTCCAGATCGGCAAGATCCGTGATCTTCGAGTACTTCTTGGTGAACAGCGGTTCGAGGTTCGCTTCACCGAAGTTGCCGGTGTGGTTCCATACGACGTCCTGGATGATCTTCATGCCCTTGCTGTGGGCAGCCTGGATCAGATCCTCGTAGGTGAAGTTAGAGCTTTCATAACGAGCGTCGACCTTGGATAAGTCAAGCGCATGGTAGCCGTGGTAATCGTAACCGGAGGCGTTCTCAACGACCGGGGTGATCCAGATCGCGGAGAAGCCGAGCGCCTTGATATAATCGAGCTTGTCGGCAAGGCCCTTGAAGTCGCCGCGCCATGCGGGGTCGGTATCGGGGTTGTTTGCCTTGCCGTCATCCCAACAGTGAACGTTGTTGGACTTATCGCCGTCGAAGAAACGGGTGGTGATGACGAAATAGATGGAATCCTGACGCATATCGACGCTGGAATAATCATCAAAATCGTCGGGGTTGCGGGTCTTGAGACGACCGTCCTTGAACCAGTATTCACCGGCTGCCTGAATGGTCATCTCTTCGCTCTTCTGTCCCGAGAGGGCGGTGGTGCCGTCGGTGACGAGGAAGTTGATCTTGGTCGTACCCGTGAAGGTATAGGTATACCATTTTCCGCCGACCTGAGAGCTGTCCGCGGTCATTTTGGTACCGGGATAAGCGACCTCTTTATTGGTGGGCAGAGCATTCCAATAGTAGAGATAAGGGGTGAAATCCTTACCGCTCGCCTGACCCTTGACGTGGAGGGTGATGCCCGATGCGCCTGTCTGCGCAAGTTCTTCTGCTGTTTCAGCACCGACGGAAACCGCGGAGTAAACAGCGATCGTTGCCATCAGCGAAATGCATAACAGCAGCGAAACAAAACGTTTAATATGTTTCATTTTCTGTTTCCTCCTTTACAGTTTAGTGATCAATCCGGCGATGAAACGCTGGATGCGGGTCGCGTCGATGATGGTGACCTTGCCGTCGTAGTCGGCGTCGGCAGCAGTACGGTCGATCTGTGTTTCGAGATCAGCCAGCACGCGCTGGATACGGGTCGCGTCGAGGATCGTTACCTGACCGTCCATATCCGCGTCGCCGATCTTGGATGAACCGCCGGAGTTGGTGGGGCTGACGGTAGTGGGAGTATTCGGAGCGGTCTCGTCGGTGGGATTCGACGGGTTAGTGACGCTGTCGTAAATGTAGTCGCGCTCATCGATCGCATTGTCGGAGCCCTGAACGCTGACGGTAACGACGTACTTGCCGAGTGCAGTGGGCGTGAAGCTGTAGCTGGTGTTGCGGGTATAGTAAGGAACGTTGACGATATTGCCGGACGCATCCTTGACTGTGTACTTATAGAACAGCAGCTTGGTACCGGTGTTGCCGCCGCCGGCGGTCACCGAGATATTGCAAACGGAAGACTTTTTGATCTGCTTGCCGTTCGCGGGAGAGACCGTCTTGATGAACGGATTCGACGCAGTTGTGCCGTCGGTGATCTGGTAGGTCTTGGTACGCTTGTTGGTGTTGCCCTGAGAATCCTTGAACTCGTAGGTCAGGGTGTAAGTGCCTGCGGAAGAAGGCGTCCACACTGCCATGTTCGAGGTGCTGTAGTCCTTGAGGACGGTAGAGCCGGCAGAGAACTTGTAGTAAACGGTGCCCTGACCGGTCGCAGAAGCAGTCAGCGTGATGCCGACGCCTGCGTACTGGGGCGCTTCAAGATCAGTGCCGAAGGACTGTACCTGCAGAGGCGAGGTATCGTAGATCGACCACTGGCCGGTCTTGTTGTTATAGATATAACCGGAACCGGGGAAAGTCAGGTCGCTCGTCTGGTTATTGCCGTTCTCACTGAAGATGATGTTTTTGAAATCCTTGGGGATATTGTACTGCCAGATATTGCCGCTGACCTTGGTCATCTTGGCGCCCGGCCAAGCGGAGTTTTTATCACTCTCGCTGTTCCACATATAGGCGTTGACGGAGCCCCAGCCTGCTTCGTTCTCGCAGTAGACGATCTTTGTACCCGGGTTGACCGGAGCAGTGGTCGGGTTCTGCGGAGCGGTTGTGGGATTCTGCGGAGCGGTCGTCGGGGTGGTAGAACCGTTGTAGTTGCTCCATGAACCGGTGCTGTTGTCATAGATCTTGCCCGTGCCCGGGAAGCTCATGTCAGCAGTCTTGGTATCGTCGCCGCCGCCGTTGAAGATGATGTTGGCGTAGCTGCCGGAAACACTGTAGCGATACACGTTGTTTCCGATGTTCTCCATCGTCGCGCCCGGCCACTCGGCGTTCTGATCAGACGCGCCGGTCGACCACAGATAGGCGTAAACGGTACCCCAGCCGGCAGTGTTCTTGCAGTAGATGTAGCCGTTTGAGGAAGGTGCAGAGGTGGGGTTCTGGGAATTTGTCGTCGGATTCTGAGGAGCAGTTGTGGGATTGGGAGTATTACCCGCCTCAGACTGGGCGATACAGTTCATGCCTGCGCTCTCGGAAGAGAAGTAGATACGGACTGCGTCACCGGAGGGATTCCAGAGGTGCATACAGACATAGCCGTGGTAGTTACCCTGGGAAAGGTAATACTTACCGGCGTTCTGTACACCGCCGACAGCGGGGCTCTTGACAGCCGACGTGCCGGAATCGTTGACCTTGGAAACGACGAAGCAGTAGTCGCCGCTTGCGCCGGTAAGGTCATAGTAATAGTAGCCTTTTGTTCCATCGTAGGAGAATGATCCCGTCGGCGAATGCATCGAACCGAAATCGGGACTGTTGGAATTCTGGCCCCAGAAATAGTAGTTATCAGCGCCTGTTTGGGCAAGCTCGGTAGTATCTTCCGCGCGGACTACGAGCGTTGAGGCGATAACGGATACCAAAATCGCCGCCACAAGCAGGAGAGATAACAACGTCTTTCGGGACTTGAGTGTAATTCTCACGATAGTGTTCCTCCTTTTCAATATTTTTGCATAATACTAGATTATACAAATATATAATAGCAAAAGTTACGAATTTTTAATTTCTTTTAAAGAATTATTAGATGTACAATTTTTCGACGCAAAACTGTGCAATATTAACACCGAAAAGCAGTCGGTTTATTCGCTTTGCATAAAAGTAAGCCTCCGATAACTCGGAGGCTTTGGTTAGTTATGACCTTTGATCTTTTCCCAGTAGGTTTTGTATGCCTGCTCGGTTTTATTCTCGCCGTACTCGTAGTAACGGTGATCCTTGATATCGTCGGGAAGGTACTGCTGAGCGGTCCAGTGGTTCGGATAGGAATGTGGATAGAGATAATTCTGACCCTTCTCTTCCCTCTCCTCGCCGTCGAAATGCTTGTTCTGGAGCTGACGCGGGACGATCTGTCCGAGCCCTGCTCTCACGTCCTCCTGCGCCGCGGAGATCGCATTGACGCCGGAGTTGGATTTCGGCGCGAGGCATACCATGATGACCGCGTCGGCAAGCGGGATGCGAGCCTCGGGGAAACCGACCTGCATCGCGATATCGACGCAGGATTTGACGATCGGAATGATCTGCGGATATGCCAGTCCGACGTCCTCGCACGCACAGACGACCAGTCGTCGGCAGGCGGAGATCAGATCGCCGGCTTCTACCAAGCGTGCGAGATAAAACAGCGCTGCGTCGACGTCGCTGCCGCGCATACTCTTTTGGTAAGCGGAAATGACGTCGTAGTGGGAATCCCCGTCGCGATCGTATCTGGCGCCCGAGCGCTGGGTCAGGGACTTGGCGAGTTCCTCGTCAACGGTGACCGTATCGCCGTTATCTCCCGCGAGCACGCACAGCTCGACCGCGTTGAGCGATTTGCGGACGTCGCCTCCGCACGCCTTGCAGATATGCTGTACCGCCGCATCGGAAAAATCGATGGACTTTCCCTTTTCTTCACTGAGGATTCGTACCGCGCGCCGCACTGCATGCGCGACCTCCTCGGGTTCGACCGCCTTGAACTCGAACACCGTCGAGCGCGACAGGATCGCATTGTAGATATAGAAATAGGGATTCTCGGTGGTGGAGGCGATCAGGGTGATGGAGCCGTTTTCGATGAATTCGAGCAGGGTCTGCTGCTGCTTTTTGTTGAGATACTGGATCTCATCGAGGTAGAGCAGTACGCCGTTCAGCCCCTCAAAGGTATTCAGCGAAGAGACGATCTCCTTGATATCGGCGGTGGAAGCGGTCGTGCCATTGAGCTTCTTGAATGAGCGGTTGGTGATCCGCGCGATATAGGACGCGAGGGTGGTTTTTCCGACGCCGGAAGGCCCGTAGAATATTAAATTGGGGATGTTGCCGCTCTCGATGATCTTTCGAAGCGGTCGTCCGGGAGCGAGCAGCTCCTTTTGACCGACGATATCGTCGAGCGTTTCGGGACGAAGCCTGTCAGCAAGCGGAGTGTTCATGGTATTCCTCCGGGAAACACAACTTGTAGGGGCGACCATCGGTCGCCCGTCTTCTATGAAAGATGCTGTTATGAAAATGCGGGCGAGCAATGCTCGCCCCTACATTATCGTATGATTATTGATACAGCGGATATTTCTCGCAGAGGGCGGCGACCTTGTTAAGCGCGGTCTGCTTGTTGCCCTCGAAGTCCTTGATGACCAGCGAGATGCACTCGGCGATCACATCCATGTCCTCCTCTTTCAGACCGCGGGTAGTGACCGCAGCGGTACCGATACGGATGCCGGAGGTGACAAACGGTGAGAGCGGCTCACCGGGGATGGTGTTCTTGTTGACGGTGATGTGGACCTCGTCGAGGTTATGCTCGAGCTCCTTGCCGGTGACGCCGTCCTCGCGCAGATCCATCAGCATGACATGGTTGTCAGTGCCGCCGGAAACGAGCTTGTGACCGCGGTCGATCAAGCCCTGTGCAAGCGCCTTGCAGTTCTTGACGATCTGCTCGGCATAGGCTTTGAACTCAGGCTGTAAGGCTTCCTTAAAGCAGACGGCTTTGGACGCGATGATGTGCATCAGAGGGCCGCCCTGCATACCGGGGAACGCCGCCTTGTCGATCGCCTTGGCAAATTCCTCTTTGCAGAGGATCATACCGCCGCGCGGACCGCGGAGGGTCTTATGGGTGGTGGTGGTGACAAAATGTGCGTAAGGAACGGGGTTTTCATGCTGACCGCCGGCGACCAAGCCTGCGATATGTGCCATATCGACCATCAGGTATGCGCCGACCTCATCGGCGATCTCTCTGAATTTTTTGAAGTCGATCGCGCGCGGATAAGCGGATGCGCCGCAGACGATCATCTTCGGCTTGCATTCCTTTGCGATTTCGAGCACCTTATCGTAGTCGATGCGATGGGTCTCGGGATCGACGCCGTAGCTGACGACGTTGAAATACTTACCGCTGATGTTGACGGGTGAACCGTGGGTCAGATGACCGCCCTCACTAAGGCTCATACCCATAATGGTATCGCCCGGCTCGAGCATCGCAAAATAGACGATCTGGTTTGCCTGAGAACCCGAGTGGGGCTGGACGTTGGCATGTTCTGCGCCGAAGAGCTTGCATGCGCGCTCGCGGGCGATATTCTCAGCTACGTCTACTGCGTAGCAGCCGCCGTAGTAACGCCTGCCCGGGTAACCCTCGGCATACTTGTTGGTCAGCACAGAGCCCATCGCCGCCATGACCGCCGGAGAAACAATATTCTCGCTGGCGATCAGCTCGAGGTTCTGCTGCTGGCGCTTGAGCTCGGCCGCCATCGCGTCGCCAATCTCAGCGTCATAGTTTTTTACAAATCCGATTGAGTCCATCAAATCCTTGTACATAATACCCTCCAAAAATCTTGATAATTCTGTATGATATTTCTTGACTATATAAATGCTGTTGTAAGCAATTATTTTTGTGTGATTATCCGCGTATTTCAGACAGCAGATGCTGCAAATCTTCGAGCGTCTGCATAGAGAACGCAAGGTTGCGGAGCTTTGCGGCGTTCTTGAAGCCTTTCAAATAGTAGGCGGTGTGCTTGCGCGCCTCGCGCATCCCGACATACTCGCCCTTGTATTTGACGAGGTCGGTGATATGACGGCTCAGCACGCTGAGCTTTTCATCAAGATCGGGCTTCGGCAGCAGCTTGTCCTCGCCGAGATAGGCGTTGATCTCGCGGAAGATCCACGGGTTGCCGAGCGCGCCGCGTCCGACCATGATGTAGTCGACGCCGGTGTAATCATAAAGATGCTTTGCGGATTTTGCATCGATCACGTCGCCGTTGCCGATGACGGGGATGCTCACCGCGCGCTTGACGTCGCGGATGATATCGTAATTGACGGGCGGCGCATAGAACTGCTCGCGCGTCCTGCCGTGGACAGTGATCGCCGCAGCGCCGTTATCCTCGACGATCTTTGCGACCTCGACCGCGTTGATGTGGTCAGAATCAAAGCCCGCGCGGATCTTGACCGTGACAGGCAGATCGACCGCTTTTGACACCGCGTTCACGATCTCGCCGCAGATGACGGGATCCTTCATCAGAGCAGCGCCCGATCCGCCGCCGGAGATCTTCGGAGCGGGACAGCCCATATTGATATCGATCACGTCGGGCTGATATTGCAGCGCAAATCGTGCCGCGTCAGCCATCGTCTGAGGCTCGGTACCGAAAATCTGTACCGCACAGGGATGCTCGGCGGCAGAAAGCTCCATCAGCTCGGCGGATTTTTTGGAATTGTAGGCGATGCCCTTGGAGCTGACCATTTCGCTGACGCAGTAGCCTGCACCGAAACGCATACACAGCTCGCGAAAGGCTCTGTCCGCTACGCCCGCCATAGGAGCGAGCGCGGCATAGCCGTTTAAAATCAGGTTGCCGATCTGCATCAGGCGCCTCTGCGGTGGGTGCGCTTTGAGACCATCACGCCCGCGACGACCGAGATGCCGACTGCGACGCATACCCACATGATGATGCCGGAGAACAGGGTCGCATCGGATACCTCAACGTCCGGCAGCGGCTCTGCTGTTGCGGCAGGAACCTCTTCGGGTGCGACCGTCGGCAGTTCGCTGAGATTCTTGTCCGGCGTGTACTGAGAGATATTGTCGGGCAGATCCTCGACGTTGTTGATATAATAATCGCGGATCCGATTCAGCGCGTCGGAATCCGTATCGGGCGCAGAGGAAGTCTGAGGCACATTGTTGCCGTCGTCACTGATGTTGTTCTCATTGGATCCCGCACCGTTATCGGCATTTCCCTGCTCGGCGTCGTTGCCGGGATCGCTGTCCGCAGGCTGAGACGCTTCGCCGCTGTCGGCATTGTCGCTGTCAGCGGGTTCATTACCTGTATCGGCGTCACCGCCATCGGCATTACCGCCGTCGATCTCGCCGCCGTCGTCGGCTACCGCTTGACCGCCGTCATCTCCGGGATCGGCATAGGCGGTCAACACAGAGATTCCCGTCATAAAGACAAGGACGGTCAATACGGCAAAAAACCTTTGTAACCACTTATTTTTATTCGACATAATAAGCTCCTTCATACCAAACTCCGATCGGGCTGAAAATGTTCAACTATGCAATCTACCCAGAGAAAAGCCCGTTTTGAATCGGAGATTCGTATAATAACACAAACTACCGTATTATTATGATTATTATAGCAAATCCTCAGCCTTTTTGCAAGACTGAGGATAAAGCTTTTCCTAATAATTCACCTGTGTAAGAGGCTTCGTCGACGGTGTTTGCATCGGTGCCGACTTCGATCAGCAGCGAACCGTTGTTGAAATCCATGTTGTAGCTGAACTCGCCGAAATACAGCGGACGGGTCATGCCGGGGTAATTGTCCTCGCATTCTTTCTGGAGCTTCGTCGCAAAAATCAGGTTTTCGTCCCACGTCGGGAAATCTTCGCTGTCGCCCCAGCCGCTCATGATCATGATCTGAGCCGCCTTCTTGCCGTCGTATGTAAAGGTCGGCTTATACTTGGTGCCGTCGTCGGCAGTCATCGCGTCGCGGTGGATATCGAGGGTGACGACGATGCCGGGGTATTTCTTCTTGTACTCGGTGATCGTGTCCCAGCTGCGGGAGTAGGAGCCGTCATAGGATGGATAATCGTGGAGCGTCTTATCATGGACGACGCCGATCCCGTGCTCCTTGAGCGACGCGGCGATCCTGTCCCCTACCGCTACGACGCCTTTGTCGCCGTCGGTCGAGCGCGGATAGTAATCCTCGTAGTAGTAGCCGACGTCCTCGTCAAGATACCGCTCGCAGGTATGGGTATGATAAATGAGCACCTGCACAGTACTGTTGTCCTTGAGGGTAAAGGGCAGCTCAGAATCGAGCAGCGCCCCGATGTCGGGATCATAGGACGTATAATTCTTGAAGGCGATATTGTCGTAGCTCATGTTGCCGTCCGAGCTGCTGATCTCCACCACCGGATACGTGTCGCCGGAATGGGAGGTTTTATCAGGCTTTTCGGTAGGCAGCGTCGGTGAGGCTTTCGGGACAGCGAGCGGCTTTGATGCAGGCTTGGTTTCAGGCGGCAGATCGGCGTCGTCCTCTGGCTCAGGCTCGGAAAGTCCGTCATAGACAGAGCCGTTGGAAAACACCATCAGCTGAGCCGCTACGGCGGTATCGCCGAACAGATCGAAGCATCCCGCCGCGCGGTATGCCGCAACCGACAGCCCTGCGCCGATGACCAACAGCAGGGATATCAGGACGGATATTCTTTTTAACATTCGCTTTTTCATACACTCACCGATATATGTTTATTCAACTGTCGATGCGAATATGATAGCGAACAGGTTGTCAGGTGATGCTTGTCCCGCCGTTACAGCAGGTTGAGCAGGTCCTCGACCTCGATGCCGCTTTGGAGCGCATAATTGATGGAAAGGGAGATGAGCTTTGCGGCGCGGTCGATCAAGAGGTCGACCTCCTTGGGCGTGACGACCATCGCGCGTCCCTTCGGCGAAACCTCGCTTTTGAGCCGAATGCTTTCCGATTCGTCGTCGATATCGAGCAGGTCAAAGGCAAGGGTCAGCGCATCGACGACCGTCGGAACACCGATCGCGATCACGGGGATCCCCATGGTGGAGGCGTCGATCCGCGCGCGGTGATTGCCCACTCCCGCGCCGGGAGAGATACCGGTGTCGGAGATCTGGATCGTACAGCCGAGGCGGCTGAGCCGCCGGGAGGCGAGCGCATCGACTACGATCAGCGCAGAGGGGCGGATACGCTTGATGACGCCGAGGAGCAATTCCCCTGATTCGATACCTGTCTGACCGGTAACGCCGGTGTTCATCACCGCTACTGCGCGCAAACAATCAAGTCCCGTCGAGCGCGCGATCTCGCCGGAGATATGGCGCGTCGCCATCACCTTTAAGGCGGTTTTCGGACCTAAGGCGTCGGGAGTGATCTCGATATTGCCCAGTCCCGCGACCAGCACCAAGCCGTTGACGGGCAGAAGCCGACGGATCTCGCGCGACAAAGCGATCAGCCGATCGTCGGTATCGCGGACATTATCCGTCAGGGGCGGCAGCTCAGCAGTGATATATGTTCCCTTCGGCTTTTTCAAGAGTTGACCTGCGCGGTCGGTACGTATCCTCAGCCGCTCGATGCTCAGCCCGCCGACGGTTTCGGTCTCGTAGTCCACACCCTTGATATCCTCGCCCAGCAGCTCGCGTTCCTCGACCGCAAGGTCAGTTCTTCTCTCCATCCTTTTCCCTCTTTTGTAACAATTCTATGACATTATTATGAACAAAAAACATATTTACATTCAGCGAAAATTATGTTAATATTAATGTGTATAATTATACATAAGGAAGATCAATATGAAAAAGAAATTATGCGCTTTATTATTGATTGCCGTGATGGTCGCAGCGCCTGTTCTCAGCGCGAATGCCGCGCAGGTCGACGTTGCGCCCGTTGAAAGGCAGCAGGACATCGGTATCGTGGCGGCGGATTATCCCGAGGTCGGCTCCGAACTGGAACCGGATACCGCACTCCCCTCCGCCTACAGCAACCGTGAGCTGGCGACGCCGGTGCGCAATCAGCTCTACAACACCTGCTGGGCATACGCGTCGACTGCCGTGATGGAGATCGCGGCGAATAAAAACGGGATTTACAACGAGCAATTCTCCCCTATGCACATGAATTTCTGGGCAACGACCCGGGAGGACGGCACGGGATGGCAGCGCGACTTTACCGCGGGCGGCTATCCGTACATCGCGATGGGATATCTGACCTCTTACAGCGGCGTCGTCAAGGAAGGGGATTTTCCGCAAAGCTCGAGCATGGAGGATTTTGAGGAGAGCGGCAAATCGATCCCTGCTTTTCTCGGCGCAAGCTCGCTGATTTTCCTCAATGCCAACGACCGCGATACCGTTAAAACAGCCGTGTATGAATACGGCGCGGCGGTCGGTAACTTCAACTACGAAGGGCAATATTATAACTATGATAACTCTGCCTACTACTGCGACTTTGAGGGCTTGACCACCGCTCAGCTGCACGGACACGCAGTCGCGATCGTCGGATGGGATGACGAGTACAGCCGCGAGAACTTCAGCGAAGAGCATCGACCCGAGACCGACGGCGCATGGCTGTGCAAAAACAGCTGGGGCGAGGGCTGGAGCAGCGACAACGGTTATTTCTGGATGTCCTACGAGGACGAATACCTCTTTGACAAACGGTTCGGCCCGAGCTACACTATCGCCGGACTGGAACAGTTTGACGAAAATAACAAGCTGTATCAGAACGAAGTCTACGGAGCGACCTGTGAATTCGATTATATCTCCGAAGAAACCGCCGCCCTCGTAAGATTGAACAAAAAAGTGACCTATGCCAATGTCTTTGACTTCAGCAAAGGCTATAACGAGCTGGACAAGATCATCTTTGAATCCACCTCTGCCGGCTCGGATTATGTTCTGTCGTATATCCCGCTGGACAGCAACGGCATTCCCGATGATGACGAAACCACATGGATACAGCTCAAAGCGGGTACGATTGACTATCAGGGATACATCTGCATCGATATCGACAACTATGTCGTTCCCCGCGGCAAGGCGGCTATCGGCGTCACCATCAAAGAGACCGAGAACAGTAATGCTCTGTCGATCGGCGCGTGTGAATGGCTGACGGTCGGCGGCGGTCGATCTGCTTTTATTCCCAATGCTAAGAAGGGCGACAGCTATGTGCTGGGCTATTCTACAAAAGGCACACAGGATTTGATGGATCTGTACTACAAGTGGTTTGAAGATACCATCGGCGGCACCTTTGTCATCAAGGCGATTGCAAACAAGGTCGATATCATCGGCGACGTCGATCTTGACGGTGAGGTTTCCATTCTCGACGTTACCAAGATCCAGCGCAGGATCGCCGATATCGATACGTTTAACGAGTATCAGGAAAGGCTGGCTGACTATGACGCCGACAACGCTGTAACGATTCTTGACTGCACCAAGATCCAGCGCGTTCTGGTCGGGATCGAAGATCCGCTTTATCCGGTTTACTGATCGTTCCGCTTCAAAAGGAATATAGCATAAACGACAGGAGCTGTCCCCGCGGACAGCTCCTGTTTTATATTCATGATATGTAAAATGTCAATACGGTTCAGTCGTCCAGAAATGCAAGCTGGAAGCGGATAGACGAGGCATCCATGATGCTGAAGATGCTGTCGCCGTCAAAATCGCCGACCATCAGCATATACTCGGTGGGTACCATCAGATCTGCAACGATCAGCTGGATGCGGGTAGCGTCCATGATCGTGAGATTCTCGTCGCCGTCAAGATCGCCCATCATCAGCATTCGGACCGGTTCGGCGGGAGTGACGAGCTTCTCGGGCGCTTTAGTGGGCGGCTGAGTAGGCAGCTGCGTCGGCTTTACGGTTGGCGCGGTGGTTGCCTTAGGAGCAGTCGTTGCCTTAGGAGCAGTGGTCGCCTTGGGGGCGGTGGTCGCCTTGGGAGCGGTGGTCGCTTTCACCGTAGGGGTCGTGGTGGATTTTGTCGTCGTAGTCGTCGTTGTGGTGGTCGTGGTCTTTTTGTAGATCAGCTTTGAAAAATCGGTCACGAACCATCCGCTGACGCCGTTATAGGTGGTGTAGCCCCAGGTATAGCCTTCGCTCACCTTGGTTTTGGTGACGGTGACGTCCTGACCGTAGCCGATGCCGCCGAGGACCTTATAGCTTGTCCCCGCGCCGCTGCGCAGGTTGACGCCGTCTGACGAGGTGATGCGGTAAACATCGCCGGTCGCAGCTGCACTCGGGGTGGTTGTTGTCGTAGTCGTGGTAGTCGTACCGCTCGCCGAAACAAAATCGCCGAGATAAATATAGCCCTGGAAGATCCAGTATTTGTTGCCGTTGGAGGGATCTTTGACCGGCGCAGTGCTGGTATAGAAGGTCTCGCCGCTGTAGGCGGAGTTGGAAAAGGTGATGGTATTGTTCTCGATCTTTTCGACGACCGCTACATGACCCGACGTTCCGCTGGAATAGACCCAACAGGCGATCGCGCCGAGCTTCGGGGTGGTGCCGTAGGAATAGATCTTGTTATCCTTGTTGTAGCCGTACCAGAGATAGGCGCTGTAGAGGCTGAGGTTCGGCGCTTTGCCGAGGATCTCGTAGGCTCTGCCCCATGCGTAGCAGGTACAGTTCGGCATTCCCCAACCGTATTGGTAGAAGGGATTGAGATTGGAATAATAATACTTGTTGGTTTTTGCGGGGGCGGATAAGCGGGGCGTGTAGGTCTGTGCCGCTGTATCGGCGAGGTCGGCGCCGCGTGAGCCGCCGCTCTCGTATTCGGGCGGGATCAACGGGGCGATCGTTTCGTCCTCTAACGCTCCTTCGGGAGCGACCGCAGCAGACATGACGGCTACCGTACCCGCAAGCAGGGAAAAAGCAAGGATGAATGCCGTCAGTTTTCTCAGCAGCTTCACAGGAACACCTCCCATCATAACTATTATTCTTATATGCAATTATAATATAATTATACATAAATTGGAAGCATTATGACAGGATTGTGACACCCGTAACAAATATTTCTTTTTTTGAATTATAAAAGCGACGGTATTTGAGTGATGATCCCTTTTCATCACGCAAAAAAGTCCGACGTATATGAACGTCGGACAATGGTTTTGATGAAGTTAAAAACGCGTCGCCTTACATCACATAAAGCAGGATCGCAAAGAACTGCAGCTCGCAGCCGATGACCACAAACACATGGAACACCGAGTGCATATAGCGCACCTTCTTGCCGATGCCGTAGAGCACCGCGCCGATGGTAAAGGCGATACCGCCGAGCAGCAGCAGGATAAAGCCGAGCGTCGTCATGGTTTGGATCGCAAGTGTGATGACCGCTACGATGCACCAGCCCATGCCGATATAGCACGCCATGGAGAGCTTTTCGAAGCGTTTGAGATCGATCGCGTTGAGAGTGACGGCGAGCGCCGCAAGTCCCCATTCCACGCCGAAGATCGTCCATGCGACCTCGGGATTTACGGGACGAATCTTACACAAAAGAATAGGCGTATACGTCCCCGCGATCAGAAAATAGATATCGCAGTGGTCGATGATCCGCATTACGCGCTTTGCCCTGCCGGGCTTTAAGCCGTGATAAATGCTGGAAACCGTGAACATTATCACGAGAGTGACACCGTAGACAGCGCCGGTCACGATCGCCCACGGATTGCCGTGCAGGGATGCAACGACAACCAGAAGCGGGATCGCCGCGATCGCCAGCGCGCCGCCGACGATATGGGTGACCATATTGACGATCTCTTCGCCGCGGGTATAGTCGGGCAGCGGCGTCTTGTACTTGCGGGTGACGACGCACATCTCATCGGAGAGCGTACGGGAAGCGTTCATCACGCGTCCTCCCTTTTATCTCCCATGAAAAACAGTGCGACTGTGCCGGTGCCGGTATGACAGCCGATGGTGGTGCCGATATCGAAGATCGGTACATCCTTGACATTTTTGAAACGTGAGAGAATCAGATTTTTCACAAATTCCGCATCCTCATAGCAATCGGAGTTGGAAATATAGCAAAGTCCGTCGTAGTCAAGTCCGCCCTGCGCGTGCTGGACCATCTTGTCCACCAGCGCGGCGAGGACCTTCTTCTTGGTGCGTACCTTTGCGATCGGGACGAGCTTTCCTGAAGGGCTGACGTTGAGGAGCGGACAGATCTTGAACGCACCGCCGATAACGCCGCTGATCTTGGATACTCTGCCGCCCTTGATGTAGTAGGTCAGGTCGGTCGAGCAGAACCAGTGGGATACCTCCTGACGATGATCGATCGCCCACTGATAGACCTCGTCGATCGGAACGCCTGCATCACGCTTTGCGGCAAGCATATCGACAAACAGTCCGCTGCCGGAGGAAGCGCACAGGGAATCAACGACATAGATCTTTCTGTCGGGGAATTCCTCGGCAACCATCTCAGCCGCGGTCGTCGCGCTCTGGAAGGTGCTGGAAATGCCCGAGGACAGGGTCGCGTGCAGGATGTCCTGACCGGTGGAGAGCAGCTTGCGGAAATAGTCGACATACTCGCCGACCGCTACCTGAGAGGTAGAAGTTTCCGCGCCGGCACGGATATGGCGGTAAAACTCCTTCATCGACATGGTCTCGCCCATGTCGTCGGTGTAGGATTTTCCGTCGATCATGTAATGGAAGCCGATGTACTTTTCGTTGTGCTTCTCGTAATGCTCCTTGTTCATATCGGTGGTGGTGCAGCAGCTGATAATATAGCTCATGGTAATCACTCCTGTGTCATTGCTCAAATAAAAATCACCGCATATCACGGTCCGTTACCATTATCCATCAAAAAACAGGGACTTGCAATCTATTCGCGCACGCGCGCAGTCTACAATAACCAATCGTTGATTCTACGGGCAAAAAAATAGGAGTAGAGCGCTTTTTCAAGGCTCTACTCACAGTAGAAAGTCAGGTTATTCCTGCGTTTTAGGCTTGTTTCGGATGGAGAAAGCGAGGATGACAATGATCTGTGCCGGAACGCCGAGCAGGAAGATCTGCCACCAATTCTGCTCCAGCGCAGAGAGATAGATCGACGCGATCGTACCCCAGACAAGTCCCGAGATCAGGTAGAGGTTCACCTCGCGGGTTCCCCATACGGAGTTGAGGACCAGCATGGTCACCAGCGATACCGGTACCGCGTAAATAAACACCAGCCAGTTCATGATGCCGCAGATCCAGAGGATGACGAATATGGTCACCGCGAGCGTCCAGATACCCGCCAGAACCGTCAGCGAGATAAAGCGGCGGCTGTAACGGCGCTCCTTGGGAGCGGGCTTTTTGATCTCCGCCTCTGCGTTCGGGTCGTGCTTTGTAATAATGTAATCAACGGTCACGCCCGCAAGATCGGCGATGTGCTTGAGGACATACACATCGGGGATGGACTCGCCCCTCTCCCACTTTGACACGCTCTTGTCGGAATAGCTCAGTTCCTCGCCGAGCTGCGCCTGCGTCAGGCCGAGTGAGGTGCGGACTTTTATGATATTTTCAGCAACGATTTTTTTGAAATCATCCACTTGAATCACCTATGTTTCACAATTGGATTTATTATAACATAACCGCACAGCGAAATCAAGCGAAAGATTTTTTGTTACACGTGAATCTAATTCTGTCATAAAAATGTAAATACTATTACAGCCCAAATATGGTATAACATAGAAGGGTGGTAAAATGGATGGATTAGAGAGATT
>CACYPH010000009.1 GCA_902776185.1 uncultured Ruminococcus sp.
CACGATACAAACCTTGGGAGTCGCTTTTGAGTTCGTCGGTAACTACGCCTCGGTGGACTTTCACCACAGAGCATTGATATGCCCGTCATACCAAAAAGAGAGATACTGACAATTAAGTCGGTACCTCTCTTTTTTATGTTCTTTGGAGTGAGAACAACTCCTAACTTCTCACTCCTAACTCCTCACTTGATCGTAAACCCCTTGCGCTTTAAGTATTCGCTGATGCGCTCGTCGTCGTAGTAGATCAGGTCGTCTGCGCCGGCGAGGAACTCGTTATGGTGGCGTACCTCGTGGACGAGGGTTTTGCGTAGGATCTCGCGGTACTGGTCGAGCGTTTTGTTCGGAAATACGCGGATGATACTGCCGTAGTAGATCTTGATCGACCTGCCGAGGTTGTCGCGCGTATACACGCCCAGTATGTACAGATCGTTGTCCTGGGCGTAGGGATGCAGGCGGCTTTCATCGCGCAGGATGATTCCGCCGTTTAATTCACGGTAGAGTTCAAGGGGCAGGCTGTCGGCGATCTCGTCGAGGAGATTGCCGCATTCTTCGTAGGTCATAACAATAGTTGGTAGTTGGTGGTTGGTGGTTGGTGGTTAGTCAAGGAAGTCCTTCAGTTTCTTGGAGCGGGACGGGTGGCGGAGCTTTCTCAGCGCCTTCGCCTCGATCTGACGGATACGCTCACGGGTGACGTTGAATTCCTTGCCGACTTCCTCGAGGGTACGGCTTCTGCCGTCCTCAAGTCCGAAGCGCAGTCTTAAGACCTTTTCCTCACGGGGGGTCAGGGTATCCAGTACCTCCATGAGCTGTTCGCGCAGCATCGTGTGGGATGCAGCGTCTGCGGGCGCGGGAGCGTCGTCATCGGGGATGAAGTCGCCCAGATGGCTGTCCTCTTCCTCACCGATCGGGGTCTCGAGCGAAACGGGTTCCTGGGCGACGCGCATGATCTCGCGCACCTTATCGACCGGCATATTCAGCTCCTCAGCGATCTCGTCCGCAGACGGCTCGTGACCGTTCTGGTGGAGAAGCTGTGAGGAAACCTTCTTGACCTTGTTGATGGTCTCGACCATGTGGACGGGGATGCGGATGGTACGCGCCTGATCCGCGATCGCACGGGTGATCGCCTGACGGATCCACCATGTCGCATAGGTGGAGAACTTGAAGCCCTTGGTGTAGTCGAATTTTTCGACCGCCTTGATCAGACCGAGGTTGCCCTCCTGGATCAGATCGAGGAAATGCATACCGCGTCCGAGGTAACGCTTTGCGATACTGACGACCAGTCGCAGGTTGGCTTCGGAGAGGCGTTTCTTGGCGGAAACGTCGCCCTCGGAGATACGGATCGCAAGCTCGACCTCCTCCTCGGGGGTGAGCAGCGGTACGCGGCCGATCTCCTTGAGGTAGACCTTGACGGGGTCGTCGACCGAGATATTCTCTGTGGATTCGACAGATTCAGAGCCGGATGTTGTGGAAACATCCTCGCCGTTTTCGGTGATATTCAGACCCTCGAGCGAGAGATCCTCCTCGATGTCGGTCTCAACGATCTCGATACCCGCCTGCTCGAGCGCATCATAGAGTTTTTCGAGCTGTTCGGGGTCGATATCCATCTCGCCGATCGCGTCCAGAATGTCCTGGTTGGTGATATTGCCCTTCGCCTTACCGAGGTCTGTCAGCTCCTTGACGAGATTTTTCTTGTCTGATACAGGTGCAGCCATAATCAAACTTCCTTTCCTTCCAATATTCTATGTTGGGGATGATGACCGAATTGATGTTCGCTGATGCTTTACTTCTTCTGCTCCGCGAGCTTTTTGAGATACGCGTCCAGATCGTCAGCAGAAGCATTCGCGATATCGCGGGAGGTCAGCTTTGAGCCTTCCGCCAAAATGATACTGATATATTCATCCAGCGCCTGAGGGGTCGAGCCGATGCTGCTGTAGGAATTGACGATGCGGTAGATCTTCGACACCTCGTCGGCGGTGAAATCGGCAGAGACCGAGGTCATCGGTTCCTGACCGTTTTTGATTCTTTTATAGAAATATACATAGAGCTTGCGGTTAAACTCGGTGATGAAATTTTCGGGCTTCAAATTGCCGTCGATATGCCCGAGCTTGTCCGGATTGTTGATCAGAAACGCGATGAGGTTTTCCTCCGCGGTCACAGCGCGCAGGTTGTCGGCGTGCTGGGGATTGACGCGGTCGTCGCGTGCGGAGAGATCGCGCTGGATCTTCTTGAAATTCTCTTTGCGCCGAGCGGAGGTCTTGCGCCGTGTCAGGCGGTTTACCTGCTCCATGATAGACGGCTTTGCGACGTCGGTCTCGTCGGCGAGCTTCGAGGCGTAGATATCGCGCTCCATGGGGTTGTCAAGCTCACTGAGCAATTTGACTCCCTCGTTGAGATAACCGAGCCTGCCCTGCGGGGTGGTCATATCAAAGCCGGATCGCAGCTGATACATCCGGTACTCGACGTCGTTGCCGCTGCTCTCGAGCAGGTTTTTGAACGCGGCGTGACCCTTGTCGCCGTGGCGGCGGATGAATTCGTCGGGGTCTTTGCCGTCGGGGATGCGCAGGACGCGCACCACCAGTCCCGCGCTGCGCAGGATGCTGATCGCGCGGGCGGTCGCCTTTTGACCGGCTTCGTCCGCATCGTAGCAGACGATGACCTCGTCGCAGTAGCGCTTTAAGAGCGTCGCCTGATCCATGGTCAGCGCAGTGCCGAGGGTCGCGATCGCCTGGGTAAAGCCCGCCTGATTCAGTGAGATGACGTCCATATAGCCCTCGCAGAGGATAAAGGCGCGCGACTTGCTGTTCTTCGCGTTATTCAGCGAAAAGAGGTTGTAGCTTTTATTAAAAACGATGGTGTCGGAGGTGTTGAGGTATTTCGGCTTTTGATCGGTCATGATGCGCCCGCCGAAGGCAATCACGTTGCCGCGCACATCGATGATCGGGAACATGACGCGGTTATAAAAGCGGTCGACCACTCCCCTGCCCGAGCGGGATTTGAACACCAGATTCGCGGCGATCAGCTCCGCTTCGGTAAAGCCTTTCGAAAGCAGATAATCGCCGAGCGAAAAACGGGAATCCGGAGCAAAGCCCAGTCCGAAATGACGGATGGTCGTGTCGGCAAGTCCCCTGCCCCTGAGATACGCCAGTCCCTCTGCCCCCTCGCGTTCGCCGAGCTTTTGGTAAAAGAAGCGCGCCGCCTCGCGGTTGGCTTCATAGATACGCGTCCTCAGCCGCGACATCGAGTCGTCGTAGTCATCCTCGGGCATGGACATTCCAGCGCGCTGGGCGAGGAATTTGACCGCCTCGAGGTAGTCGAGATTCTCGATCTTCATGATGAAGGTGATGACGTCGCCGCCCGTCCCGCAGCCGAAGCAATAGAACGAGCCGTTCTCGGTGTAGATGTTGAAGGAAGGGGTTTTTTCGCCGTGGAACGGACAAAGTCCGACCAGATTGCGGCCGCGGCGCTTTAACTGCATATAAGAAGCCGCCAGCTCGCCGAGGTCGTTGCGATATTTGACCTCGCTGATAAAATCATCCGATAAACGCATATTTCTCTCTTTCTCGGGAAATTCTCCCGGTTCGTCCGATCTGTACTAACATACCTGTATTCATTCGGATACTCACTTCGTTCGGACAATGATGCAATTCCTCAGTCGGCGATGCCGACAGCTCCTTTTACCAAAAGGAGCCAAATCACAAGTCTTCCAAGTATTATTTACGCAAAAATCGGGGAATATCCTTTTTCTTGCCAAATTTTTTTCAAAATAATGGGTATCGCGGGTTTATTGCGCGAAAAAACGCTCGTCGGCGACCTGAGCCTGCACTTTTCCCGAGCTTTCCTCGCTGAGCGCCTTATTAAAAGCGGCAAGGCGGTCGGTCGGCAGGTGGAAGGTGACGGTGACATCGTCGGCAAAAACCGAATCGTCAGCCGTGCCGTCGTATCGCGCGATTAGGGACGGGAGCTTGCCGTAGAGCGTATAGGAACAGCGAACCGTACAGACCGAGCAGAGGGTCATCACACACTCGCCCGCCGCGTCGATCCCCGCCTTAGCCGAGGCGGAATACGCGCGCACCAAGCCGCCTGCGCCGAGGAGCGTGCCGCCGAAATAGCGGGTCACCACGACGACACAGTCGGTGATATCGCGCTTGCGGATCGCGTCCAGCACGGGGATGCCGGCAGTACCCTGAGGCTCGTTATCGTCGCTGTAGCGCGAGATACCCTCGCCGCGGATCACGTAGGCATAGACGTTATGGGTCGCGTCCCAATGTTTCGATTTGATTTCGTTGATAAAAGCGACCGCTTCCTCCTGCGTCTTGACAGGCTTGACATAGCCGATAAAGCGCGAACGCTTTTCGACAAGCTCTGCGGAGGCGGGCTTTTTGACAGTCGTATAAGTTGTCATAGCATAAGCAAAAATGGGTGATCGTCCGACGCAAGCGTCAGACGATGATACTGCAATTCCTCAGTCAGCCTGACGCAAGCGTCCGCTGACAGCTCCTTTTACCAAAAGGAGCCCATAGTGAAAATTAAGGCGGTACTGCTGTACCGCCTTATGCTCGGAAACATATTACTCCATGTTGAAGCGCTTCTTGAAGCGATCGACGCGACCGCCTGTATCGACGAGCTTCTGCTTTCCGGTAAAGAAAGGATGGCACTTGGAGCAAATTTCAACACGGATATCCTTCTTGGTGGAGCCGGTCTCGATAACATTACCGCAAGCGCAGGTAATGGTAGTCTGGCCATAGTTAGGATGGATCTTTTCCTGCATTTGATTCACCTCTTTCACATATATACATACGTTATTAGACACGTTAACGGATTAATTATACATCAACGTTTTCTAAAATGCAAGCCTTTTTTTCATTTTATTTCAAATCATCACTACGGTCGCCTAAGGTAGGGTCAATCTCCACTTATGATCAAGTTACTCCCTACGGTCAAACAAGCATACAATTCCTCAGTCGCCATAGCGACAGCTCCCTTTACCAAAGGGAGCCGATTATTGAAACGACATATATGACACATAGGCGTCAAAGCTCATGTTATAAGCGCGGATATTGTAGGCGTTTTCGACGCCGACATAGCGGAACAGATTCGGGGTATAGGAAAGTCCGCCGACGTTCTCTTTTTCGGGATAGCGCAGGATAAATCCGTAGTTGACCGCGTTGCGGATCAGCCACTTGAGCGTATTCCCATCAGCAAAAGCGCCCTTCTCCTTATCGTCAAAGCGGATCAGCAGACCGGTCTGCTGTTCGCTCTCACCCTCGCGCGGGGTGGTGCGCTTGACCTGCGCCTCTGCCTTGACCAGCGTCATCTTAGATTTTTTCAGGTACTCCTGCACCGCAGTGTCGTAGCGTTCCTTTTGTTCTTTATAAGAAATATAGCCTTCGGTCACAGTCAGCGGATAGCCTGCCGCCTCTGCGTCTGCAAGGAGTTTTTCGAGATCATCTGTCATCTGCGGCGAGACCTTGACGCCGTTGAAATCTGTCAGCTCAGGGACATAGTCCGCGGTGAGCGGATAGGCAGGGCTGACGACAGTCAATAGCATCGGATCGGATTCCTTCGCCTCGGTCGGCTCTGAGGAGGAGATGATCGTCTTTTTCTCGGCGGCGCTTTTCTCGTAGCTTTTGTAGCCGAAGAAGATCCCGACCGCCAGCACCGCGAGCATGACGATAGGAAGGATAAAGAGCAGAGCGCGCTGGGTCTCGAGCTTTTTTTCCTCTCTGAGCTTTTGCTCCTCAAAAGAGCCGCGGTTCAATTTATACGGTTTGAGCTTTCTTCTGCGACGTTTCAATATGGTTACTCCCTATGGTCGAACAATCCTGCAATTCCTCACCCGCTTACGCGGGAGCTCCCTTTACCAAAGGGAGCCTTAATTATTTGATCGCCTTGGTATCGATCTCTTCCTTGGTGAGCTTGATGAAGTCCTCGAGCGACATCGAACCCATATCGCCGTCCTTGCGGTGGCGGATGGATACGGTGTTGTTCTCGATATCCTTGTCGCCGATGACGACCATGTACGGGATCTTCTGGAGCTGAGCCTCGCGGATCTTATAACCGATCTTCTCGGATCTGTCGTCGACTTCGACGCGCATACCGAGGTCATCGAGCGTCTTCTTGATCTCATAGATACGGTCGAGATGACGGTCGGCGATCGGCAGCAGCTTGACCTGTACGGGCGCGAGCCACAGCGGGAATGCGCCGGCGTACTTTTCGATCAGCAGTGCGAGGGTGCGCTCGTAGCAGCCGATAGAGGTGCGGTGGATGATATAGGGGTTCTTCTTGACGCCGTCGCGGTCGACATATTCCATGCCGAATTTTTCGGCGATCATCGGGTCGATCTGGATGGTGATGAGGGTATCCTCTTTGCCGAAAACGTTTTTGATCTGGATATCGAGCTTCGGACCGTAGAACGCGGCTTCGCCGATACCGATCTTGTATTCAACGCCGAGGTCGTCGAGGATCTTGCCCATCATGCCCTGGACCTCGTTCCACTCCTCCTCGGTACCGATGTACTTCTCGCGGTCATCGGGATCCCACTGGGAGAAGCGGTAGCTGACGTCGTCGTCAAGGCCGAGGGTCTTGAGGCAATACATCGCAAGCTCCAGACAATGAGCGAATTCGCCCTCGAGCTGTTCGGGGGTACACATGAGGTGACCCTCGGAGATCGTGAACTGGCGAAGACGGATCAGACCGTGCATCTCGCCGGACGCCTCGTTGCGGAACAGGGTCGAGGTTTCGTTCAGGCGCATCGGCAGGTCGCGGTAGCTTCTGCCGCGGTTGAGATAAGCCTGATACTGGAACGGACAGGTCATCGGGCGCAGGGCGTAGACCTCATCGTCCTTCTCCTCGTCGCCGAGGACAAACATGCCGTCCTTATAATGATCCCAGTGGCCGCTGATCTTATAGAGATCGGATTTTGCCATGAAGGGAGTTTTGGTAAGCTGCCAGCCGTTCTTTTGCTCCAGATCCTCTACAAAGCGCTGGAGAAGCTGGATGATGCGCGCGCCCTTGGGCAGCATGATCGCAAGTCCCTGACCGATATAATCAACGGTGGTGAAGAGCTCGAGTTCGCGTCCGAGTTTATTATGGTCGCGCTTCAACGCCTCTTCCCTCTTGGTGATATATTCCTCGAGCATCGAAGCCTTCGGGAACGAAATGCCGTAAACACGGCAGAGCTGTTGATTTTTGCTGTCGCCGCGCCAGTATGCGCCGGTGCAGTTGGTCAGCTTGAACGCCTTGACGGGTGCGACGGACATCAGGTGAGGACCTGCGCACAGATCAACGAATTCCGCCTGCTTGTAGAAGCTGATCGGCTCGCCCTTGTCGGCGTGCTCGGAGGCAAGCTCTACCTTGTAGGGTTCTCCCAGCTCCTCGAGGAACGCGATCGCATCTGCGGGCGCTTTTTCAAAGCGGCTGATCTCGATGCCGGACTTGACGATCTTCTTCATCTCGGCTTCGATCGCGGCGATATCGTCGGCGTCAAAGGGCTTTTTGACGTCAAAATCATAGTAGAAGCCCTCGTCGATCGACGGGCCAATTGCGAGCTTCGCCTCAGGATACAGACGCTTGACCGCCTGTGCTAAGATATGCGAGGTGGTGTGCCAGAAAGCCTTTTTGCCGTCCTCGTCGTCAAAGGTCAGCAGCTCGACCTTGCAGTCCGCAGTCAGCTCGGTACGCAGATCGCAGACCTTGCCGTCGACCAGCGCGGCACAGACGTTCTTGTACAGTCCCATGGAAATGGACTTGGCGATTTCGGCGGGCGTGATGTTCTCGTCAAATTCCTTGACGACGCCGCCTTTGAGTTCGATGTTAATCATATCTATCTTCTCCTCTTTTCATATTTGTACAAAGTTTGTTGCTAAAAAAAGCCCTGATAATTCCCGTACAGAATTATCAGGGCGTAGTTACGCGGTTCCACCTGAGTTCAGTCATCAATCGATGACCCTCATTGTGCCTTAACGCGGCAGACGTCGCTCCATTTCCTGAGCGATCTCGGGAGTGGTAATCCGTGATTCATGCGCCGTCTTGCACCGACCGGCGGCTCTCTGAGGCATGGTGGAAACGGATCGTGTCTCCGTCAACGATTGAATATTGATATTGTTAATAATATAACACTTTGCAGTTAATGTGTCAATACAATAAATCAGTAATTCTTATTCGGTTTCTCGCTGTGCTCGAACAATGATGCAATTCCTCAGTCGGCTTTGCCGACAGCTCCTTTTACCAAAAGGAGCCTTTACTTATCGCCGGAGATCTCGAGGATCAGCTTATCGATCTCGTCGAGCTGGTCGGCGTAGGATTTCTCCTTGCCCTTCTGATCGTACTCGGAGTCGATCTCATCGGTGATATAGTCGGCGACGTCATTCTCCGCCGCCTTGTAATAGGACGATTCGCGCTTCGTTTCATTATGGGCTTCCTGGTACAGAAAGTCGGTGGTGTCGGCAGTGGAGATATAGGAGGATGCGGGATTGTCGGCACGCTCCTCGTCATCCAGTCCGGTGACGACCAGATCATCTCTGTCGGTGATATCATCCTCGTGCAGCTCCTTGTAATCGACGTCGTCCTCGTCCTCGATGATGACATGATCCTTGTCCTTGACGAAGATCGTCAGCTCGATCACAAATGCGAGGATATAGAGACCCATCAGGGCGATCTCGACGTAATGTGCGTTCGCCATCAGATTCTCGGTATCGAAGTTCGCATACAGATTGCCTGCGGCATAGGCGATCATCGCCGCGGATGCGGGGAAGCCGTAGATGAAGCAGGATTTGACGGCGTGCTTTGCTTCCGTCAGCGACAGCGCGACAGCGTAGTTAAAGAAGAACATCGTCGCGAAGATGTAGCAGAACAGGCGGGTGACGTCGGCGGTTCTCAGGGAGATCGTGGTGAATTCCACAAAGCAGCGGATCAGCCGCACCGCACACAGCAGCGCCGGTGCGATATAAAGCAGTCCGAAGGCTTTTTTGCCCTTGTTATTGAACGAATGATTCAGCCCCATCACGACAAAGACGACCGCCGCGAACAAGAGCATCGCCGCCTCGATGACCGCGAGAACGTCAAGCTTGTCGGCGCTTGTCAGCGCGTAGATCGAATCGGCGCCGTCAGCCGCCATCAACAGCGCCGTCAGGATACCGATGATACCGGCGGCAAAGTTGCGGTGAGGCAGGTAGTACTTGGAGATCTTGCGGTCGCACAGGCACATGATCAGCGCGAATACGAAAATCAGCGCCACACAGCCGATGACCGCATAGTCCAGCTTCAGATCCGATAATCCTAAGATGCTGTTATCCGGCAAGATCGTCTGGGCGAGTTTCAGAAAAACCGCCGCCAGCGTCAGCGGGATAAACAGTATCCATGATAATTTGGAAATCATATTATTGCTCCTTATTATGGACATAGTTGTGCTATTAACCAACCTATATTATAGCGTGATTGCCGCTTTATGTCAAGTTTCTGCCGCTGACTGAAAAAGGCCGCCCGCAAAGGCAGCCTTGATATGACGGTTTTCGACAAAAAGTGATCGGATATCCGATCATTCGGACTTTTGATTGCGGCGCTTCTTCTTGTTATACGAGGAAGATACGCTGACGAATACGACGAAGAGAACGACGACGATGCCGACGGACATCAGAAACCATGGTGAGGTCAGGACTCGGTCGACGCCGTGGGTAAAGAACAGGATCGGACTTGCGTTGACGTCCTCGTTCGCGATCAGGTTGATCGTTTCGAACGCCTCGCCCTTGTAGTAGACCGTCGCGGTCGTGATGACGTCGCCCTTGCTGACGGGCGCGTTGATCGGGTCGGTGTTGTCGGGAACGATGGTGACGTCGCTTTCCTTATAATCCGCGGGCAGTACGATATTCAGATCGGACTGGGGTACCAACAGGATGCTCTCGGTGTCCCATGCGTTGTTGACGGGCTGTTCGCAGATCGGGGTATCCTTGGTCGCCGGAGAGACGAATTCGAGGTTCAAAAACGCCCAGCGGAACAGCTCGGCGGCGTCCTCCATGCAATACTCGTTGTATTCCTCCGTATCATACGGCGCGTGCAGGCATACGCACAGATAAGCGTATCCGTCGCACAGAGCTGACGCCGCAAGGCACATTCCCGCCTCGTCGGTCTCGCCGTTCTGGATACCGGTCGCGTAGGTATAGTAATAGTCACCGCCGCGCGCCGCGTCGATCATGTAGTTGGTCGTCACCAGCGGATAATCGTCGCCCTCCATGGTATAGGTCGGCGTCGCAACGACCTTGGAAAACAGCGGCGTTCCCAGCGCATAACGGCAGATCTTCACCATATCGCGGGCGGTGGTATACTGATCCTCGTCATCAACGCCGGTCGGATTGGTGAAATGGGTGTTTTCACAGCCGATCTCCTCAGCCTTTTCGTTCATCATCTCGACAAAGGTCGGGATATCTCCCCCGCCGACATAATCGGCAAGCATCATCGCCGCATCGTTGCCGCGCGGGAGCATCAGCGCGTAAAGCACATCGGTCACGGTCAGCTTCTCGCCGGTATGCCAGTCAAGCCCGCTGCTGTACAGACCGCTCATCTCTAGCTTCTTTAAAATATTCTCTTTGATCGGGATACGGGTATCGAGATCCTTGATGTTCTCGACCGCCACGATATAGGTCATGATCTTTGTCAGCGCGGCAGGATAGCGGCGGGTATCGGCGTCCTTCGCGTACACCTCGATGCCGGTATCGAGATTGACCATCAGGATCGAATCCGAATGGGTCGTGACGTCGCATTTGAAAGAGATCGCGGACGCAGAAGGGATCGCCGTCACCGAAAGCGCGATGATAACGGTCAGGATCAAGGATATCAGCCGTATTTTCTTTTTCATCCCATCACTCCCCTGTTTCGGAATCGGTTGTCGGCGCCTGTGTCGCTTTTGCTGCGGCGGGCGTCGTGGATGTTTGCTTTTTCGGCGATTTTGTCGCCGCCTCGGTCGCAGGCTTTGTTGAGGGCTCGGTCGCGGACTGCTCCTCCGCTTCTGAGGGCATATTCGGGAAAAGCTTTGCCAGCGCATAGCCCGAGAATCTGCCCAGATCATTGAGCAGCGATACGCCCTCGTCGTGATTCGGGATGATGCTGACGTTGTCCAGCAGTTCTTTGTCATAGGAGATATCCGCGCTGCCGACACTCTCGCCCTCAAACAGCGGGAGCTTGAGTTCTTCCGGTATATCCATTTTCACGCTGAACTTATCTCTCTCATATTCATTGGGCAGCGTTTTGATCGCGGAATTGTCCGCGTACAGCGAGATATCGTATGTGCCCCATGAGGTGACAGCCTTCGCTGTATTGACCGCCGTATCGGTATTGATGACCTTGCGGTCGCTGAGGTTCAGATACGCCCATGTTGTCATGCGGCGCGCGTCGGCGAAGACGTTCTCCTCCGCCTTGTTTTTACCGCGCAGAGCGACAAACAGGTAGTTCATCTCTTTATAGGAGGTCGTAACGACGATCGACGCTCCATAAACCTTGTCAAAGGTATATTTGCCGCCGGTCGCATAACGGAAATAATACGGGCTGACGGGATTGAGGATCGAGTTATCGGTCGTGACGGCATATTCCTCGTTATCGCCGTATTCTTCGGGGATATAGGTCGGACTGCTCATGATCTCCTGAAACATCGCGTCGTTCATGAGATGACGGTACATCACGGCGATATCCTCGCAGGTGGTGTAATGCTTTTTAGACGCGCTGTAGCCGGGAGAGAGGAATGAGGTAAGCTTACAGCCGAGCTCAGCGGCGCGGGAATTCATCTCGCTGACAAATGCCGCCGTATCGCCGCCGCTGACGGTATCTGCGATCAGATTTGCAGCGTCAGAGCCGGTCGTCATCATCATGATCGCCGCAAGATCCTTGAGGGTCAGCTCGTCGCCGAGATAGCGCTCAAGACAGTTATCGGAATAGTCGAGCTCGGCGATGAAATCTTCATCGACCGCGACCTTGACCCCGGCGGGATCCTTGACCTTTTCCGTCAGCAGGATAAAGGTCATCAGCTCAGACATACCGGGCGCATACCAATACTTATCCGCCTTCTGTGCATAAGCGGTGGTGTTGGTATCCAGATTGATCAGCAGCATCGCGTAGGAGGAGGTGACCTCGGTATGCTCAAAAGAGGACGCAGGCGTCACAAATGCGCTGACGGCGATTGCCAGCACCAGTGACAGCGATATGATAAAATTTAACTTTTTTTTCATAGTATTTTCCTTCCGGATATGCTAATATAATAAAGGATAGGAATTTTCTTGTGTCAAAATGCATTGATATTCGTCTTTATCTTACACCATTCTCAGGTTGATATCAATTAAAAGATTGTAACTTTTTCAAAAATAATCGGATGAAATCGCTCAAAAACAGAACTATTTGCAGGAGGAACTAATGATTTTTGTAACGGGAGATATCCACGGCGACTACGACAGCCTGATGGACAGAGATCTCGCAAAGCTCAAAAAGGGTGATAAATTGCTGATAACCGGCGACTTCGGCTTTGTCTGGAATCATTCTGATAAAGAAAAAAGCAACCTCAAAAAGCTCGGCAAAAAGAAATATGACATCCTCTTTGTCGAGGGAGCGCACGAAAACTTTGAGAGGCTCAGGGAATACCCCGAGGTCGATCTGTATCAGGGCAAGGCATATCAACTCGATCACAATCTATACTGTCTCAAGCGCGGCGAAATCTACACGATCGACGGCAAAAGCGTATTTGCGCTCGGCGGAGGACTGCCGCCCTATGAGGATGAGCCGCGGGAAAGTCCGCCGTCACTTCCCGCCGACGACGAGCTGAAATACGCGGTCGACAACATTCAGAAGCATCACCGCCGCGTCGATCTGATCATCACGCATGAAGCGCCCGCCAGCGTCAAGCGGATGATCGACAGGAATGCGACTGTGAACGACCTGAATATTTTTCTCGATACGGTAATGAAAAATACGCGCTATGGAAAATGGTTCT
This sequence comes from uncultured Ruminococcus sp., assembly GCA_902776185.1. GTDB lineage: Bacteria > Bacillota > Clostridia > Oscillospirales > Acutalibacteraceae > Ruminococcoides. The sequence goes on from CACYPH010000009.1 coordinate 12,968, forward strand.
TCGGCGCACTGCATCAGGACAGGGCGGTATCGGACAACCTGATTTGCGTATTTGAAGAGGTCCACAAAGTAGAATAATTGCATAAAAATCCCGCGGACGTTTTGATATAAACATCTGCGGGATCGTTTTATAATGCTTTTTCAATATTGCGCCTGCCATACATTACTCTGAGAATTGAAACCGTCTTGGTACTCTCCTCAACTGCATAAAATACAAGATAATTATCAACAGGCATATAACGAATATCATTTTTATAGACTGGATATCTCTTAGGCATATGATCGAGACTATCGATTCTCTCTTCAAATCGCGATAACTGAGCTTCGGCGTTTTCCGGAGATATCAATGACACGGCGATATAATCATAAATGGCTCGGATATCCTTGTCTGCACTTAAGGAAATGATCACCGAATAGTTCACAGGCTGTAGTCCTTTCTGATATCAGTAAACGCCTGTTTAGCGGATTTTGCATTTCCTCTTTTTACTTCATCGATCCCCTTTTGCAATTCAAAATCTATTTCCTGTTCGGAAAGCTGATTAAAATTCGGGACAGCATCATAAGGCAGCTTTAAGTCAAAAGGCAGACCTCGCTGCAGGATGATCTGTTTATAAAACATATTGATCGCGTTGGACGCCGGAATACCGAGGGCAGATAGGATTTGTTCCGCTTGCTCTTTCAGTTCAGGCTCTATTCTCACATAAAGATTTGCTGTTTTTGACACAGTAACACTCCTTTCTTCGTTTGCATATATTATACACAATTGTATATACAAATGCAAGACATTTTTATAGTCTATATTATGTATATTAATAATGATAAAAAACTCATTCGTCACAAAATTTAAAAGGACTCTCGCGTTAGATACAGCGACAGTCCCTTATTCTTTGTCAGTTTAGCGATTCGCCGGTTGAACTGAACAGGCGTCGAACCTCGGCGCGCAGGGCGCGGGTCGCGTCGTCCGACAGATCAGGGCTGATATTCAGCAGGTATTCCGCCGCCTCCTGACTTTGGGCGAGTGTCTGCGTATCGGAGAAGTCGGCGATCGCGAGCTGCGGAAGACCGTGCTGGCGGTTGCCGAAAAAGTCGCCCGGTCCGCGGAGCTTTAAGTCCATATCCGCGATCTCGAAGCCGTTGTTGGTGCGGCACATGGTCGATAAGCGCTGTTCGGTATTGTCGCCGCTATGATCGGACACGAGGATGCAGTAGCTCTTGTACTCTCCCCTGCCGACGCGCCCGCGCAGCTGGTGGAGGGTGGATAAGCCGAAACGTTCGGCGTTCTCGATCATCATGACGGTCGCGTTTTTGACGTCCACGCCGACCTCGACGACGGTAGTGGAAACGAGGATAGATAATTCGTTTAAAGAAAATTGTGACATGACCGCTTCTTTATCCTTTGCCTTCATCTTGCCGTGCAGGATGCCGACGGGATAGTTGCGGAACGCTCCGAGCATCAGCTCGGCGGCATAGTCGTTTGCGCTCTGCAGATCAGCGTCGTCGCCCTCTTCGACCAAGGGACAGACGATATATGCCTGTCGCCCCTCGTCCACCTGCCGACGGATGAATTCGAGGGCGCGGTCACGCTTGTCGGATTTGATATACAGGGTCTGCACCTCGGTGCGTCCGGGCGGCAGTTCATCGATGACGGTGATATCCAGATCGCCGTAGATGATCAAGCCGAGGGTACGCGGGATAGGCGTTGCGGAGAGGACGAGGATATGCGGATGCTCGCCCTTTGCGGCGAGGCGTGCGCGCTGAGCGACGCCGAAACGATGCTGTTCGTCGGTGATCGCACAGCCGAGCTTGTGGAAAACAGTGCTTTCGGACACCAGCGTATGGGTGCCGATGACAATGTCGCTCTCCCCCGCTTCGATGCGCTCACGGGCTTTGCGCTTATTGGCAGGCGTCATCGAGCCGGTCAGCAGTTCGATCTTCATGCCCGTGCCGTCGAACATCTTGGAGAAGGTCTCAAAGTGCTGTTGGGCGAGGATCTCGGTGGGCGCCATGAATGCTGCCTGATAACCGTTTTTGACGCAGTTATAGCATACTGCGGCGCAGACGGCGGTCTTGCCCGAGCCGACGTCGCCTTGGATCAGTCGGTTCATCGGGGATGTCTTGTTCTTCATATCGTTCACACAGTCGGCGACGGCGCGTTTTTGGGCGTTGGTCAGCTCAAAGGGCAGTCGGGCGGTGAACTCCTTGGTATAATCCTCGGGCATGGTGATGGACGTCTGCTCACGGGAATGGGACTTCATCAGCCGCATACCGAGATTCAGCACCAACAACTCCTCGAACACCAGTCTGCGGCGGGCGCGTTCCATCGCGGGAATATCCGCGGGAAAATGGATATGATGCAGGGCGTAGCTCAGCGGACAAAGGTCGTATCGCTTGAGAACGTCATACGGCAGAGGATCGTTGATGACCTCGGGGAGCATCGCAAGCGCTTCCTTGACCGCTTTCATGACGACGCGGTTATTCAGCCCCGCGGTGAGATTGTAGATCGGGGTGATATCGTCGCCGGACTTGGGCGAGGTGAACTCGGGCGAGATCATCTGGTAGCCGTATTTCTCGCGCTGAACCTTGCCCATGAAGCAGTATTCCTCGCCGTAGCGGAGCATGGATTCGATGTATTTGTTGTTGAAAAAGACGAGATTCATGTAGCCGCTGTCGTCACAGACGGTCGCCTTGCTCAGCAGTCTGCCGCCGGAGATACGCGTGGTGCTGACCGCGGCGGCGAGGCGCGCGCGGATCACGACCCGCTCTCCATGCATGACCTCGGCGATCGGGGTGGTATCAGCCCAGTTGTCGTAGGCGCGCGGATAGTAGGAGATCAGATCGCCGACAGAAAGGACGCCGAGCTTCTTGAACAGCGCGGCCTTCTTCTCGCCGATTCCTTTGATTTTGATGATAGGTACTTCGTATAGGCTCATGGTTGGTTATTGGTTGTAAGTCGTAAGTTTTAAGTTAATGCTATAACAACTAAGATACTGATACTTAGATCTTAGAAAAAAACAAAGGGCTGTCACTGCGACAGCCCTAGTATGCATTATTCTACGCTGATGATGTAGTAGTAGATCGGCTGGTCGCCCTTGATGTAGGTGATGTCGACCTGATCGGAGAACTTATCCTCGAGCATTTCGACCGCTTCTGCGGCGTCTTCCTCGGAGATACCCTCGCCGGAGATCAGGGTAACAAAGGACATATCCTTGTCGATCATGGACTTCGCGAGCTTTAAGAGCGCCTTGTTCGGGCTGGAAGAGGTGACGGTCAGCTTGCCGTTATCCAAGCCGATGATATCGCCCTCTTTGATCTTCTTGGAGCCGAACTCGGAATCGCGTGCGGCAAAGGTGATCTGACCGGTGGAAACGTTCTTCGCGGCGTTCATCATGTTCTCGACGTTGGTCTCGACGTCGCTGTCGGGATCGAAGACGAGCATCGCGGAAAGTCCCTGAGGAATGGTGCGGGTCGGAACGATGATGACCTGTCTGTCCTCGGCAAGCGCGACGGTCTGCTGAGCCGCCATGATGATGTTCTTGTTATTAGGTAGGACGAAGATCTTCTTCGCCGGGGTCGCCATGACAGCGGCGTAGATATCGTCGGTCGAGGGGTTCATGCTCTGACCGCCGGATACGACGTTCTGACAGCCAAGCTCGTTGAAGAGGTTCGACAGGCCTTCGCCCGCGGCGACTGCGACAAAGCCGAACTCTTCGACAGGAGCGGCAAACTCGGGCTCGGCTTTCTTCTCCGCCTTCGCCTTTGCTTTTTCGTTCTCAGCCTTGGCGGTCTCGTGCTGTTCGCGCATATTTTCGACCTTGACGGTCAAGAGCGAACCATAGGTAAGACCTCTCTGCAGTGCGTCGCCGGGCTGTTCGGTATGGACGTGGACCTTGATGATCTCGTCATCGGCTACCATAACGATGCTGTCGCCGATGGTCTCAAGGAATAATCTCAGTTCGTTGGGGTCGGTCTCGATCTCGGGATCTCTGCCGACGATAAATTCGGTACAATAGGTAAAGTTGATGACCGCGTCGAATTCAGCCGCCGCGGAGCGGAAGAAATCATCGGAGGTATCGTCGCCGACAACAGAGTCGGATTCCTCATACTCGACGACAACGCCGTCGCGGATCACGGAGAGCATACCCTCGAAGATGGTCAGGATACCCTTGCCGCCTGCGTCGACGACGCCGGCTTTCTTGAGTACGGGGAGCATCTTGGGCGTCTGCTCGAGCGCATCGGCTGCAGCGTCACAGACGATCTCCCACAGAACTGCGGGGTCGTCCTCGGTCTCGAGCGCCTCGAGACCCGCCTCGTAACCCATGCGGGCAACGGTCAGGATGGTACCCTCGGTAGGCTTTGTGACAGCGTTATACGCCGCCTCGACACCCAGGCCCAGCGCGTGGATCATATCCTCGCCGGAAGCCTCAGCCTTGCCCTCAAGTCCCTTGGAGATGCCGCGGAACAGCAGAGAGGTGATGACGCCGGAGTTGCCGCGCGCGCCGCGCAGCATCGCAGAAGCCGTCTTATGGGCGACGGTCGCGACGTCTGCCGCTTCCATAGCCTTCAAAGCGTCGGCTGCGGCAACGATAGTCATCGACATATTGGTACCTGTATCGCCGTCCGGAACAGGGAAAATATTGAGGTCGTTGATACGCGCCTTAATAGAAACAATATTATTAGCGCCGGAAATAATCGACTGTTTGAGAGTTTCACCGTTTATCATGGTAAACACATCCTTTGCGTGAGCATTATTACAGAATTAACCATATTATACATCAAAAGTTACAATTTAGCAACATTTTTCTGTACAAAAAAGAATTACAAAATGCAGATTATCTTAGTTCATATGACGTAGCTGAGGTACATTTTCCGGTCGCGTTGTCGATATCAAAGAGCGTGCAGTTCATTTTACAGGCGCTTTTCTCCAGTTCGAAGCGCGCGGGGAGCTTCGTCAAAAAGCGGTTGATGATGATGTCCTTCTTGACGCCCAGCACCGAATCGATCGCGCCGGTCATGCCGAGGTCGGTGATATATCCGGTCCCGCCGGGCAGCACCTCTGCGTCGGCGGTCATGACATGGGTATGCGTGCCGAATACCGCGCTGACCTTGCCGTCGAGGAACAGTCCCATCGCGCGTTTTTCGCTGGTCGCTTCGGCGTGGAAGTCCAGCAGGACGATCTTGGAATCGAGCGTCGGCAGTAGGCGTTCGATCGCCGAAAAAGGATTGTCCAAATGGGCGTCGATCGACTCCTGACCCATGAGGTTGATGACCGTGACCTGTGCATAGCCCATATCGACGGTGCACATCCCCTTGCCGGGAGTTGTCGCAGAGGGAAAATTCATCGGGCGGATGATGTAGGGGTTCTCGTCAAGATAAGAGTAGACCTCCGCCCTGCGGAAGCTGTGGTTGCCCAGCGTGATGACGTCCGCTCCCGAGGTGAAGAGGTGATCGGCAGATCGCGGGGTGATGCCGTTGCCGTCGGCGGAATTCTCGCCGTTGACGATGGTCAGATCGACCTTGTGGAGTTTTTTGAAAGCCGGCAGATGGGAGCGCAGGAATTCGCAGCCCGCACTGCCGACGACATCGCCGATACATAGAATACGCACGTTTTTTCTTCCTTCCGTTTTAGGCAATACCGCATAATTCAGGTGTGCGGTATTGCGCCGTCAGATTTTTCGTCAGTGTGTACAAACAATCAGCTCGCATACTGACGTATGGGTGCTGATTTTTGGGCACAATGTCGGAATAATATGCAAGCAAGGCGTACGCCACGAATTCTGCGGTGTTGCCTATAATCAGTATTGCATTATATCACAAAGGCGCGAAAAAAACAATATCTATTCCGTGCCGATCTTCTCCTGAACGGCGATATCCTCGGTGCAGGTATAATCCGCGCTCAGGGTATATCCGTCGTCGGACGCGGTGAAATGATAATCGCGCTTTGTGACCGTGCAGTCGCTGAGCGTAAACACTTCGTAAAGGCGGGCTTCTTTAAATAATAATTCTTTTGCGGAATTATCGTCGAGCGATACCTCTCGCAGTTCTATTGCGTACAGATTGCGCCTGAATAGTGACAGCGGCAGGGTGACGTCTAGCGGCGCAGGAGATGCGGCGGTCTCGTCAGTGAGGACGTCGACGGTGCTGACACTGCCGACAGTCAGGGGCAGCTTTAACCCGAACACATCTGCCGTCAGGCGCTGTTTGACCTCGCCGGTCGGATGGTAGGTCATGACGGTTTTCGGGATCGTGAACGATGTATGGTAATCCGTTTCGGCGAGGACGACAGCCTTTGCGTGTACCAATCTCACGCCGCCGAGCTGATCGTCCATGACGCCGCTGACGACGACCTGACCGGTGACGACGCCCGAGCCTTCTTTGAGAGTCGTTCTGCCCTGCTCGGCGTCGATACGGATGATCCTGCCGTCGCGCCGCGCCTTCACGTTGCACGGCTCAACGATGCTTTCTACCTTGGGCGAGGGGCTCTCCTCCTTGATTTCGACAGACACATAAGAGCCGGTGATATTGACCGCCATCCAGCCGACGCGACGATCCGAGAGCATGATCGATCGGCTGACGCCGGTATCGTCGATCATCGGTCGGAATGCGCCGACGGATACGCCGTTTTCCCGAAGCAGGGAACGCATTTCGCTCTCGCTGATCGTGTCAAGTCCCGTGATATCGATGCTCCAGATGAACAGCGACATCACGAATACCGTGATCACGAATGCCGCCGCGCCGAAAATCAGTCCGGTGCGGTCGCTGTAGCGGCGCAGCAGCATCGGAAGACCTTTGCGGTCACGCACTCTCAGGCATACGCCTGATTTGCGCGCATATCGCCTGATATCGCGATAGTCGCGCATATACATACAGGCGGTCATCTCGCCGTCCCTGCGCTCGACGCTCCACAGCCTCAGTCGGTTATGCAGGGCGATATTGATGAATCGTTCGGGGTATCTGCCGCGCACGGTAAAGCAGACATAGCCCCTGAGATATCGTAACAGGTTCAGTAACACGGCGCCCCTCCTAAATGATGAATTCCACATTGGTGATGAATCCCACAATGATCAGCGACGAATCCGAGATACAGCGCAGGTTCAGCCCGCGGCCGGAGAGCGAGATCACCATGCCGTCGGTATTGACGCGGATACAGTCGGTAGAATATTCCAGCACGCCGCGACTGCCCTCGATCACGACCTCGCGGTTGCCGGAAAACTCGATACACGGCTGGTTGTTCATCGGCGGCAGTTCATAGAGGCGGCGCTTTTTTTGTTGATTATTTTTTGACATAGAATCACCTGTATATGTTATGAGGGCGGCGGCATATATATTATCGGTGATTCGTTTGAAAATCAGAGAATTATTCCAAAAAGGAAATATTATTATCAAGTTAGCCGCGGCGATCGGCGGGATCTATATTGCGCTCAGGTTCAATGAGGAATGCACCCGCGGAATGGAAAAAGGGATCGGATTCTGTCTGGAGGTGCTGATCCCGTCGCTGTTCTTCTTCATGGTGATCGCGGCGTATCTGGTACAAAGCGGGATCTGTGAATTCCTCTGCCGACCGCTCAAAGGGCTATCGCGGATGCTGTTTCGCCTGCCCCCTCAGGCGACGGCGGTGATCCTGCTGAGCATGATCGGCGGGTATCCGGTCGGGGCGTCCTGCGCGGCGATCATGGCAGACGAGGGACAGCTAAGCCCCTCTCAGGCGGCAAAAACCGCTTATATCGCGGTGGCGGCAGGTCCGGGATTCCTGATCAATTACATCGGCACGGCACTGCTCGGCAATCCGCAGGCGGGGTATGTTCTCTTAGGAGCGCAGATCGCCGCGGTGATCGTGACGGGGATCATCGTCGGACATACAGTGAAAAGCGAGCCTCTCGCCCACTCTGTCGGGCGGAAAAAGGTCGGCGGGAATCTGCTGGTCGGCGCGGTACAAAATGCCGCGCGGAGTGCGTTCGGGATGTGCGCGATGGTGATCGTCTTCTGCGCGCTGGGCGAGGTGGTCGATGCGGTGATTCCCTCAAAACAGGTCTGCGATATTGCCTCGGCAATGTTGGAGATCACGAACGGATGCAATCGCATCAGCGGTATTGTGCCGCTGTATGTCACCGCGTTCTTTGTCGGATTCGGCGGGTTATCGGTGCATTTTCAGATTTTCTCATTACTCGGGAAAGTCCCGCTGAAAAAGACTTTATTTTTCTTATTCAGAATAATAGAGGGTATAATCGCCGCCGCGGCGACATATATATACCTTATGGTCACGCCGACGGCGACAACGGTTTTTCGCTCTGTCGATACCGTGCCCTCAGCCGCGCGGTCGGCAACGCTCGCGGGTTCGGCGGCGCTGGTAATCTCGTCGCTCTTATTCGTCGGCTCAATGGCAAACAAATCGGTTCTGAAACATGCAGAGATCAATCGGAGGTAAGATATGTGCGGAATAGCGGGATGGTTTGATAACCAAAAGGATCTCAGAGAACAGCGGGAAACGCTCGCAGAAATGTCGTCGCAGTTAAGGCGGCGCGGTCCGGATGAACACGGCGAGTATATCAAAAGGAACTGCGCGCTGCTGCATCGGCGGCTGGCGGTCATCGACCCTGAGAACGGTCAGCAGCCGATGAGCACCCTGTATCTCGGAGAGAAATACACTATCGTCTACAACGGCGAGCTGTACAACACCGAGGAGCTGCGGCTGGAGCTGATGGTCGCAGGGTTCAGCTTTTCGACCCACAGCGACACGGAGGTACTGCTCAAAGCCTACTGCTACTATAAAGAAGCGTGTGTCAGCAAGCTCAACGGGATCTACGCCTTCGCGGTGTATGAGGAAACAGCAGGTCGGCTGTTCCTCTGCCGCGACAGGATCGGCGTCAAGCCGCTGTTCTATCATCTGTATAACGACGGCATCATCTTCGGCTCGGAGATCAAGGCGATCCTGAAAAGCGGTCAGATCAAGCCCGCGGTGGACGAGGAGGGCTTGATGGAGCTGTTCTTCCTCGGTCCCGCCAGAACGCCCGGCAGCGGGATCATCAAGGGGATCAGCGAGCTGCTGCCGGGTCAATACGCGATCTATGACGGCAAAACGCTGACAGCGCGCCGCTACTATACATTGGTCGCGCGCGAGCACGAGGATAACGAACAGGAAACGATCGCTAAAATGCGGTATCTGCTGACAGACGCGATCGAGCGGCAGTTGGTGACGGATGTACCGATGTGCTTTTTCCTCTCGGGAGGGCTGGATTCGAGCATCATTTGTCAGACAGCGGCAAATTTCCGTAGAAGAAATAATCAACCCCACATCCATACTTATTCCGTCGAATACCGCGACAACAAGGAATACTTTCAGGCGAGCCTGTTCCAGCCGAATGCGGACTATGATTATATCAAGCTGATGGTAGACAGTACAGAGTCGCACCATCACGAGGTCATCCTCGATAACGAGGAGCTGATGTACGCGCTGTATCCGTCGGTAACGGCGCGAGATCTGCCGGGGTATGTGGATATCGATTCGTCGCTGTTGCTGTTCTGCCGCGAGATCAAGCGGGATTTCACCGTTGCGTTATCCGGCGAATGTGCCGACGAATTATTCGGCGGGTATCCGTGGTATCACAATCACGAGATCTTATTCGAGGACTGTTTTCCGTGGTCAAGGGAGCAGGAGATCCGCCGACAGGTGCTGAGAAGCGGACTTCTTCCCCGCGGCGAGGAATACGTAAAACAGCGGTATCTGGACACGATCCACGGGGTCGATACCTTACCGCAGGACAGTCCGATCGACAAAAGAATGCGGGAGATGTTCGCGCTGAACTTCTACTGGTTCATGCAATGCCTGCTGGAGCGCAAGGATCGCTGTTCGATGTACTCGGGGCTGGAGGTCAGGGTACCGTTCTGCGATATGCGGCTGGTCGACTACGCCTACAATATGCCGTGGGAGCTGAAAGCCTTGAACGGACGCGAAAAGGGGATCATCCGCAAGGCGTTTGAGGATCGTCTGCCGCATGACATCGTCTACCGCAAAAAGAGCCCTTATCCCAAGACACACAATCCGGTCTACATGAGGCTGTGCAGTGAAAAGGTGCGGGAGATCCTCGGCGACAAATCGCGCAGGATCAACGGCTTGCTGTCAAAGGAAGGGGTCGAGGACATTATGGAGCATCCCGATCAGCTCAAATCGCCGTGGTACGGTCAGCTGATGAAAGCGCCGCAGATCATGGCGTATATCATCGAGCTGGATCACTGGCTGGAGAGCTACGAGGTGGAAATTTTGGTTTAGGGAGGAGTTAGAAGTGAGGAGTGAGGAGTTGATTGGATATCGAGGTTTGATTTGTTTCGCAGAAAGATAGCGCTGAAAGAAAGGCTTGACGGGCGACCGATGGTCGCCCCTACGGCAGAATCCTTCACAGACTGTTCACAGTTTTTACCATTTGTCATAGAATGTTAATAAATCGGTCATTTTTTGTTGATGTAACCGTCAAATTTATCTGTTAAGATATAGACACAGTCAAGATGAAATGATTTTTGAAAGGAAGTGGCAGAATGAACGGCGTACAATACAGAAGCATGAGCGAGTACTTTTCGCAGACAAAAAAGCGTTCGACAACCGTAAAGGCGCTGCATGATGTTCTGCCGCTCGTCATGTACATCTTTTACCCGGTACAGCTGGTCGCGCTGGCGATCAACGAGGGCTTAGGCAGCGAGGTGTTCCTGCGGTTCACACTGATCCCGCTTTGCACCTTTATCCTCGTCACCGTCCTGCGCGCGATCATCAACGCCCAGCGTCCGTATGAAAAATACAACTACACACCCGTTGTCCATAAGGAAACCAAGGGTAAGAGCTTTCCCTCACGACACACGGTGTCCGCCTTTATCATCGCGATGGCGTTCATGTATATCCAGTCGACGCTCGGCATCATCATGCTGACGGTCGCCGCAGCGATCGCCGTGATCCGCGTACTCTCCGGCGTACACTTCATCCGCGACGTCGTCAGCGGCGCCGCGATCGGCGTGATCGTCGGCGTTCTCGGATTCTTCGTATTCTGATCATTCCCAAACACATTTTTGCATTGTTTGTTTTCTTCATACTACTCCTCTGTAAGACCGCCCTCCCCCGGGCGGTTTTACTTGTCTTACTATTCTTTTTATACGAAAAGCCGCCTCCTTCACGGAAGCGGCTGTTGTGTTTGTGATGATTTTCTATTCAGTCTGAGAGATTTTCTTCTTATGCTCAGTGACCTTGACGCGGGTGTGGTGGATGAGGGTGACGATCCCGGCAAAGATCATCATCACATAAAAATTGATACCGCGGGTGGTGATCATCGTCGAGCTGAGCAGGACGTTGCTGCTGATAATCATGGAGAAAACGCTGTTGAAGATCGCTTCGCTCGCGCCGACAGCGCCGGGCAGCGGCACACAGTAGGCGCCGAACCAGCAGTATGCCTCGAGCGCGTAGACGTCCAGCACGTCGACCTTGGTACCCGCCAGCTCGGGGATGTTGTACATCGCGCCGTAAAATACCAGTACGCCGATAGAGATATAGGCGATGCGCTCCGCAAAGTTCAAGAGGAACGATGCAAGGAGCGCTTTCTTTTTATTACGGAGCAGGATCACGGACTTTTTGAAACGGGTGACCGATGCGTTGATCCTGCCGAGATATTCGCGTTTGTGCTTAACGATATGCAGAAAAGCGAGGATATTGATAAGCCATGTGGCGATCTTGATGACCGCTTTCTCGGAAATCATGATCAGCATATAAATGCTCAGCAATAAAAGCTGAACCAAGAGGCCTACGATGATACAGACCTTGACGACCCAAGATTCCAAATCAAAAAACAGCGAAGGCCGCAGGATAAAGGTGATCAGCGCCAAAGCGATCAGCGAAGCAGTATACATGAACAGGTTGACGGAGAGGATCGCCGTGGTATGCGAGATCGGGATGTCGTCCTTGACCATATAATACGCCGAGGCGGGCTGACCGCCGGTCGCAGAGGGAGTGATCGCGGAAAAGTAGATATCCGCGGAAGCGTAGGCATAATTGCGCGGCAGGCTTCTGCGATAGCCCAGTGCGCGGGACAATACGCTGATCGAGATGCCCTTGAACCCGATATTCATTATCATGCAGATGAACGCACCGATGAGGAACGGCAGGTGGATATCGCTGACGAAATCCATGAGGGAGTTGATGCCGAAGCCGTCGTTATTATTGAAGATAACAAAGAAGGTCACGCCGATCAAAGCGGCGAGCACGCAGAAATTGATGATATTCTTGCGGAATGCGACCGCTTTTTTTCGCATGATTCACCCTCCTTTATATTCCTCATAGTTATCTATATTTTACCCTAAACCGACAGTACAGTCAAGTTACAATCAGTATGCGTCGGGTAACGCGATCGACAAATGAGAAAGCCGCCGCGGTAGAAGCTGGTATGCTCCCTTCATGGTTGACAGTTTTTTATTTCACTGTCTTCCATAAAGGGAGCATACCATAGAAGCATCGCGACGGCCGTTCTCATATATTCAATTCATATACCTTGTGTACGTTTTCGCTGAGGATCATGCGCTTTTCATCGTCGGAAAGCGGCAGCCCCATAAAGCGGTCGAGCTCCTTGATCGGCGACCACATCGGATAGTCGGTACCGAAGAGGACGCGCTCTGCGCCGTAACGGCGGATGATCTCGACGGTCTTTTCGTCGGAGATCCACGGCATTGCTGACGAGCAGTCGACGTAGAGGTTCGGGATATCGCAGAGGACATGGCTCGCCTCTTCCCAGATCGACCAGCCGCCGAAATGCGCGCCGATGATGGTCAGATGATCATAGATCTGTAAAATCGGGATCAGGCGGTTGGGGTTAGAGTTATCGTAACGCTTATCGCCGGTATGCATGAGGATGGGCAAAGAGAATTCCTCGCACAGCTCGTAGATCTTCAAACAGCGGTAGTCGTCCACCTTGAAGTTCTGGATATCGGGATGGAGCTTGACGCCCTTGAGCCCGAGCGCGATCAGATGCTCGACGTCTCCTCGCAGATCTTCGCTGTTGGGATGAAGTGTGCCGAGACCCGTGAGTTTTTCGGGGACGGCGTTCACTGTCGTCGCGATGAACTCGTTGATCGACTTCACCTGCTTGGGGGTCGTCGCGACAGACTGGACGATGCTGTGATCGACGCCTGCCTGCTCGTTGACCGTGAGCAGATCGGCGGGCGTTCCCAGACACGCCGCTACGGTATCATAAAACTTGTCGGTACCCGCGACCGCCTTTTCGGCGATCTTCTCGGGGTAGATATGACAATGGGAATCGATGACAAAATAACCGTTTTTCATCAGGCGGTCACCACGCTTGCGGCTTTTTGGAGTCCGAGCTTTTCGACCGCGTCCTCGCGCATCTTGTACTTGAGGATCTTACCCGCGGCGTTCATCGGGAACTGGTCGACAAAATCAACGTAACGCGGGACTTTGTGGCGTGCCATGCTGGCGGCGACAAAGTCTTTCATCTCCTGCTCAGTCATGGTCTCGCCCTCTTTGAGAATGACGCACGCCATGATCTCTTCGCCGTAGTTTTCATCGGGCACGCCGATGACCTGTACATCGGAGACCTTCGGGTTGGTATAGATGAATTCTTCGATCTCCTTGGGATAGATATTCTCGCCGCCGCGGATAATCATATCCTTAAGTCTGCCGGTAATCTTGTAATAACCGTCCTCTGTCTTACAGGCAAGGTCGCCGGTATGCAGCCAGCCGTCCTTGTCGATCGCCTTGGCGGTTTCCTCGGGCATCTTGTAATAGCCCTTCATGATATTATAGCCGCGCGCGACAAATTCGCCGTTGACATTGGGCGGGCATTCCTCGCCGGTCTCGGGATCGATAATCTTGCACTCGATCTCGGGCAGCTCCTTGCCGACGGTGGCGACGCGCACTTCGATCGAATCCTCGGTCGAGCTCATGGTGCATCCGGGGGACGCCTCGGTCTGACCGTAGACGATGGTGATCTCGGTCATGTGCATCTTCTCGACGACCTCGCGCATCTTGTCAATCGGGCAGGGCGAGCCTGCCATGATGCCGGTGCGCATATAGGAGAAGTCGGTTTTCGGGAAATCGGGATGCTCGAGCATCGAGATGAACATCGTCGGAACGCCGTGGAAAGCGGTGATGTGCTCAGAGTTGATGCAAGCGAGCGAGGGCTTCGGCGAGAAATACGGCAGCGGGAAGATCGAGGTGCCGTGGGTCATGGAGGCGGTCATCGCCAGAACCATGCCGAAGCAGTGGAACATGGGAACCTGGATCATCATGCGGTCGGCAGTGGACAGATCCATGCGGTCACCGATATTCTTGCCGTTGTTGACGATATTGTAATGGGTCAGCATGACGCCCTTGGGGAAGCCGGTGGTGCCGGAGGTGTACTGCATATTGCAGACGTCGTCCTTGTCGACCTGTGCCGCCATACGGTAGACCTCGGCTTTCGGAGTCTTGGAGGCGTAGCTTAACGCCTTTTCCCAAGTCAGACAGCCCTTCTGCTCAAAGCCGACGGTGATGACGTTGCGCAAAAACGGCAGACGCTTTGCATGGAGCTGTTCGCCCTCGGCGGTATTCTCCAGCTCAGGACACAGGCGGGCGATGATGTCGCCGTAGGAGGTGTCCTTTGCGCCGTAGGTAATGATCAGAGTGTGGGTATCGCTCTGCTTCAACAGGTACTCCGCCTCGTGGATCTTATAGGCAGTGTTGACGGTGACCAGCACCGCACCGAGCTTGACGGTCGCCCAGAACGCGATGTACCACTGGGGGACATTGGACGCCCATACCGCGACATGAGAGCCGGCTTTGACGCCGAGCGAGATCAGCACGCGGGCGAATTCGTCCACGTCGTCGCGGAACTCGGAGTAGGTGCGGGTATAATCGAGCGAGGTGTATTTGAACGCGATCTGGTCGGGGAATTCCTCTACCATGCGGTCGAGGACGTCCGAGAAGGTCGCGTCGATCAGCGTTTCCTTTTTCCAGACAAATTTTCCGGTGTGACGGTTGTTCCAGTAGAGGGCAGTCTCGTTTCTGGAGGTATCGGCAAACTGCTTCATGTAGCTGATGAACTGGGAAAAAATGATCTCCATGTCGTCCAGCTCGGGACACCATCCGGGATCCCATACCAGCGAGATAAAGCCGTCGTAGTTGACCGAGCGCAGAGCTTTCATCATATCGCGGATCGGCAGATCGCCCTCGCCGAGCAGACGGTATTCGAGCCCGTCGTCGGTCTTGACCGCGTCGTTGAGATGGACATGGCGGACATAAGCGCCGAGGTTCGCGATGATCTTCGCGGGGCTCTCCCCTACCGTGAAGTACGCGGCGGACATATTCCACAGCGCGGCGACGTAATCGTCGGCAAAATACTCGAGCGTATCGCGTAAGAGCGCCGTATCGGCATACAAGCCGCGGGTCTCGATCAGCAGGCTGACGCGGTTCTTCTCCGATTCGGGGAGAACGGCTTCGATGACCTTTTTGACATTGGCGACCGCCGCGTCATGATCGTCGCATGCTTCCGCACGCAGGCGGATATTGGGAATGCGGAGGTTGACGGCGATCTTCAGGCAGCTTTTTAGTTCTTCTACAGAATTATTGAACAGCTCCGGATCGCCGATATCGGTGATGACGTCGATGCAAGGCAGGCTCAGGCTGCGCTCGAACAGCATCCGCAGGGTCGTTGCGGCGGAATACTCATGGAACACGCTGTCCTTCTCGGAGAAGATGCGGTTGCGGATATTATGGGGCTCGATGCCCTCGAAATGTAAATCCTCGGCAATCGCACAAAATTCTTCAAAAGAATTATCATGCCAGCCTTTGGTAGAAAATGAAAATTTCATATGGTTTACCAACCTTCCAAGTATTGATAGTTACTCGCTACGCTCAAACATTTATACAATTCCTCACCCGCTTACGCGGGAGCTCCCTTTACCAAAGGGAGCCTATGACTCCTCGTAGACGATTTTGTTGACCGCGTTGACATAGGCGCGGATGGACGCGCTGATGATATCGGTGGATAAGCCTGTGCCGGCATAGATCTTGCCGCCGGCTCTCAGGCGGACAAGGGCGTTGCCCATCGCTTCTTTTTCCTGGGTCACGGTCTGGATATTGAAGTCGTCCAGCTCAAAATGTCTGCCGATGATCTGATCGAGCGCATTGAACGCCGCGTCGATCGGACCGTCGCCCATCGAGATGCCGGTGACGGGCTTGCCGTCCTTGTTCAGGGTGATCTGGGCAGAGGCGGTGATGATATTGCCGGAGTTGATGACATAGTTTTCGAGCGTATAGGTGCTGGGGACCTGGAGCGCGGAGGACGCAACGATCGCGTCGAGCTCCTTAACGCCGACCGTCTTTTTGCGGGCGATGCGGCGGAATTCCTCGTATACCTTGCGGATATCTTCATCGGAGAGGTCGTAGCCGAGCTTTTCGACCATATCGCGGACGGTGTCGACGGTATCGTTGACGCTGAGCTTGATGCCGTCGTCGGCGATCTCGCGCACGGTGGTGTTCGCCTTGCCGCTGATGATCCACTCGATCTGGTCGATCACGCGGTGCAGCTCGGTGGAGCGGATGTCGGCATAGATGCCGTAATTCTCCTTGATGCTCGTCAGGATCGCGGCGAAATCGCGCAGCGGGGTGACCTCGCCTGCGACAGCGGTCTTGACGCCGGTGGCGCCGTTCTTGACAGCAAGTACGGAGGCGGCGGTGGCGACATGGTTTTTATCGCTGACCTGCACGCCGATCTTTGCATCGATCCCTGCGGTGACATTCTGTACAAACGCCGCAAAATCATCGGGCAGGAGGATCGCCGCATCGTCGCAGACGGTGATTTCATCGGCGCCGGACTGTGCCGCGACAGTGATCGCTTCTTTGAGGAATTCTTCCTCGGCGCGGGTAGCATCAAGCGCGACAAACTCTACGTCATCGCAAAGGGACTTAGCCTTTTCGATCATCTCGCGGATATAGACAAGCATCTTCGGCTGCTTTTTATGCAGAGAGTATTCCATCACGGAGGATGACATCGGCAGCTCAACGCGGATGCGCGGATGCGCCGCGGACGAAAGCGCCTCGGCGGCACAGTCGATGCTGTCGAGCGAGGTCGTCGCTCCGATGGAGATCACGCTGTTCTTGACAAAGGAAGCAATCGTACGGACGAGCAGGGTGTCCGCCTTGGAATGACCGATCTCGGATAGCTCGACGGCGTCGACTCCCAGTCGGTCCAGCTTGCGGGCAATCTCCAGCTTTTGCTTAAAGGACAGGTTGTTTTTGACGTCGCACAAGGTCACGTCGGAAATCTTGATCTGCTTCATAGTAGTTTCCTCTTTTCTGATAGTTGGTAGTTGATGGTTGTTAGTTGGTAGTTAAGATAGTGCCTGCGGCGCGATCGGGAGTGCTACGCACTCGAGGAACTCTCTTTGTCACAAAAAAGCCCCCGAGGTCGTTAGACCTCAGGGACGAATCAACTTCGCGGTACCACCCTGTTTACCGTACGCCTTTGTACGGTCACTCACCGGGCTCTGACAAGCCCTCTGCCATGATAACGGGACACGCCGTAGCCGCTTACTGATCGAAATGATTTCTGCGGCTCTGCTCCGAAATGAGACTCATGCAATACCTGTGTACCGTCTTGCACCAAACGACGGCTCTCTGAAACACGCAGTAGAGATGATAATTTCATCAACGCATTTAAGGTGTTTTTTGTTGCTGTATCAAAATATACCACAACGTTATTTTTTTGTCAAGGAATTTTGATGCTGAAAATCACTTTCGTGCTTTAGTACAAAAAAGGCGGACTGAGCGTCCGCCTTTTGTGAAAATTTGTATTTTAGATCTCGACAGTCCAGTCGAATTTGTCCTCGAGCTTGCCCCACTGGATACCGGTCAGGGTATCGTAGAGATGCTGGGTCAGCTCGCCGATCTCGCCGTTGTTGACGGTGTACTTTGTGCCCTTGTAGCACAGCTCGCCGATGGGAGATACGACAGCCGCCGTACCGCAGCCCCATGCTTCTTCGAGCGTACCGTCAGCCATCGCCTGCGCCAGCTCGTCAACGGAGAGAAGTCTTTCCTCTACCTTGTAGCCCTCGCTCTTTAGAACGTCGATGATCGACTTACGGGTCACGCCGGGCAGGATCGATCCGGACAGCATCGGGGTAACGACGGTGCCGCTGATCTTGAACATAACGTTCATCGCGCCGACTTCCTCGATGTACTTGCGCTCGACGCCGTCGAGCCACAGAACCTGAGAATAGCCCTGCTGCTCAGCGCGCTCGCCGGCACGGTTGGAGGCAGCGTAGTTGCCGCCGCACTTCGCGTAGCCTGTACCGCCGCGGACAGCGCGGACATCCTCGTCCTCGATCATGATCTTGACGGGGTTGATGCCCTCTTTGTAGTAAGAGCCGACAGGGGACGCGATGATGATGAACTCTGCGTTGTGAACAGCGTGAACGCCGAGGCTCTCGTCGTTGCCGAACATGAACGGTCTGAGGTACAGAGAGGTACCCTCAGCAGACGGAGTCCAATCTTCTTCGAGCTTGACGAACTCTTTTAACGCCTGCATGAAACCGTCTTCAGGCAGCTGCGGCAGGCACAGACGCTCGGCAGAATTGTTCATACGGCGGATGTTCTCGATGGGTCTGAACAGCTGGACCTTGCCGTCAGCGCGGCGATACGCCTTGAGACCCTCGAAGATCTCGGAGCCGTAGTGCAGTACGGTCGAGGCGGGATGGATGGAGAGGCGCTCAAAGGGAACGATACGGGGATTGTACCAACCCTTCTCGCTGTTCCAGCTCCACATAAACATATGATCGGTGAAAATCTTGCCGAAGCCGAGGGTCGACGGATCGGGCTTCGCGGCAGGATTGGGATTTAAGGTAACTTTGATATCCATGATGATTCTCCTTTCATGATTTGGTGACTCGGGCTTTGCCCTCAAACAATTATGCAATTCCTCAGTCACCTTTGGTGACAGCTCCCTTTACCAAAGGGAGCCTTAATACTCTGCGCCGAGCTTGATCGCCTTGAGGTTGACTTCCTTCATATCGGCGTGGCGCGCGGAAATGACCTTATCGAGCGCGGCGTTGAGGCCGTCCTCGGTGTAATCGCCGATCTCCTTTAAGAGCTTGCCGACGATGATCATATTGGCGAGGTTGCCGAGCTTGTTATCGGACGCCATCTGGGTCGCCGGAACATAGAACACGGTAACGTCGTCGCGCTTTACCTTGCGCTCGATCAGGGTGGAGTCCGCGATGATCATGCCGCCGGGAACGACTGCGTCCTCGAAACGGTCGAGAGACGGCAGGTTCATCGCGATCAGAATATCGGGATTGCTGACGATCGGAGAACCGACGGGTGTATCGGACACGATGACGGAGCAGGAAGCCGTACCGCCGCGCATCTCGGGGCCGTAGGATGGCAGCCAGCTGACCTGCTTATCCTCGATCAGACCCTTGTAGGCGATGAATTTGCCGGCGAAAAGGATACCCTGACCGCCGAATCCGGAGAAAAGCATATTTTTCGCAGCCATTACTCTGCCTCCTTCTGCTCTGCGGAGCGATCTTTATAAACGCCGAGGGGATAATACGGCAGCATATCGCTGTCGATCCAATCGAGCGCCTGCTTGGGGGTCATGCCCCAGTTGGTCGGGCAGGAAGAAACAACCTCTACGAGAGAGAAGCCTTTGCCGTCGATCTGGTTCTGGAACGCCTTTTTGATCGCCTTCTTCGCGGCGCGGATGTTCTTGACATTGTTGACGGTGACGCGCTCGAGGTACTCGGGACCGACCAGCTCGGAGAGCATCTCGCAAACCTTGATCGGATAACCGCAAGCCTTGGGATCTCTGCCGTAGGGAGAGGTCTGGGTGACCTGACCGACCAGAGATGTCGGCGCCATCTGACCGCCGGTCATACCGTAGATCGCGTTGTTGATAAAGATGACGGTGATGTTCTCGTTGCGCGCAGCAGCGTGGACGGTCTCAGCCATACCGATAGAGGCAAGGTCGCCGTCACCCTGATAGGTGAAAACGATATGGTTTTCGGGATCGGCGCGCTTGACGCCGGTAGCGACTGCCGGAGCGCGGCCGTGCGCCGCCTCGATCATGTCGCAGTTAAAATAGTTATATGCCATAACGGAGCAGCCGACCGGTGCGATACCGATGGTCTTGCCCTCGATGCCCAGCTCGTCGATGACCTCGGCGACCAGACGGTGAACGATACCGTGGGTACAGCCGGGGCAGTAATGCAGCGGGACGTCGATCAAAGCATGGGGTTTGTCAAATACAACAGCCATTACTTCATACCTCCGTTCACTTCGATAATAGAATTGAGTACCTGCTTCGGGTCGGGGATCATGCCGCCGGCACGATTGCACAGGGTTACAGGACATTTACTCTCGGTCGCGAGGATGACGTCCTCGATCATCTGACCCATGTTCAGCTCGACAGAGATAAACGCCTTTGCGTGCTCTGCGGCAGCCTTGAAGGGCGCCTTCGGGAACGGCCAGAGGGTGATCGGACGGATCAGTCCCGCCTTGATGCCCATCTTGCGGGCTTCGTCGACAGCGTTCTTAGAAACACGTGCGGCGATACCGAATGCGGCGAGAACGATATCGGCGTCCTCTACCTTATATTCTTCAAACATGGTCTCGTTCTCTTCGATGACCTTGTAGCGATCGTAGCGCTTGAAGTTCAGCTCCTCGAGTTCCTCGGGAACGAGGGACAGGGAGTTGACGATGTTGTGCTCGCGCGCCATCTGCGTACCGGTGGTCGCCCACGGCTTTTCGTGAGCGGGCTTAACGTCGAGGTCAAGGTTGACCGGCTCCATCATCTGACCCATCGTACCGTCCGCAAGGATCATCGAGGTCATGCGGTATGTATCGGCAAGCTCAAAGCCCTTGACGGTCAGCTCTGCCATCTCCTGTACGGATGCGGGAGCGAGAACGATCATGTGATAGTCGCCGTGGCCGCCGCCGCGGGTGGACTGGAAGTAGTCGGACTGAGAGGGCTGGATGCCGCCGAGTCCGGGGCCGCCGCGCTGGACGTTGACGATCAGCGAGGGCAGATCGGAGCCTGCGAGATAGGACAGACCTTCGCCTTTCAGCGATACGCCCGGAGAGGACGAGGAGGTCATAACGCGTTTACCGGCGGATGCGACGCCGTAAACCATATTGATCGCGGCGATCTCGGATTCCGCCTGGAGAAATGTACCGCCGATCTTAGGCATTTTCTTCGCCATATAAGCGGCGATCTCTGTCTGAGGCGTGATCGGGTAGCCGAAATAATGACGGCAGCCGGCGATGATCGCGGCTTCGGCGATCGCCTCGTTACCTTTCATCAAAATCTTATCGGACATTTTTTCACTACCTTTCTACCTTAATGATACAATCCGGACACATCATCGCGCAGGATGCGCAGCCGATGCATTTCTCCATATCGATGCACTCGGCAGGGTGATGACCCTTCTTGTTGATTTTGTCTGTAGCGATCTGCAGGATGCCTTTGGGGCAAGCGTAGACGCACAGCGAACAACCTTTACAGTTGTCGGTTTTGAATGTCAGCTTTGCCATATTCATATCCCCTTCTCAAAATTATATCAATTTAGCCTGTAGCTGCAGGCTGAATATAGGGCTAAGTTTGTCTTTCAGCTCGTCATAGAGCCGATCCTCGACCGTGGTGCAGACGACGGGAAGTCCGGAGCGCTTTCCGACTTCGTTCGCATAATCGACGGTATCGAGGACGTCCTGTGCGGTGGTCTCGCGGGCGATGTTAGAGTTATTGATGATGCCCGTGAACGGAATGCCGCACGCCGCCTCTATCTCCCCCATCACTTCCAATGTACTTTGTGCATCAGGGGTCAGTGGGCGGTATTGATTGACGACCATGTACATATCATAGTCGTTTTCGGTGAGGATCGCGTCGCGCAGTCTGCCGAGCGCATATGCGCCGCGGTCGTCGCCGCCGATGTCGAGGATGACGGACAGGCTGTGGTCGTCGGTGATCGAGTATAAGTCTGCAGGCATGGACGGCAGATCGACATTGGAGGAGGCAAAGTCCGAGCAAATCAGGCGGATGCCGCGCTCCTCAAAATCTTTCTGGCTGTCCTTGGTACGGAAATACGGGTTGACGATATCGAGATCGGCTACGGCGACATTGTCACGCTGAGCGCGCAGATCGTATGCCATATTGACGGCGATATTGGTCTTGCCCGAGCCGTAATGCCCGCACAGGATGGTTAAACGTTTATATTTCATCGTGATGTATTACAGCAAATTACGCTGGATCTTGCCGCTGGTGGTCTTGGGCAGGCTGTCACGGAAGACGACGATTCGCGGGTACTTATACGGCGCGGTATGCGTCTTGACGTAATTCTGGATCTCCTTTTTCAGTTCATCGGTACCTTCGGTGCCGGGGACAAGGACGATGGACGCCTTGACAACCTGACCGCGCACCTCGTCGGGAGCGGCAGATACGCCGCACTCGAGGACATAGGGCAGCTCCATGATGACGGACTCGATCTCAAACGGTCCGATGCGGTAACCGGATGACTTGATAACGTCGTCAACTCTGCCGACATAGTAGTAGAAACCGTCCTCATCGCGCCATGCAAGGTCGCCGGTATGGTAATAACCGTTGCGCCATGTTTTGCGGGTCGCCTCAACGTCGTTGTAGTAGTACAGCGCCAGTCCGCAGGGCAGACCCTTGCTGATATCGATAACAACCTCGCCGGGTTCGCCGTCGGGAACATCGTTGCCGTCCTTGTCGATCAGGTGGAGATTGTAGATGGGCGAAGGACGTCCGAGCGAGCCGATCTTATGCGACGCGCCGATCATGTTGCAGATGATAACGGCGGTCTCGGTCTGACCGAAGCCCTCCATGATCTGGAGTCCGGTAAGCTTCTCGAATTGGCGGTAAACCTCGGGGTTGAGCGCTTCGCCCGCGGTAGTCATACGCTTGACGGAGCTGAGGTCGTATTTGGAGATATCCTGCTTGATCATCATGCGCAGCATCGTAGGCGGCGCGCAGAAGGTCGTGATCTTGTACTTGGCGAACATCGGCAGGATATCCTCGGCGTGGAAACGGTCGAAGTCGTAGACGAAGATCGCGGCTTCGCACAGCCACTGACCGTAGATCTTGCCCCATGCCGCCTTTGCCCAGCCGGTATCGGAAATCGTGAAATGGAGACCGTCGGGGTCGACACTGTGCCAGAACTTCGCGGTCTGGAAATGACCGAGCGCGAGCTTGTGACAATGGGCGGCAATCTTCGGATAACCCGAGGTGCCGGAGGTGAAGTACATCAGCATCAAATCGTCGCCGCAGGGGCTGTCGGGTTTTCTCTCAAAGTGAGAGGAGAACAGGGTGTATTCCTCGTCAAAATTGCGCCAGCCTTCGCGCGTACCGTTGACGATGATCTTCTGGACCTGCGGGAATTTCTCGCAGGCGATATCGACCTCGGCGGCGGTATCGCCGTCGGCAGTGCAGAGGATCGCACAAACGCCGGCTGACTTGAAGCGGTATTCAAAGTCGTGGCTCTGGAGCTGGTTGGTCGCGGGGATCGCGATTGCGCCCAGCTTATGCAGGCCCATCAGCGCGAACCAGAACTGGTAGTGGCGCTTTAAGACCAGCATGACGCGGTCGCCGCGCTTGATGCCGAGCGACTTGAAATAGTTAGCGCACTGGCTGGATTTATGACGGATATCGGTAAAGGTGAAGCGGCGCTCTGTCTTATCCTGAGAGATATGGAGCATGGCGAGCTTGTTCGGCTCGCGGTAGGAGATCGCGTCGATGACGTCGAAGGCAAAGTTGAATTTGTCCTCGTTCTTGAAAGTGACCTTGGTGGGCGTACCCTTCTCGTTGGTCTCGAACTCGACAAATTTATTATATTCGCGCTCTTTTTCCTTATCGTCAGCGGTGATGATGCTGTTGTCCTGGATCTTCTTGCCCTGTTCGAGCTCGGGGATCGGCTCGCCGGTCGGGTTGAGGACGATCGCATAGAATACGCAGTCCTTGCCGCCGACAGCAATCATGCCGTGGGGCGTGTCGGAATCAAAGTAGATGGAATCTCCGGGACCTAAGGTTTCTTTATGCTCGCCGACCTGGACCATCAGCTCGCCCTCGACAACGAGGTCAAGCTCCTGACCCGCGTGAGTCGTCAGCTCGATGGGCTTTGACTGGGCGTCGGGATTGTATTTGCTCTTGACGTACAGCGGCTCTGCGATACGGTTCTGGAACGCGTAGGCGAGGTTATAGTAGGTCATGCCGTGCGCTTGGCTCACCTTTTGACCGCCGCCGCGGCGGGTAACGGTGTAGCCTCTCAGGTTCGGTGAAAAGCCTTCGATGATATCGGTAACGTTGACGTTGAGCACCTGTGCGCAGCGATAGATGAACGCAAAGTTCAGATCCTGTTCGCCGGATTCGCAGGCGGTGTATTCTTCCTCGGAGACGTCGGTGAACTTTGCCATCTCGGCGATCGTGTGACCCTCAAGCTCACGAAGCTCGCGGATACGCTGTGCCATCTCCTTGATCTTTGCATCTAATGCGGTTATTTTTTCCATACCTTACCTCTTTCCGGGACAAGCAAAAACACCCGTCCCAAAGCAATAACTTTGAGACGAGTGTGAAATTCACATCCGCGGTACCACTCAAATTGCACGCCGCTATCGCAGCAATACCACTCTCAGGGTCCATCAACCCCCAGACATTGACGCAGTCATCACGGAGGAGGTCTAGTCACCGAAACACGGCTTTCTTCTCCCCGGCTCAGAAGCTACAAACACGGAAATCATCACGGGAGCTTTCACCAACCGCTCCTTCTCTGAGTGATGACAGACCGAGCCCTCTTCGTCACAGCCTTTATCGCTCCTAATGTTATCACAATCTTTGGTATTTGTCAACAGGAAATTCTACCTTCCTTTACCAAAGGAAGGTGGGTTTGCCGCAAGGCAAACGCGAATGAATTGTATGAATGACCGAGCACAGCGAGAAACAACAGTTTCAATCGGTTGGTCGCTGCGCTCCGTTCTTCAATTCCTCAGTCACGGTGTTCCGTGACAGCTCCCTTTACCAAAGGGAGCCGGATATCAGAGCTGATTCCTCTGGATCTTGCCGCTGATGGTCTTGGGCAGGCTGTCGCGGAAGACGACGATTCGCGGGTACTTATACGGCGCGGTATGCGTCTTGACATAATTCTGGATCTCTTTCTTGAGCTCCTCCGTACCCTCGGTGCCCTTTACCAGCACGACAGACGCCTTGACGACCTGACCGCGCACCTCGTCGGGAGCGGCAGATACGCCGCACTCGAGAACATAGGGCAGCTCCATGATGACGGATTCGATCTCGAACGGGCCGATACGGTAGCCGGACGACTTGATGACGTCGTCGACTCTGCCGACATACCAGAAATAGCCGTCCTCATCGCGCCATGCGGTGTCGCCGGTATGATACATCCCGTCGTGCCATGCTTCTTTGGTCGCTTCTTCGTTTCGATAATAGCCCTTGAAGAGTCCGCAGGGAACGCGTTTATCGGTATGGATAACGATCTCGCCGGGCTCGCCGACAGGAACGGGCTTGCCGTCGGGATCGACGATATCGACGTCATAGCCGGGGATGGGCTTGCCCATCGAGCCGATCTTCGGCGCGGTACCGAAGAGGTTGCCGATGGTGAGGGTGGTCTCGGTCTGACCGAAGCCCTCCATGATCCTCAGTCCGGTCGCTTTCTTGAATTGGCGGTACACCTCGGGGTTCAGCGCCTCGCCGGCGGTGGTCATATGGACGATGCCGGACAGATCATACTTGCTGATATCCTGCTTGATCATCATGCGCAGCATGGTGGGCGGCGCGCAGAAGGTGGTGATGTGATGCTTTGCGAACATCGGCAGGATATCCTCGGCATGGAAGCGGTCGAAGTCATAGGTGAATACCGCGCCCTCAGCGAGCCACTGACCGTAGAGCTTGCCCCACAGCGCCTTGCCCCAGCCGGTATCGGAGATGGTGAAGTGCAGACCGTCGGGATCGACGCCGTGCCAGTACTTGGCGGTGACATAGTGACCCAGCGGGTACTTGAAGCTATGGGCGGCGATCTTCGGGTAACCGGTCGTGCCGGAGGTAAAGAGCATGAGCATGGTATCGTCGCCGCAGGGGGTCTCGACGGTGCGATAGAAATGGGTCGAATACAGATCGAATTCGCTGTCAAAGTCGCGCCAGCCCATACGCTGACCGCCGACGATGATCTTGGTAACAAGGGTCGGAGAGGTCTTTTGCGCTTCGTCGACCGCATCGGCAACTGCGCCGTCGGCAGTCGCGACGATCGCAGAAACGCCTGCCGCGTTGAAGCGGTACTCAAAGTCGTGCGCGAGGAGCTGGTTGGTCGCGGGGATCGCGATCGCGCCGAGCTTATGCAGTGCGAGCATGGAGAACCAGAATTCGTAGTGGCGCTTCAAGACCAGCATGACGCGGTCGCCCTTCTTGATACCGAGCGACTTGAAATAGTTCGCGGTCTGGTTGGAGCGGCGTTTCATATCATTAAAGGTGAAGGTGCGGGTCAGCTTGTTCTTGTCGATATGGAGCATCGCGAGCTTGTCGGGGGTGTTGTTGGCAATCGCGTCCACGCAGTCAAAGGCAAAGTTGAATTTGTCCTCATTCTTGAAGCTGATCGCTTTCAGACAGCCATTCTCGTCCTCGATGGTCTTGACGAACTGCTCGGAGATCAGCGGCTTCTGCGCGATATGGGCGCGCATGAGTTCGTCGTCGACCTCCTGCGTTTCCTTTTCTCCCGGGAGGATGATCGCGATGAATTTGCAGTCCTCACCCTCGACGGCGATCATGCCGTGGGGTGTGGAAGAATTGTAGTAGATGCTGTCGCCTGCGCCGAGGACCTCGAAGTTGTCGCCGATCTGGATCTTCATTTTGCCGGAAAGGACAAAGTCGAATTCCTGACCGTTGTGCTTGGTCAGATGGATCGGCTTATTCTGGAGCGCCTCATCGTAATCGTATTGACAGAAATACGGCTCGGCGATCTTGTTCTTGAACATCGGGGCAACGTTGACGATAGAGATGCCCTGTTCCTCTGCGGTCTGGCGTCCGCCGCCGCGGCGGGTAACGGTATAGCTCGACAGTCGCGCGGATTCGCCCTCGAGGATATCGGTAATACCCAAGCCGAATGCTAACGCGCACTTGTGGATAAAGGTAAAGGGGAAGTCCTCCCTGCCCTCTTCAAAGGCACGGTACTCCGCAGGGGTGACCTCGGTTTTCTCCGCCATCTCATCGACGGTGAAGCCCGAGATCTCACGCATTTCGCGGATACGGCGCGCTACCTCTAACAACTTTTCGTTTTCTACTACTGACATAATGATTCCTCCCAAACTATTTTTTGATTAGTTCGATGGAATGAATGTACGCTAATGAATAAAAAAACACCCGTCTCAATTCGACATTGAGACGAGTGTGAAAATCACATCCGCGGTACCACTCAACTTGCAGTATTGCTACTGCCACTTCAGGGTCCATCAACCCCTAGGCATTAACGCAGCCATCACGGGAGGTATCTACTCAGCATGGAATACGCGCGCTTTTCGGGCCTCCGGCTCGGAAGGGATGGGTACTGAGGAAGCTATTACCGGCTCACAGCAGCCGCCGGCTCTCTGAAAATATCTGTCCCTGACCGTCTTCGTCACAGCCATTAAAGATTGTACTTTGAATTGTATCACAAAACAAAAATTTGTCAAGCCTATATTGATAAAATTTTCATGCGTTAAATCGTTGAAAAATAGTGATTATCACCATCACGATGTTTTGCGGTTGCTCAGCAGATAATTGATCAGCGCCATCGACACGATGATGATGTAGCCGATGAAGCTGTAGATATCCGGCACGGCGGAGAATACAAAGATGCTGATCAGCGAAGTAAAGATGACCTGCGTAAAATCGTAGACGGAGATCTCTTTCGGCGGCGCGCAGGTATAGGCGGCGGTGATGCTGAACTGCGCCAGTGCCGCACAGACGCCTGCCATCAACAGACTGCCGAGCTGCCACAGCTCCATGGGCTCGTAGGTCGCGATCATGATCGGGGTGATGATCAGGGTAGAGCCGGCAGAGAAGAAGAACACGATGAAGGGGTTGTTCTCCCCCATCAGTCCGAGCTTGCGGACACAGCCGTAGGCGGCGCCTGCGAGTACGCCGCCGAGGAACGCGATCAGCGCGGGGACGAATGCCGCGTTTGCAAAGCCGGGTTTGATTACGAATACCGCGCCGAACAGTGCACCGAACAGCGTCAGCCACTGGAAAAAGCGCGGGCGTTCCTTGACAAAAATATAAGCGAAGATCACCGCGAAGAACGGCGACATCTTATTGAGGATCGACGAATCGCTGATGACCATTTTGCTGACTGCCCAAAAGTTGCACAGCACGCCGCCGAGCCCGAACAATGTACGCAGGATCAGGAATTTCAGGCTGCCCTTGACGGTCGGCTTCATCGGCGAATGATTCTTTAAAAGAACAATAAGTGCGATGATCGCTGCGATCGCATTACGGAAAAACGCCTTCTCAAATACCGGCAGATCTCCCGATAATTTGACAAACATATTCATCAGCGCGAACAACAGCGCCGACAGTATGATATAGATGATGCCTTTGGTTCTTTTACTCACGATACTCCGCTCCGGTCATAATATAGCATAAGGATTATAGCACATTTGACACCATTATTCAATAGACGGGGTTTGCATGACACGGTACATCATCCGAAAATATCTCAGTAACAATCAAAAGAACGGCAGGAAGCGTGCGGGGATCCTCCTCGGGATGATGGGGATCTTCTTTGATCTGCTGTTGTTCACGATCAAAAACATTGGCGGGATCATCAGCGGTTCGGTCGCGATCACCGCCGACGCGTACAACAATCTCGCCGACGCGGGCGCACATATCCTCGCACTGCTCGCCTTTCCGCTGGGCGACCAAAAGCCGACGCAGCGCTTTCCGTTCGGCTTAGGGAGGCTCGAATATCTCTCGGGGCTGGTCATCGCGGGAGCGATCCTGATCGTCGGCGGCAGGATGGCGTACTCTTCCGTTGACAAAATACTCAGTCCCGGAAAAGTCGAAAGTTCGCCGCTCGTCATCCTGATCCTGGTTTTTTCCATCGCGGTCAAAGCCTATATGTACCGATACAATAAAAATATCGGCGAGAGGATCGATTCGGCGGGGCTGAGATCGGTCGCGGTGGATTCTGTCTGCGATTGTCTGGCGACAGCGACGATCATCCTGTCGATCGTCATTCAGGAATCAACCGGCTTTTGCGTTGACGGATGGACGGGGCTGATGGTGGCAGGATGTATCCTTGTCGCGGGGATCGTCGCAGCGAAGGACAGCCTCACGCCGCTGCTCGGAATGCGGATGGACGATCACACGACAGACGTCATCTATGAGATAATCGAATCGGCAGGCGGCGTCTATTCGGTCGAGGATATCGCCGTGCATGACTACGGTCCGAACCGCAGGATACTGACCATGCGGCTGATCGCATCGCCGTGCGGTAAATCAATCGACAAAATCCGACACGCGGTGAAGGAGAAGCTGGGCATGGAAGCTGTCATCGAAATCGATGAAATTCTTACTCAGCCGAATAACTGCGTGCAAAGCCGTCAAGAATAGTAACAAATAACTGAATTGCAGGAGCGTGAAAACGTGAATATCAAACGCGGAGATATTTATTACGCCGACCTCAGTCCCGTCGTCGGCAGCGAGCAGGGCGGGATCCGCCCGGTAGTGATCGTGCAGAACGACGTCGGCAACCGCTACTCCCCCACCGTCATCGCCGCTGCCATCACCAGCCGGCAAAGCAAAACAAAGCTGCCCACACATATCCCGATCGAAGCGCAGGGCTGCGGGCTGTCAAAGGACAGCGTGGTGCTGCTCGAGCAGATACGTACATTAGACAAACGCAGACTGAAAGAAAAGATGGGATCGGTGGACTTCAAAGCGATGCAGGAGATCAACCGGGCGCTGTCGGTGAGCTTCGGGCTGATCGGGTAAACAATCAGCGGATAACATCAATATATTATCGGGAGGAGCAAGTCCCTCCCCTACTCCTTCAAATGAAAAAACCGGTCGGGATGATCCTGACCGGTTCGGTTTCCTTATCATTCTATAAAAGAAATTACCTTCAAGCGATCTCTTCGAGGGAACAGCCGCAGTCAACGCTGTGCTTGACTCTGTCCTGAACCTCAGCACGCTTTGCATCGTTGAAGCGATCGACGGTACCGACAAGGTAACCGGTGATGCGGCGGATGCGCTCAAAAGGAACGTTATCATAGGTGTAATTGACGTCTACATATTCACCGTCAACGGTAAAATCGACTGTCTTGATATACTTGTCGGGGTTCGCAGCCTTGATCTGCTCTACATAGGTGTTGATTTCTGCCTGCGGAAGGGTTCCGCCTGTTACGGTGATGGTCATGTTAATCTCCTCTTTCCTCATTATTTCTGTTTTTCTTTGATGTTTCTCCAAAAACGTGGGTGTTAACTAAATCGGAACACACTTTATCTTGAATGCAATTAGAATTGTAGCACAAGATATTGTGGTTTGCAAGTAACAAAACACAAATTATTGGTTACAATGTTTTAATCTTATTTATCTATTTAGAATTATACAGCATAATTTGATACTGTTAATTCCGCATCCGAATAAACACAACAAAATGATTAAATGATTGTAACAGAGCGCATACTATATATTGTGGTCGGCAGAACAGGATACATATTACAGATAATTGAGGTGAGAACATGGTCGGATTTATCGCGGGGCTGATGATCGGGGGATTTCTCGGCGTTTTTGTGATGGCGCTGATGAGCGCCGCATCACAGGAGGACGAGCAAATAAGTCGCCATTTTTCTAATAAAGAATTATAACAAATTGATACCGCTGTAACCGAAAACAGCCTGCCGGATTTGGCAGGCTGTTTGTGCTATTATTCTAATTTAGAATTATTTAACGTCGGTGACGAGTTCCTTGACAGACGTCGCCAGTCCTGCGATATTCTGCATATCCGAGGGGATGATCAGCTTGGTCGCCTGACCGTCGGCAACCTTCTGCAGCGCCTCGAGGGATTTAAGGGCGATGACCTTTTCGGAGGGGTTCGCCTCGGTCAGCATCTTCAATGCGTCGGCGTATGCCTTCTGGACCGCTAGGATCGCCTGCGCTTCACCGTCGGCTTCGCGGATCTTGGTTTCCTTGACAGCGTCCGCCTTGAGGATCGCGGATTCTTTCAAACCTTCTGCGACGAGGATCTGGGAGCGCTTCTCACCCTCGGCGTCGAGGATGCGGGCGCGGCGTTCACGCTCAGCCTTCATCTGCTTTTCCATCGCATCCTGGATCTCGCGGGGCGGCAGGATGTTCTTCAGCTCTACGCGGATAACCTTGATGCCCCACGCGTCGGTGGCTTCGTCGAGGATGATGCGGATCTTGTCGTTGATGGTATCGCGCGAGGTCAGGGTCGAGTCAAGCTCGAGATCGCCGATGATATTACGCAGGGTAGTGGCAGTGAGGTTTTCGATCGCGGACAGCGGACGTTCTACGCCGTAGGTGTAGAGCTTCGGGTCGGTGATCTCAAAATAGACGACCGTGTCGATCTGCATGGTGACGTTGTCGCGGGTGATAACCGGCTGGGGCGGGAAGTCGACGACCTGCTCTTTCAGCGACACGCGCTTAGAGATACGGTCGATGAAGGGGACTTTGATATGCAGACCTGTTCCCCATGTCTGGCTGTATGCTCCGAGGCGCTCGATGACATAGGCGTGCGCCTGGGGGACGATCTTGATATTGCGGGCAATCACGATGATGACCAACAGGGCGATCACGCCCAAAACGATATATAATGGGTTCATAATAGTATCCTTTCTGAATATTAATGAGTTACAGTTTTTTCTTTGTTAAATTGATAGAATTGACAGCTTAGCCCCTCATCCGTCACCATTGGTGACACCTTCCCCCCGAGGGGAAGGCAGAACCATCAGCTTGACGCCTTCGATAGCGGCGACGGTCACGGAAGTGCCGGCTACGATTGGCTTGCCGTCGACCGAGCGTGCAGACCATGTTGCGTTATCGACCTTGACCAGTCCTTTTGGGACGGTATTGTCGATCGTTTCGATGACGACGCCGGTTTTGCCGATATAGCGGTCGGAGTTGGTCGCCTCTGCCTTCTTGACCTTGATGCGCTTCACCAGCGGGCGGGTAATCACCAGCGCGAGCGCTGATACGACCGCGAATACGATCAGCTGGATCGTCAGGCTTTCGGTGAAGATCGAGGTGATGCACCCCGCTACCGCGCCGATAGCGAACCAGATGGAGACCAGCTGGACGGTCGAGGCTTCAACGATCGCCATGACTACGGCGACAACCAGCCAAATAATAGTTGCTTGACTCATCAATTCACCTCCACAAGTTATAATACTGTACGTTTTACGGTTTATTATATTTTGAAACCGCTTTGTCAAATACAAGGCATCCGATAAAAAACAGTGTACCGACGATCAATATGCCCCACATTAATAAACCGGTTGCCAGCTCTATTACTCCGCCGATAATAAATCCGGCGCTGTATATGAAACACGCAAAGCCGGTCTGTGCCGTCATCTCTCCGATGTCTTTCGGCTTCACATTCTGTCGATATCTGCGCGGCAGTACGGTCATCTTCTGCTTGATGAACAGGAGGTATCCGCAGATCAGAAAACCGATACCGATCGCGATAGCGAGAATCACGATCAGCGGAAAAAGCCAACTGTTTTCTATCGCAGTCAGAATCGTCGGGTAACTGTCGTCAGGCGGTTTAATCATATCAAGAGCCTATCCTTTCTCGGAATCAGATATCATGCTCCTTGAAGATCGCCTCGGGGCTGTCCTCGGGTTTGACGGGCGTGTTATATTTATCAGCGCGTCTGCCGATGAACAGCGAGATGATCAGTCCGACCAGTACCGGCGAGAAGAATCCCATCCACAGGTAGTTGCCGTAGATCCACGCTACGATGACCAGAACGGTCATCAGGATCAGCAGCAGCACGGTGATCGTAGTACGGGTCGATTTGCTTTGAGAGCCGTATACATCCTTGTACTGGTTCGCTTTATCGGCGACAGGACGGTTTTTCATGAAATCAGTTTGATTGTTTTCCATCTCTGTAATCCTTTAGTGTTTTGTGTATGCGTATTATATAGTATATGCGGTCGACAGGTCAATCATTTATCGGCTTTCGCATCCGTTTGTGTATCACCCAGACCGATGTCGATGATTGCGCCCGAATCGCCGGTCACCTTCGGCAGCTCGCCGTTCCACTTCTCGATCTTCTTATTCTCGATGACTTCGTTGGTCAGAGAGTCGGAGATCAGTTTGTTCGCTTCTGCTTCGCCCTTTGCGCGGATCTTCTGCGCCTCTGCGTCAGCCTCGGCGTTGGTGATCGCGGTCTTTTTCTCCGTCTCGGCTTTCAGCAGCTTTTGCTGAGCGACCTGCTTTTCTTCGATCGCGGTGATGAACGCTTCGGAGAAATCAAAGTCGATGATGTTGACGTCGGTCACATACAGTCCGATATCGTTGAGCTTTTCGTTGAGTCCGTTGACCAGACCGTCGGAAATCAGCTGACGGTTGGTGACGCTTTCCTCCGCAGTATAGGTGGCGGTGATTGCCTTGAGCACCTCGTTGACCGCGGGAACGACCAAAACATTTTCGTAATCTGCGCCGATGTTCTTATAGATGCTGTAGCTCTTGGAAGTATCGACGCGGTAGTTGATCGCAAGCACGGTGTTGACGCTCTGCAGGTCTTTGGAGAATGCCTCGGTGTTGACCTCGAGCTTCTGGATTCGGTTATCGATCATGACGACGTCCTGTGCGAAGGGGATCTTGAAATGAATGCCCTCCTGCATGACGCCCTCGTTGACCTTGCCGAAGGTCGTGACGACGCCGGTATGACCGGCTTTGACGATCGTGAACGAATTCAAGCCGAGTATCGCAACGATGACGACGACAACTATGGGAATGATGATCTTTTTCCAATTGACATTGGGGACGGTGGTAACTTTATTATCCATGATTTTCCTCCTTGATGATTTCCATATACAGCCTTTCGGCTTCTTTCTTATATTGTCCGGCGATGCAGGCGGTCGCCATGACGATCAGCGCATCTTTTAATCGTTCGCGCTCGGGTGAGGAGAGCTTGTATTCCTCAAGAATCTTTTGCGCCTGCTGCCCTATCTTCTCCCGCGTCGGTTGGATGTCCGCAACTGATGCGACCACGCTGTCAAAAATATCATAGAGCGCAACGTCGGAGATGATGTCATCCTGTTCGTCGTCGGCGTCGCCGTTGATGTAGGTCATCAGCGCGCCGATGCGGTCGATCTGCATACAGTCCCGCAGAGCCGTGATCAACAGGATGCGGGCGATGTGCCGCTCGCGGTACTTTTTTTGCTCCGGGTGCGGTACAAATCCGCGCTTGATCCAATTTTGGATGGTGGACGGTTCCAGCGACGCAAGCGCGCAAACCTGGCTGAGCGTCAGACCGTCTGTCGCCCGGATCAGCGGCAGATATTCTGCAAACGCCGAAACTTTTTTAAATTTTTGCTGATTCGGTGGTTCGATTGCCATCCTATCGCCTCCTTAACGTTTACATGATTATATCACAGGTTCACGTGACTGTCAATAGTTTTCATGCGACTTTTTAAGGTTTTTTACCAAAAAGCCCGCCTGATCTCTCAGACGGGCTGTTGCTGATTATGACGGGTCAAATATTCTTTCGGTGATGATCTCTTTATCGCCGTTGCGGTAGATGACCTTGATTTGGATTCGTTCATCGATACTGCTCTGCATCGTATCCGCGAGCGTCACAAAGGTGCTTTCGCTGGTGTCGAGCGTCTGCTCCAGCGTTGTCTTGACCGACGGGAGCACCGATGCGTCAATCGTGGTAAGGTATGTATAATCGTAAACTAATACGTTTCCCTCTGCTCTGACGTCGATATCCAATGTACCTGCGCCGGCTTCTTTGATCGCATCAACGCCGTTGAGATTGACGGGATCATCCATATAGTCCTGTAACGTCGCGTATTTTTTGGACGAAGCAACGTTTGACGAAGCGGATGACGAAGAGGATGACGAAGAGGATGACGAAGAGGATGACGATGATGAAGATGTGGTCGACGAATCTGTTGAAGTTTCGCTTTTCTCACCGCAGGCGGCAAGGGATACAATCATCATGACCGCCAGAATAATCGCAAATAATCGTTTCATAATATGCCTTCTTCCTTAGATTTGTATCCATTATATTCCTGTATGGTCAGATAGTCAAGCTTTGATTTTGGTGCGATTAACAATCGACTTCAATGTTGACAAGTGTCCGATCGTCCAGTATAATACAAAAGTGATAAGCGCCTGTGGTGGAATTGGCAGACACGCTGGATTTAGGTTCCAGTCCGCGAGGGTGCAGGTTCAAGTCCTGTCAGGCGCACCATGCTGAGTGTTCATAACGCAAGTGAGTTATGGGTACTCTTTTTTTATTCAATATTTTTTGGAGTGAGCAGACTTTTTGGTCTGTTCATTTTCTTTTTCAGTTGGTTTTTACGCACTTAAAGTGCGTAACCCACTATGACACTTTCACGGCTTTACCGTGCAAAGATGTCATTTGTGGGCTCTGCGAGATTTAATGTTGCCAATTTTCACACGATATGCTATAATGATTTCGCCACACAAGTAAATATTGCAATTTGCAGGAGAAGTATTTTTACATTGGTAAAAATGCATTCTCTCAATTTTGTATTTCTCTTGTGGATTGCAAACTTGTGTGGCGCAAGCGGGAGTTATGCGTTTTTCGGTGCGTAGCTTCGGCTGCGCACTTTTTTGTTGTAAGGAGAAACACATAAATGCAAGAACAGAAACGGACGGGCTATCCGTCCATCGACAAACCGTGGCTTAAATACTATTCTGAGGAGGCAATCAACGCCCCTCTGCCGGAGTGTACCATATATGAATATCTTTGGGAGAATAACAAGGATCACCTTGACGATGTTGCCCTCAATTACTTTGACCGCAAAATCACTTACGGAGAACTGTTTGGAAACATAGAAAAAGCGGCAAAGGCGTTTTCTGCGCTTGGCGTGAAAGCGGGCGACATCGTTGTCATGACTACCGTTACGACGCCGGAGACGATTTACGCCTTTTACGGTCTGAATCGTCTTGGTGCAATCTCCAACATGGTAGATCCGCGTACAAGCACGGAAGGAATCATGAAATATATTGACGAAGTAGGCGCAAATCTCGTGCTGACCATTGATGTTGCTCTTCCGAAAATCGAAAAAGCGATTCTCGGCACGAATGTGCGAAAGATTGTCGTTGCTTCCCCTGCCGACTCTCTGCCGCAGCCGAAAAAAGCATTGTTCTTGCTTTCCAATAAACTCAAAGGCAAATCTCCAAAACGATCGGAGCGTTGTATTGTTTGGACAGATTTTGTTAATCAAGGCAAAGATGCTACGCCCGACTATTCATCGTACAAAAAAGATACCTGCTGTGTAATCGTGCATACCGGCGGAACGACCGGAACACCGAAAGGTGTTATGCTGAGCAACGATAATCTAAATATCATGGCTTTGCAATACCGCTTGCTTGGGGTTGAATTCAATAGAGAACAGAAGTTCTTAAACATAATGCCTCCGTTTATTGCGTATGGCGTCGTTTGCGGAATACACATGCCGTTAGTTCTTGGATTAACCGATGTATTAGTCCCGAAGTTTGATCCTGAAGGGTTTGCGAATTTGGTTATAAAATATAAACCGGCACATATGTTGGGGGTTCCCGCACATTTTGAAAAACTAAAAAACAATCCGAAGATGAATGGATACAACTTGGACTTTTTTGAAAGCGCTGGTGCTGGAGGCGATGGAATACCTGAGAACTTTGAGGATGATATAAATGCTTTTTTAAAAGCGCATAAAAGCAAATATCCGATTGCAAAAGGCTACGGAATGACGGAGATTAGTTCAGCAGCCGCATCTTGTCATGGTAACGTCAACCGTAAACAAAGCGCTGGCATTCCTCATATAAAAACCATTATTTCAGTTTTCAATGCCGAGACGGGTAAAGAACAAAAATACGGAGAAACCGGCGAAATCTGCATGACTGCCCCGACCGTTATGCTCGGTTATTACCATCAACCAAGTGAAACGGAAAAAATATTGCGCAAACACGCTGACGGTACGGTTTGGATTCACTCTGGGGATATTGGACACATGGATGAAGATGGTTTTTTATATATCGATGGGCGAGTTAAACGTCTAATTGTTCGGCATGACGGCTTCAAAGTATTTCCATCTCAAGTTGAAAATGTGATTTCAAAGAGTGAATATATTGAATCTTGCTGTGCAGTAGGTGTAACCGATAAGGGCCATTATCAAGGGCAGCGTCCCATTGTCTTTGCGGTTGTTAAAAGTTGCAAAGAAAATGCCGTAGTCAAAGCAAAACTGCGAGAGTTATGCCAAAAAGAACTGCCTGAATACGCCCAGCCGGTTGATTTTGTTTTTGTAGATTCTTTACCCCTTACCCCTATCGGCAAAATCGACTACCGCGCACTTGAAAAACAAGCGGAAGAAATGAGCAAAGAATCAAATTCACTTGCGTTATGAACACTCGGACCATTCAAATAAAGGGTACCCAATTGGGTGCCCTTTATTTGATTTGACACATTTGTGCGGCTGACAGGACTTGAAGGCGACCGTACCAAGCGAGGAACGCAAAGTCGTTCCGAACGCGGGTCAAAACAGTCCGGGGGACTGTTTTGAGGGAGAGCGCAGATCGGGCTTCTGTCGATTGCTGGGCGATCCAAAGACGATATCCGGCGTCTTCTCCCTATTCAACGGATGTCAGGCGCACCATTGAACAGAGGGTATCCGTTTGGATACCCTCTGTTCAACTATACAAGCAAAGTGCGGCTGACAGGACTTGAAAGCGAGTGTGTCAAGAATTAAGCGTCAGAGCAATCCGCAGACAAAAATGCCATAGGATGGCATTTTTAACGAGAGCGTAGATCGGGCTTCTACTGATCGCAGGGCGATCCAAAGACGATATCCGCTATCTCCTCCCTATCCGGCGGATGTCAGGCGCAACAATTATGCCAACAAAGTATAGTTGACAAAACTATAACATATTTATTCCAAGTAATACAAAAAGTGCTCTACACATAAAACAGCCGCCGATTCCGGATGTACGAATCGGCGGCATTCTATTCATAATGATTCCATCTGCCGGAGCAGATCAATTGACGCGTTTCTGTCGTGCCAGCTTGAAGTTAGCGCGCACGATCACCGCGCCGATAATATATCCGACCGAAAGGATCAGCGTAACGGCGCTGTCGGCAAAAACCAGCGGATTTCCGGAATCGTCAATAGAACCGGTCAGGATTACCGGCAGTACTGCCAGCACAAAGAGCACGAGACCTGCCGCAAAACTGACCTTGATCATCTTCTTGGTCGGATCTTTCCAGACCAGATACCCAATCACGCCGATCGCAAGCTGGATCGCAACTACGATTATGACGATCGCCGCAAAGATGACATAACCTGCCGTGCCGATCTCCTGGCTGATTTCTCCGTAAGAAAGGAGCAGCTGAGCGATCGTCAGCAGCGACTGCAGGATCAGTACGAAGCCGGATGTCAGCATCAGGCGTCTGGCAATACGGAACGCACGGTTTTTCTTGACGTCCTTGTATTCCTTGCGCGCGTAATTTTCCACTGCGAAACGCACCAGAATGAATGCGGGGATCGCAACATACAGGAACACGCGCAGGATAATAAAGTTGCTATCATCGCCTACCAGAGTTCGGATGACCGGAGAATTCATTGGGCGGAACATCTCTAAGACAAGCTGGGAGTCGAAGATCGTCTGACCGGCTGCGGCGTCGAACTGAACCATCGATCCGCCGACAGCCTCGCCGCCGATGAATGCGGTCGGAAGCAATAATCCGAGGAATGCCGCGACAAAAATCACTGCGGCAAGCGCCTTGGAACGGTATTTATTGAACGGGATACTCATCGAGAACACAACGACGATACCGGCGATGGAGGTGAGGAGCGTCATCATCGGGCGAACGCTGTCATCAGTGATAAAGGGTGTGTATCCGTAATACTTCGGGATCGTATTCAAGAGGATCGGCAGTAATACCGCAACGCTCGCCAACGCTCCCGCCGCGATTGACTGGGATATAATATTCTTGAGAAACGAGCCTTTGACAGGCGTGCGCCGCGGCTCGAGCGACAGCAGGAAACCGCCTGTGCCGATGACTGCCGCCTCCAGCATATACATATTCTCGATCGAGAACCACATCTGTGCTTTTGCGAGCGGGATCAGCGCGAACGCGAGGATGAATACGATCGTAGATTTCATCAAATAGAGGACTGCTGTCTTCTGGATATTGCCGATGACGCGTCTGCCCTCTCCGACGACCTCTTTAAGGTGGCTGAAATCGTTATCCAGCAGGACGACGTCGGAGCAGGATTTTGCGGCGTCGGTCGCCTTGGCAAAGGTGATGGAGGAATCCGAACGGCGCAGGGCGAGGATATCGTTGACGCCGTCGCCGGTCATCGCAACCTTATGCTTGTTCGCCTGCAGTGCAGCGACAAGCGCTTCCTTCTGCTCGGGTGATACACGAGCAAAGACGGTGTATTCCTCGGCAATCTTCGGGATATCCTCCAGCGGGACACCCGCGAGAGATATGTATTGATCGGCGTTTTCAATGCCGCATTTCTGCGCGATCATGCTGACGGTCAGCGGGTTATCGCCGGAGATGACCTTGACGGTCACGCCGTTTTCGCGGAAAAACCTCAGGGTATCCTCCGCGGTATCGCGGATATGATCTTCAATCGCGATAAATGCGATCAGCTCTCCGTCGAGGGTCAGCGCGATTACGCGGTTGCCCTCTTTTGCGCGTTCGACCACGTAGGAAAAACGTTCGTCTTTTTCATCCAGCAGATAGTCCGGCGCGCCCATCAAGAGCTTTTTGCCGTCGTTGTAAACCAAGCCGGAATATTTAACCGCGCTGGAGAACGGGATGACTTCTTTGACCTCGGCACTTTGATCAGCGCCGAATTTTTCGAAAACCGCCTCAGAGGTCGCGTTGCGCTCTTCGAACGCGCCCATCAGCGCGCGGGCATGACGCTCGACCTCCTCTTCGGGAATAAATGATTTCACATCGCAGACCGACATCGTGCCGTCGGTCAAAGTACCGGTTTTATCGAGGCAGATCACATCTACACGGGAGAGATTCTCCAGCGAATACAGCTCCTGAACAAGGGTCTGCTTTTTGGTCAGCTGTGCGATGGAGACCATTAATGCGACGGACGTCGTCAGGACCAGACCCGTCGGGATCATACCGATACCGAACATACCGTCTGTCAAGACGATCAGCGACCACGAAACAGGATCGTCAAGAGACAGTTTCATTCCGTCCCAGATAGCGGCGTTGGCGCCGTTGACGCTGATTTTGTAAATCAAAGTCGCTGAAACAACCGCCACAACGATACATAGACCGATCGTCAAGATCTTGATGATCTTCATGATGGATGTCATCAGCTCGGACTTGTGGCCGGAAGTGCTCTTGACCTTGCGGGTCAGCTCTGCGGCATAGGTATCGTCGCCGATCTTATCGGCGCGGCACTTTGCAGATCCGACGATGATCGACGAACCGGACAGGATCGAATCGCCGACGCGCTTTTTGACATGATCCGCTTCGCCGGTGAGCATAGATTCGTCCACGTCGACCTCGCCGGACAGCACGATCAAATCAGCGGTCGCCTGATCGCCCGCCGAGATCGCAACGATATCATCCAAAACGATCTCGGAAGCATCGACCGCCTGTGTCTCGCCGCTGCGGATGACGCGGCTCTTAGTGCTGGTGACGATGCGGAGCTTTTTGATAACGCTCAGGCTCTTGATCTCCTGAAAAGAGCCCATCGCGACATTCATCAGCGCCGGGATCAGAAAGACGAATTTGGAAAAGCCAAAACGAGAATCGACGATATCATTACGCCCGATAGCGCTCAGATAGATCATGAAAAAGATAAAAATACCCGCAATAGTCAACAGTACGATATTAAAGAAAGTGAACAGATTACCGGCGATGATCTTCAGCGTGCTTTTTTCATTCGGGTCGGTTGCGATATTGACATAGCCCTTTTTGACACGTTCCTCGACCTGTTCAGCCGTCAAGCCTTTTTCCGGTGACGCCTGAACACGTTCGATCGGTTCGCGCAGGGATGGTTTCTTACTCATGGTTGATCTCCTCGATTGTGTTCCTTTTTTCAATAGGATTACTTACGATCGTATTTTACCACATTCGCCTGTTTTTGGCAAGAAAAATATAGTGTCGTCGTCGATGATAACGCGCAAAAATCCCCGCTGTGGATTCCGCAGCGGGGATCGTTCACTCATACGCTATGTCGTACTGACAGCAAACTGTCGTGCGTTATCGCAGATGATGAAGAGAATCAGGCGATATCGCCGGTCTTCACGACTTTGTACATGAAACCGCCTCTTGTAGCGCCGTGGTTAGCGGCAGGATTTTCGGGAGTACCGTCAGCCGTACAGCCATCGCCGTCACCCTGATAGTGGATATACTCCCAGCCATCCTCAGCAGAACCATCGCCTGCCGGACGGAAGTAAATGGTGTAGATACCGTCTTCGTAAACGGAGCGGTCATTATCCATGCCATCCGGATACCAATCGTTGTACTGAGTCAGTCTCTTGTTGGCGTTGCGGATCTTAAAGACGCTGGTTGATGTCAGCTGAACGCCCTCCAGCTTATAAAGACCGTCTTCGACCAACTTGAATTCCATGTTGCCGTCGATAGCGCCGTCGTCAGCCCAGCTGAAATGTCTGCCGGTAACTGTGTCGGTGAAATCGCCGGTCAGATAGTAGCTACCGGTTTTGATAGCGGGTTCAACGTACATATAGCCGCCGAATTCAGCCCAATTTGCGTTCTCTGTAGGACGGAAGCATACAGTTGTGGAACCGGTCTTTCTCGAAACCGCACCGTGATTCTCATCAGCTACGTACTCATTACCGGCACCATCCGGATACCATGTAGCAATCGCGTCGTTCTTGACCTCGACAACCTTGTAGCCGGTACCGACTGTCATGGAAGTCTTGATGATGTACATATCTTCGCTCTCGGTCAGCTGATCGGCAGCTGCCAGATTGTCAACATTCCATTCCTGAGTTGAGCTGATCAGATAGTAACCGTTGGGGATGCGGGTCTCAACAGGAGCTTCTGTGGGAGCCTCGGTGGGAGCCGCTGTGGGAGCCTCAGTAGGAGCCTCGGTAGGAGCCTCAGTGGGAGCCTCAGTCGGAGCTTCGGTGGGAGCCGCTGTGGGAGCTTCAGTAGGAGCTTCGGTGGGAGCCGCTGTGGGAGCTTCAGTAGGAGCTTCTGTGGGAGGAGCTACATAAGGAAGCGGATACATTCCGGCAATATGGCGCTGGATATGAGTAGCGTCAACGATCGTTACCTTGCCGTCGCCATCTACGTCTCCGGCCTTTTCCTGAGCGGGAGTCAGTACTTTATAGCCATCCATACCGGCTAACCACTTCTGAATATACGAAGCGTCAAAGATATTGACGTTGCCATCACCATCTACATCGCCGCAGATAGGCTCAGGAGCATCTGTGGGTGCATCTGTCGGAGCGTCTGTCGGTGCATCTGTCGGTGCATCGGTGGGTGCGTCTGTCGGTGCATCTGTGGGTGTATCTGTCGGAGCATCTGTCGGTGCATCTGTCGGAGCATCGGTCGGAGCATCTGTCGGAGCGTCTGTCGGTGCATCTGTCGGTGCATCTGTCGGTGCATCTGTCGGTGCATCTGTCGGTGCGTCTGTAGGAGCATCTGTCGGAGCATCTGTCGCCTCTTCGTCAGGCGTCCAAGTAACGGTCATCTTCGCGCCGGTCCTGGTTGAGAAGTCAAAGCCGCTCAGATCAAGTTTCATTGTC
>CACYPH010000010.1 GCA_902776185.1 uncultured Ruminococcus sp.
TATCCGGGCTAAAGCCGAAGCATTCCAGTATTTCTTTATTTAACGACTTACCTCCAAAACAAAGGATAGCTTTAACGACTGAAGAAAAATCAACTTTTCGATGTCTTGTGAAATCTTTATTTGGATTCAAGCAATATTCACCACGGTTAGCAGCAATACTTTCAATACACTTATTCAGTGACTTTTTAAGATTGGACACGTAACTCATTTGATTTCTCCTTGTAATTAAGATTGGATTTACTCCTAATTACAAGGGCTGATTTTGTTCGTTTCGTCGAACAAAATCAGCCGCACATTTTTGCTTATTTGTCAAGCCTTTTTTTGAAAAAATATTCAAAAAAATACCCCGTACCCTTATTTGAGTACGAGGTATTTCTTATTGTCGTATTAACTTAATGATATTGTGCCGAAGCAGGGCTCTTGAATTATGTTTGATTGGCGATGGGATCAGCCTTGTTCCCAACCGTTGATGGTATAAGTGCCGCCGTCCTCGATCGAAAGATCTGCGGTCTGGTTCCACTTATTATCCCATGTGTTCTCGGTAGTAGCGCCGTTCATACGGACAAAGATGATGTTGCTGTAGCCGTCGGGAATGTCTACGGAGTAGAGGTTCTCACCGGCATACTTCATGTTTGCCCATTGATAGCTATCGCCCTCGAAGAAGTATGCGGCAAAGCGAGCGCCGTCGGACTTCCACTCGGTAGACGGTACCATGTACATCTTACCGCCGCCGGGCTGAGGTCCGGGACCGGGGCCGGGATCGTCGGGATTGTAGGTCCACTCGCCATAGAGGTAGTGTCCGCTTTCGTCCATCTCGTCGAGGCAGTAGATCGCGTTTTCAAACAGGTCGCTGACTCTGATGTCGGTGGTCTGACCGGTGTCGTTGCCGTCGTTGAAGATAACGTTTGCGGTAGAGCTGAGGGTTACCTCATAGATATCCTGACCGTACTCGTTGGAACCGATCGCATAGAGCGGATCGCCCGGCCAGTAGCCTTCACCGCCGTCTTCCCAGATGTAGGCATAGACGGAATCCCAATACTTATTATTGGTGAAGTAAATGGTGACTTCATCACCGATGGGCGGATCGGTCGGATAATAAGGCGGATCTGTCGGAGGCACGTACGGAGGATCGGTCGGGTCAGGTGTCGTCGGAGTGACAGGACCGGTCGTCGGATTGACCGGGTCGCTCTGTACGCGGACATTGATCTTATAGGTATCGGGGACCTTGATACCCGCCATGTATCTCTGGATCACGGTTGCATCAAGGATGGTAACCTTGCCGTCCTGATCGACGTCGCCGACGATATCATAGAACTCGCTCTTCTTGTTCAGATCGGCAAGCACGCGCTGGATGCGGGTCGCATCAAGTACGGTGACCTTGTCATCGTCATCTGCGTCGCCCATCAGCTTGCCTGAGCCGGGAGCGGGTGTCGGAGGCTGTGTCGGCGGATCGGTGGGCTTTTCGCCTGCTTCTTCATAGAGGTAAACGACGTTGGTAACGCCTGCTTCATAGAAACCGGAAGCGTTCGCCGGAGCGATATACTCGCGGTTCAGCGTTGTCACCGGCGAGGTGGTATACGTCATAGTGGTATTCACGTTGTCACTCTGCTTGCTGACGTCGGCTGATACCTGCTTACCGGTCTTGAGATCGATATGAGAGGTAACGATCCTATTGCTGAAAGATACGACGCCTGCTTTAATCCATGCTTCACCGGATACGACATAGCCGGGCTCGCCTTGATCGGGAAGCTGATCTGAGCCATAGTGGAACATAACATAGCAGGATGATGTAGGTACATCAATATAAACCCAGCCGGTACCCATCGAGGTATCATTCTTCATACCGGCAGTACCCTTTGTCTGATCCGACCATGCGCCGAGTGCCTCATTTCCGTCATCATCATACGCGTAGCAGAGAATTGT
The DNA here is from genome assembly GCA_902776185.1 of uncultured Ruminococcus sp. Classification (GTDB taxonomy): domain Bacteria; phylum Bacillota; class Clostridia; order Oscillospirales; family Acutalibacteraceae; genus Ruminococcoides. The sequence continues at coordinate 1,924 of CACYPH010000010.1, forward strand.
CATAGTATTGGCAAACTTTGTTCCGGTTTTGTAGAAGTGGACGCGGGTGGTAGTATTGGTCAGCTTCTTATAATAGAAGTTGAAGGTTACAGGATGGTCTGCGTCGAAGGTGCCGCGGGTCATCGCCGGATAACGGGTAGTATCCAGCTCGTAGCCCATGACCTTAGTCGCGGGAACGGCGTAGGGATCGCCCTGGCGCATACGGAACTTCAGCGGGGTCTTGATGCGCGCACCGCCGGAGGTATTGAGGAAGTTGACGGTCAGGTAACCCGACTTGGTGTTGCGGGTGTAGTAGAACTTGACGGTCGTGGTAGTGCCTGCGGTAACGGAGCCGTAGGTCGCGTTGCCGGCAGCGGTGGACTCTGCCTTATCAAAGTTATGGTCAAAGAGCAGGCTCAGATTCTTGGAAGCACGCCATGTCTGACCTTCCTTATATTTCGCGGTTTCTGTCTTGACCTTGGTATAGGAACCGGTCGCGGAGTCGCGGGTATAATGCTCGGTGATGACGGTAGAGGTGCCGGGGTTCGGCTGCTTATAGTTGCCGAAGGAAGCGGAGTCTACCAGTACAACGCCGGAGTAAGCGGGAACGCTGTAGGAACCGGAAGCAGTAGCAAGCGCAGTGGTGCCGGACTTGGTACCGTTCGCAACGACAGTCCAGCTGCCGGAGCAGGTGATCGATTTCGCGGCTGAGGTATTGTTCAGCGCGACGATGATCTTGCTCCACTGACCGGAGGCGCTGTTGCTGATCTGCCATGCAGTACAGCCGTTGACAGTCGTGGTCGCAACCGAGGTATTGTTTGTGAACGCATTAAACGCCTTACGGATCGCGATCAGACCGGCATAGTAATTGGCGACCTCTGAATAGGTAGAGGCACGGTTCCAGTCGATGGCATTCAACTGATCAGCAGAACGGTAGGAGTTCTTGTCGCCGTACTTGGTGCGGCAGAACTCGGTACCCGCTACGGTGAACGGAATACCCTGAGAGGTCAACGCCGAGGTCAGCGCCAGCTTCATCTGCGAGAGCACCTTGGCGCCAGGGTTATTGACAGCGTTCTTGTTGACCGTATACAGATCTCTGGTGCCCGCCTTACCGTCTTCACCAACGCTGAATCCGGAGGTACCGTTTGAGGCGAGAATCTTATCGAAAAGTGTCAGGTTATCGTGGTTATCCGTATAGTTGATAAACTGATTGACCTTTGCGCCGGGGAAGTAGGTTGCCTGACCGGCGCCTGCCTTTTTAATCTCTGAATCGGATTGACCCTGCAGGAAGCCTGCGCCGTCGGTGTTATTCTTCTCGTGATTACCCTTGAGGGCATCGGAATAGGTCTGGTTGAACGCACCGACGCGAGTCAGCTGAGAAAGCGATCCCGGAGAAACGCCGTTAGAGATACCGTTATCGGAGCCGCCCGCCCAAGGTTCGCCGTACATCAGGACGCGCTGGTCGATTTGATCGAGAGCAGAGCGCCATTTCTTGACATTAGGTACATCGTGGCAGCCCATCAGGTCGAAGCGGAAGCCGTCGATGTGGTATTCATTGACCCAGTAGCAGAGTGAATCAGATATATATTTGGAGGTCATCGCCTTCTCGGAGGACAGAACGCTGCCGAGACCCGAACCGTTGTAATAGCTGTTTGCACCGCTCTTACGGTAGTAATAGTTCGGAGTTGTCAGGTTAAGGCAGGAGCCGTCGCGAACAAAGGTATGGTTGTAAACGACGTCCATGACGACAGCGATACCGCGGTCATGCAGCGCCTGAACCAGCATCTTGAACTCTGTGATACGGGTGTTGCCGTTATAAGGATCAGAGGAGTAGGAGCCTTCGGGAACGTTATAGTTCTTGGGATCGTAACCCCAGTTGCGGCGGACAGCATCGTCGGTCTCGTCGATGGATGCAAAGTCCTCGATCGGCATGAGCTGTACACAGTTGACGTTATGCTCAACAAGATAGTCTACGCAGGAGGCTACCTTGCCCGCACCGTTAACAGTCGTGTTGCCCTCAGTAAATGCAAGATACTTACCCTTGTTTGCGTCGCTGACGCCGGAGGAAACATCGATTGAGAAATCACGAACATGGATTTCCCAGACGACAGCTTCGCCGGGGTTGTCAAAGAACACGTGCTTATCGTTATTCCAACCCTCGGGATCGGTGGAATCGAGGTCACAGATCATGGAACGGTTGCCGTTTGCGCCCGCAGCCTTGGCATAGGGGTCCTGTGTCTCGTTGAGAACGCCGCTGCGGTTGACGATGTAGGTGTAATACTCGTTCTTGTGGTCGCCGGACAGTGTCAGCGTCCAGTTACCGGTGGAGCTGTTGTAGTTCATCTTGGTAGTGCCTAATACAGCCGCGCCCGACTCGGCGTCGGTACCGGTAGTATAGCGCTTGACCTCAACAGAGGTCGCCTCGGGAGCCCATACCTTGAAGGTAGTGGACGCCTTAGTGTAGGTGCAGCCGTAGCCGTTCTCTGCGGCAGCCTTGGTTGCATAATTCTCATAGGTCGTCTGATTGTAATACGCGCCGGTCTCCGCCAAATCAGCATCGTATGCCTGAGCGACGATACTGACGGTGGAAATCAGCAGCATGACAGTCAGCAGAACTGAGATGATCCTGCGTGATTTCATAAAATCCTCTCCTTAATGAATAGAGTTAAAATAACCGAATTCCAGTTATATTCATTATAGCATATTGGAGAAAAAGAATAAATGAAAAACTGCCGATTTTCCGACAGATTATTGCACAATCTTTTTTTGCTCAATTTGGTCAATTCCAACAAAGCAAGGGAAATATTTCACAAAATTGCCGACAAAATGAAACGGCCGCGTCAGTACGCAGCCGCTTACCGGATCGTAGTCCGTTCGTTTATAGAATAATCTCGGGGAATCCGACGCCGAAGCCCGTTCCGAGCGTAATACAGACAGAATCCGGCACATCGGAGAAATACAGCGCAGTCGCCGTCGCGTCGTGCACCAGACGCACCTCGATATTGCGCCTTAACTCTCCCGAGAGCTGTTCATTCAGCAGGTCGGCATAGTTCTCTCCCATCAGGCTGAGCTTTGCATAGCCGCCGCGGATCGGGTTAAGAATGCCGGAATGGGTGTAATTCGCAATGCTGATAAGAATCTGATCGCTCAGCTGTGCTGACTGGGACGCCTCTTTATAGGTGCTGGACACGATGTTGAGGATGTAGTTATGCAGGTCGTAGGCAAAGGCAAGCTTGTCGCCCTCGTCCTCAAAATCGATTTTCATATAGCGTGACGGCAAGCTGTCAAGCGTATTGATCGCGCTGATGATCCCGCCGGATTTTTTCAGAACGGCACGTTTGAAATAGGTCTGCCCCATATCGAAAATCAGCGATGTGGTATCGTCCTCCATCATTCGCTGACCCAGTCCCATCACGCCGAGGTAAGCGCCGTTTTCGAACAAAACGATATTGTACGGCTTGACGCCGGCGTGATCAAAGACGTTCTGCACCTGCTCCTTGAAACGTCTTCCGAGCCGCGAGCTGGCAAGTCCGCCGAGCAGGATCACGGTGTCGAGGTTTTTCCAACAATCCCAGCAGGCATCGTCCCAATCACTGCGCGCAGCGCGATTCTCAGGAAGTCCGGTTTTCAGCGTCAGCAGCAGCAGTCCCAAGCGGTTGCCGAATTTTTGCGTGACGCGCTCCGCCATCTGGCGATAGCGGACATCCTCGGATTTGAGCGCCTTGTCAAGCTCTTTCGGCAGCAGAAAATCCGGCAAATGTGAGTAATCCACTCCGTAATAGCGCGATACGCGGCGCATCTCAGCGACGATAGATTCCGGCGAGAACAGGTCTTTGAAGCGCTTGCCATCAAGCCCTTCCTCGATTCCGTCGGTCGGACATTTCGCCATCACTGCTCGGTTGAGCGATACGCGCGGCGTCAGATATTCGGTTTTGTCGGTTTCGGATACATACAAAAACGGATTGGACATAGGTGATTTACCTCATTATGAACCGGCGGATTCGTAAGCATTGACGCCTCTGTGCCACACAAAGAGTGCGATCGTCATCAGCACTGTACCGGCGATCACCGTGCCGCCGATGCAAAACAGCGGGTCGCTGTCGGTCAAAAAATAGCTCGCCGGAAAATACGCGGTGAAAGCAAACGGGATCACATAGGTGATGATCGCCTGTACCGCCTTATTATAAATGGAAACGGGATATTTTGAAAAATCGTTGGTCATATACAGCATATGCGTGATATGACCGCTCTGCTTCGTCCAGAACGAGATCGCAGAGGTCATAATCTTCAGCGCTGTATAGATCATTGTCGCAAATACCACAACGACCAGCAGCAGCGGGATCGTATACCAGTGGAACGGCAGGCTCAGCCGCGGGATCGCATACCCCAGCAGCAGGATACAGGTCAGCATCTCGCCGAATGCATCGACGCAGAAATTCTCGACCAGCACATGATAGAGGCTGTTGATCGGGCGGGTGAGGTATTTATCGAACTCGCCCTTGCGAATGATGCGGTAGCCGACCATCCAGAGATTATCGAAGAACAGGTGATCGACGGATTTCGGGATCAGCGAAAAGCCGTAGATGAACAGGATCTCCTCAAAAGACCATCCCTGCAGCTTCGGGATCTGGCTGAAAATGATGCCGATAAACAGGATCTGGATCGCCTGTGCGATCACCAGTCCGATCGCGCCGAGGAGAAAGTCGACCTTGTACTCCATCAGCCGCTTGAGATACTGAACAACGAAAATGCGGTGGAGACGAAAATAACGTTTCATATCTTCAACCTCCCTGTATCGACAGATGCTTGACCGCACTGTGCCAGACGAGCTTTGACAGACCCATCATCACCAGCAGCCAGAATACCTGCAGCGCCATATAGCCGAAGATCTCGCCGATCGAATACATCCCCATGTAGATCATGACGGGCGTATATGCCAGCGATGCGAACGGCAGAAAATTCAGCACCGTTGCCAGTCCTGCGGGCAGGAATGCAAGCGGGATCGTACCGCCGGACAGGAATCCGACGACCGTTTCTTTGATCAGCGATGTACCCCACAGATTCTTGAAAAAGAACGCCATGAAGCCGTAAATCACGTTGAAATAGAACGAGATCATATAGGCGATGACCGTGCTGACGATATAAAAGCCGAAGTACATCAGGTTGAACCTGACCTCGCCTGTGACGGCATAGCGGTACACCTCGACCCCCAGTACCATCGGGACAAAGATCAGCGCGATACTGATGATGCGGTTGCCGATCTCCTTGAACAAAAAGCACATCTCAAAGGAACAGGGACGGATCATGCGGATCGCGATCGAGCCGTCGATGATCTCCTCTCCCACGGCGAACGCACCGTCGGAATAGGTCATATACCCGGTCAGAAAGACGATAAACAGGTAAACCGTCATATCCTCCATCGTAAATCCCATGAAGGTGTCGCTGTCGGAGCTGAGGAAAACCGCCTTCCAGACAAAGTACATGATGAACGCCGAGATGATCTCGCCGAGGAAAAAGCAGATGAAATTCGCGCGGTAGGCGATCAGCTCCTGCATCCCGGAGCGGGTAAAAGGTGTGTAGGTACGGAAAAAGCGTTTTACTCTGCTCATACATCCACCCCTTTGAGATACAGTCGCTTGATGATATCCTCGATGTCAACATCCTTGACCTGCATATCGGTGATATGTACCTTAGAAAGGGTATAAGCGATAATATCTTCTATATTGACCTTATCGGCGTTAAACTTGATGGTTACTGAGTTTTTGTCACGTTCAACGGTGATATCATCATCGGATAGTCTGTACTGCATTCTATAATCCAGTTTACCAAAATCTGCGGCATTGACCAACTCAAAAGCAAAGGTGCGGACGTTGCCGAAATTGCGTTTGAGTGCGGCGATCTCGCCGTCAAAGACCTTTTTGCCCTTGTCGATCATGACGATTCGGTTGCACAGCAGCTCGATATCGCTCAGATCATGGGTCGTCAGGATGACTGTCGTCCCCTCTTCCTCGTTGATCTTTTTGATCGCGTTGCGGATATTCTCCTTGACCACGACGTCCAGTCCGATGGTCGGCTCGTCGAGAAACAGTACCTTCGGAGAGTGCAGCAGCGACGCCGCGATATCGGCGCGCATCCGCTGACCGAGCGACAAGGTGCGCACAGGGCTGGTGATAAAGCTCTCCAGCTCCAGCACTTCGTTAAGAAATTCCATGCGCTGCTTGTATTTTTCGTCAGGCACGTCGTAGATCTCTTTTAAGACGGAATAGGTTTCTCTTAATGCCAGATCCCACCACAGCTGCGTCCGCTGACCGAAGACGACGCCGATCTCTTTGACATAGTTCTTGCGGTTCTCCTGAGGGATCTGTCCATTGATGACACATTTTCCGGAGGTGGGCATGAGGATACCGGTCAACATTTTGATGACCGTGCTCTTGCCTGCACCGTTCGGACCGATAAAGCCGAGGATCTCGCCTTTCGGCACGTTGAACGAAATCCCGTCAACCGCCTTGACGATCTCCTTGTTCGGCTTGAAAAGCGCTTTGACCGAGCCTTTGAAGCCCGGTTCTTTAATAATTTTCTTAAATTCTTTTCGTAGATTCTCTACATAGATCATATTTTCCATAAATTTTACCTAAACCATAATTACATATTCGTTGCCGCGGTAATAATCAGCGAGCCTGTCTGTGACTGCAAAAACATAGCATGCCGCGGTAGATAATGCTATATGCTTTTGTTGTCATTTTCAGGGATTCGCGCCGCTGTCGGCGTCACATCAACGATTGCAAAAGGGGTCACGGGTCAGCAGTCGCATTCGCTTGGAACTCCCGACAGCGTTTTAGGTTTTCGGAACTCCATCATAGCACAGAATAAGCGGATTTTCAATAACTTTCCCCCGATTCAGCGCAGAATATTTGATACCATTTTGACGAATTCTGTAATGATGATTACACTTTTGTAGAAATGCTTGCAATCCTTCAAAATAGGTGATATTATTTCACTGTACTTGTGATATATTTTCACAGAGGTGGGTATATGAAAGAATACAGGCTGTTTGTGCAGACCATGTATGACCGCAGTGTCGGTTTCTATGAAACATACGGCGTCGCGGTATTTGACGATGGTGAAATGTCACGCGTCGTGCGGGATGTGTCTGTAGAACGCGACAAGGTTGAGGCGCTGGTCGCACGCTTTAATCGCGAGCATTTAGAGCCGGAGCATCTGGGGCAGGCGATCGAGGAGTTCCTCTTTGACTTTGAAGTTACATAGATACGCAGCTACTTGGCAATTCGCCGCTTTTATGATATTATAAGCATGAAAGGCGGTGACGGTATGCTGTGTGATCTCTGCCCGCGCAACTGCAATATCGAGAGAACCGAATATGAAGGCGGCTTCTGCGGCGTCGGCAGTCTGCCGAAGATCGCGCGGATCGCGCCGCATTATGATGAGGAGCCGATACTCAGCGGTACCGGCGGCGCCGGAACGATTTTCTTTTCCGGATGCTCGCTGAGATGTGTCTACTGCCAGAACTACGCGATCTCGTCGCAGGATACCGGCAGGTATATCACGCCCTATCAGCTCAGCGAGGAATACCGACGCTTGGAAGCGATGGGCGTACATAATATTGAATTTGTCACCCCGACACATTATGTCGACGCGATTCTCGAGAGCCTCAGCTATTATCATCCGAAGCTTCCGCTGATCTACAACTCCTCAGGCTATGACAAGGTCGAAAGTCTGAGAAAGCTCGACGGGATCATCGACGTCTATCTGCCGGACTTCAAGTACAGCGACAATGCGCTTGCAAACCAGCTCTCCGCCTGCAGCGATTATGTGGAGACCGCGACCGCTGCGATCGGCGAAATGCTCCGCCAAACGGGAGATTGCATCATTGAGGACGGTTTACTGAAAAAAGGCGTGATGATACGCCATCTGGTACTGCCGTCGCACACCAAAAACAGCATCGGCGTTTTGGAAATCATCAAACAAAATTGGAACAATAAGACCCCGGTGAGCCTGATGAGCCAGTATTTTCCCGCGGGAAAAGCGTCGGATTACCCCGATATCAATCGACGCGTGACAGCGCGCGAATATCAAAAGGTGCTGGACAAGCTGTACGAGCTCGAACTGGACGGATTCGCCCAGGAGCTGTCAAGCGCAGACAAAAAATACGTGCCGGTTTGGGATTACTGATATAATATATCATTCAGTTACTAACAAGTAAAAAACACCGCTTCATGTTTGAAGCGGTGTTTTGTCTTACTTTGCGTAATCGATCGCGCGGGATTCGCGGATGATATTGACCTTGATCTGACCGGGATACTCGAGATCCTCTTCGATCTTCTTGCAGATATCGCGCGCCAGCGAAGCCATGGAATCATCCTTGACCTGCTCGGGCTTGACCATGATTCGGATCTCACGACCCGCCTGAATGGCAAAGGAGGTTTCGACGCCCTTGAAGGACGAAGCGACTTCCTCAAGCTTTTGCAGACGCTTGATATAGTTTTCAAGGTTCTCGCGGCGAGCGCCGGGACGAGCGGCTGAGATCGCGTCGGCTGCCTGAACGATACAGGCGACGACCGTTTTCGCTTCAACATCGCCGTGGTGCGCCTGGATCGCGTGGATGACAGCGTCGCTCTCTTTATACTTGCGGGCGACGTCTACGCCGATCTCAACGTGGCTGCCCTCGATCTCGTGGTCGAGCGCCTTGCCGATATCGTGCAGTAGACCCGCGCGCTTTGCAACGGTGGGATCCAGCCCCAGCTCAGAGGCGATGATACCGGACAGGTAGCAGACCTCGAGCGAATGATTGAGCACGTTTTGACCGTAGCTGGTACGGTATTTCAGTCTGCCTAAGATCTTGACAAGCTCCGGATGCAGACCGTTGACGCCGGCGTCAAGCACCGCGCGTTCGCCTGCCTGCTTGATGCTGTTCTCGACCTCGCGGCGGGCTTTTTCGACCATCTCTTCAACCCTCGCGGGATGGATACGGCCGTCGGAAATGAGCTTTTCGAGGGAGATACGGGCGATCTCTCTGCGGACCGGCTCAAAGGATGATAAGGTGATCGCCTCGGGCGTATCGTCGATGATGAGGTCTACGCCGGTGAGCGTTTCGATCGCGCGGATGTTGCGGCCCTCGCGGCCGATGATGCGTCCTTTCATCTCGTCATTGGGCAGCGGTACGACCGATACGGTCGCTTCGGCTACCTGATCAGCGGCACAGCGCTGGATCGCGAGCGAGATAATATTGCGGGCGCGCTTGTCGGATTCGTCCTTAAGCTGCTGCTCATATTCCATGATCTTGAGCGACTTTTCGTGGGACAATTCCTTTTCCAGTTCGTTGAGCAAATAAGACTTTGCCTGATCGACTGTGTAGCCCGAGATCCTCTCGAGCATTTCAAACTGGCTCTTCTTGATTGTTTCCACCTCGGCGAGCCTTGCCTCGGCGTCTTTCATCTTTTTGGCAACCCTGTCTTCCTTCTTCTCGACATTGTCGAGCTTTCGGTCGAGGGTCTCTTCCTTTTGCTGGATGCGGCGTTCCTGACGCTGGACCTCCTTGCGGCGGTCGGAAAGCTCTTTTTCGCTCTCGTTGCGCAGGCGATGGACCTCGTCCTTACCTTCGAGGATCGCTTCCTTCTTCTTCGCCTCAGCCGTCTTCATCGCGTCCGCGACAATGCGCTTAGCTTCCTGTTCGGCGCTGCCGATCTCAGCCTCGGCGACCTTCTTGCGGTACAGGTTGCCGACGATAATGCCGACGCCTGCACCGACGATCAGCGCGACCACGATGAGGATGATGCTTAATACATCCATACATTGACACCTCCTTGATTTGATATTGAATCAAACTCAACTCACGGTGCCGTTACTCAGATATTCAATTTTGTATCACCAAATGTACGGGTCCGATAGCGGTTGCCGAAAAGCTCGGCATATCTCGGGTAGCCGTACCGTAAATCAGTAGCATCCGTAACAAACGGATTGGCAATAGGAATAAAAAATATCTATATATAACGGCTCTCTGAAGAGAGTCTAATACGAAAGTACGAATCCGTCTTCCACGCGGATTCGGTATGTCATAACTGTCATACTGATACTATTATGACATCATAGCTTATCATAATATACAATCGCCGAAATGTCAAGTGCTATTTTTCTATAACAGAAAATACTGCACATATCACCATGTGCAGTACTCTCAATCATCAAGATTCAGTTATCCATTGATATCGAACGGCTCGAACACGTAAGGCACGTCGTCGCTGTGATACAGCATCGTCCAATATTCCTTGCCGTCGATGGATTTTTTCTCGAGAACCATATAGTGGGAAGCGATCTCTTTCCCCTTCTGGGTCATATCCTGCGCGTTCATCTCATAAACGGTGTAATCGACATGATAATAGACGCCGTCGGTCTGGAATCGGTTGATCCCGGTCAGCGCCATGGGATCGCCCTTGCCAAGTCCTAAGATATAGTAGTAATCGTCGTCGCGCCACATTTTCTGTTCGTCGTACGCTTTCTGATAGAAGGTATCGATCGCGCTTTCGGGCAGGTGGAAAATATTGGTGCAGATCCATTCGACCTCCTGACGGTCAAAGGTCCATGCACCCGTCCCGTGAGAATCCCACGGACACGACTTCACGGCTTCATCCGGTGAAAAGCTCGTCGTCACGCCCTCGCCGGGATAGAGATTATTACCGCTCATCATCTCCACACAGGAGTGCAGGTTCACGATATAGGACAGGATATTTTGGTCGTTCTCTACAGCATGGCGGCAATCGTAATCCTTCGCGCAGTACAGGCCGTAGCGATTGACAAAGCTCTCAAGATCCTCGGGGATTTCGGGGATCGCCTGCGGCTCATGCTGACCGCCCGTTGTCGCCGCCTGCGTCTCAGGAGCGGAAGTCGCTTCTGTATGATCCGACGGGATCACTCTGCCGATACCGAAGCGTTGGGTCTCCTTCTGCGCCTCGGGTTCGGCGCTGTCGCCGGAAGAATGGATATACTTCTCCGGTAAACGGACATAGTAGCCGTCGACGGGTCGGAACACATCCGGCTCTGTGATGCGGCTGTACTCGATCTTTTCGGTTTTGATCACGTGCTTTTTAAAGGTCGTTTCAAGGGTCAGGATCTCGGACAGATCATCATACCCGTAATTCACCTCATACGCCTTGCCGTTGACCTCATAAGCACAGCTCGCGATGCGGGATTCACCGTCAAAAGTGAATTTGATCTGCTCGTTGGAGGGATCGTCGAGCGAGGTATCGATCTCGAACGCCTCTGCAGGCGGAACAAACTGCTTTTTCGCCTCTTCCAGCTCAGCGGCGCTGACGGTATCTCTGTTGAAAAACAGGATCAGTCCTGTCACGATCGCCGCGATCAGGATCACTGCGATCACGGAGATCACGATCGCCTTCGTCTTTTTCTTCTTCTTGGGCTGATCAGGCTGCGGCTGCTGTAAATAGCCGCTGTTCGGCTGCGGCAGATTTGCAGCGGTCTGATTCGGCTGAACGTTCATGACCGGCGTACCGCAAACACCGCAGAACTTGGCTGCATCGTTCAGCTCTGCGCCGCACTTTTGACACTTCATATAAACACTCCTTGCAGTCCGGAAAAGGACTTTTCAAAACCCGGACCGTTAAAAGCATAACATTAATCAATCCTGCTATTTTTCTTTGAAAGAAGTACGCCGGATATTATTTATTTTGTACAAAAATCACTGTCTTTCCGATCGTCCTCGTAAAAGTATGGGGTGATACAAGCCTCGTAAAAACAAAATTTTGTGAATAACTGATGATTTTATCGTATCATGTTGTGTATATTGACCAGTGAATTGACAAATTTTATAAAAAATGCACTAAAAATTTGGAGTGGAATTTCTGTTTTTACTTGAAATTAACTGAAATGTTTGCTATTATATCTTTGTATAGTTATGTGCGATTACTATGCACGAATCTTATAAAAGGAGAATCAGATTATGAATTATGTTTTAAACGACGAGAGATATCCTCTTGATCTGTTCCACGGCGGCGACGCTGTACGCGCTTATGACTTCTTAGGCGCGCACGACTACTGGATGGACGGCGTTCAGGGTACCATGTTCCGTGTATGGGCGCCCAACGCGCTGACCGTATCCGTTGTCGGCGATTTCAACGGCTGGGATCAAATGGCAAATCATATGCACAAGATCTCAGAAGGCGGCGTGTGGGAATGCTGGATCCCCAACCTCGGCGAGACTGCGATCTACAAGTATTGCGTAGAGACCCCGTGGTTTGAGAAGATCCTCAAATCCGACCCGTTCGCGTTCCATACCCAGACCCGTCCCGACAACGCTTCCATCATCTACAACTACAACAAGTATCAGTGGAATGATGAAGCGTGGTACAAGTACAAGATGGAACACAACCATTTTGAGAACCCCATCAACATCTATGAGGTTCACGCAGGCTCTTGGAGAAAGTATGCCGACGGCAACACCTTCTCCTATGACAAGCTCGCCGAAGAGCTGATCCCCTATGTCAAGCAGATGGGCTACACCCATATCGAGTTCATGCCGATGACCGAGTATCCCTTTGACGGCAGCTGGGGCTATCAGGTAACCGGTTACTATGCTCCCACCTCCCGCTACGGCTCTCCCGATATGTTCATGGCGTTCATCGACAAGTGCCACCAGGAAGGCATCGGCGTTATCCTTGACTGGGTACCCGCTCACTTCCCCAAGGACGCGCACGGTCTGGGCCGCTTTGACGGCATCCACTGCTATGAATATGAAGACAGCCGCAAGGGTGAGCATAAGGAATGGGGCACCTATGTCTTCGACTATGCCCGCTACGAAGTCATCTCCTTCCTCGTATCCTCCGCGATGTTCTGGCTGGATAAGTATCACGTAGACGGCATCCGTGTCGACGCGGTCGCATCCATGCTCTACCTCGACTACAACCGCAGAGACGGCGAGTGGGTCGCCAACAAGTACGGCGGTCATGAGCACCTCGAGGCGGTAGAATTCATCCAGAGACTGAACACCGCTGTTCATCTGCATCATCCGACCGTTATGATGATCGCTGAGGAATCCACCTCATGGCCGATGGTATCCCGTCCCGTTTCCGACGGCGGACTGGGCTTCGACTATAAGTGGAACATGGGCTGGATGAACGATATGCTCTCCTATATGTCCCTCGATCCGCTGTGGAGACCCTATCATCACAACAGCATCACCTTCTCCTTCCTCTATGCGTTCTCCGAGAACTTCCTCCTCCCCATCTCTCACGATGAGGTCGTTTACGGCAAGGGCTCGCTGATCAACAAGATGCCCGGCGATTACGATATGAAGTTTGCGGGCGTTCGCGTATTTATGTCCTACATGATGGCGCATCCCGGCAAGAAGCTCACCTTCATGGGCGCCGAGATCGGTCAGTTCGACGAGTGGAACTCCACCGAAGAACTGCAGTGGGGTCTGCTCGAATTCGAGAAGCATAAGAAGCTCAACGACTTCTTCCGCGCTTTGAATGAGTTCTATAAAGAGAACTCGTGTATGTATCAGGTCGACTTTACATGGGAAGGCTTCAACTGGATCCACCATGACGACTATCAGCAGAGCGTTATCGCGTTCCGCCGTATCGACAAGGAAGGCAACAACGTCATCGTTGTCTGCAACTTCCAGCCGATGTACCGCGAGAACTACGGTATCGGCGTTCCGGACTTCGGCGTATATGCAGAGGTATTCAACTCCGACGACGAGCAGTACGGCGGTACCGGCAAGACAAACGGCACCGAGATCCGCACTGTTGACGAAGCGATGCACGGCTTTGATCAGAGCATCTATCTCAACCTGCCGCCTATGAGCGCGATCTACCTCAAGTGCGTCGCTAAGGAAAAGAGCCCGAAGGAGATCAAGGCTGAGGAAGCTGCTGCAAAGCGTAAGGAAGCCGCCAAGAAAGCTGCCGCTACCCGCGCTGCCAAAAAGGCCGCTAAGGAAGCTGAAGCAAAGAAAGCGGAAAAAGCGCCTGCAAAGAAAGCAGCCGCCGCTAAGAAGCCTGCTGCCAAGAAAGCGCCCGCTAAGAAACCCGCCGCGAAAAAGGCAACTGCTAAAAAAGAAGAAAAATAATTCTTTAAACGAATAAAGTAAGGTGCTGAGCCCCGGTCATCCGGGGTTCGGCAAGCAATATTGGAGGATATAATGGTACCTAAGAAAGAAGTAGTAGCGATGCTGCTTGCCGGCGGTCAGGGTTCGCGTCTCGGCGTTCTCACCAAGAAAATCGCAAAGCCCGCCGTACCCTTCGGAGGTAAATACAGGATCATCGACTTTCCTCTCTCCAACTGCATCAATTCCGGCATCGAGGCTGTCGGCGTGCTGACACAGTATCAGCCGCTCGAGCTCAACGAGTATGTCGGCAACGGTCAGCCGTGGGATCTCGACGGTATGCATTCAGGCGTCACCTGCCTGCAGCCGTATGAGAGCAAGGAAGGTTCCGACTGGTACTCCGGCACCGCAAACGCTATTTATCAGAATATCGGTTTCGTCGATCGCTACGATCCCGATTACATTGTTGTTTTATCCGGCGACCACATCTACAAGATGGATTACGCCGATATGATCGAGTTCCATAAGGAGAACAACGCGGCATGCACCATCGCCGCGATGGATGTTCCGATGGAGGAAGCCTCACGCTTCGGTATTCTCAATACCAACCCCGACAACTCGATCTATGAATTTGAAGAAAAGCCCGCTCATCCCAAGAGCACCAACGCCTCGATGGGCATCTATGTCTTTACATGGAAAACCATCCGCGAGTATCTGATCAAGGACGCGCAGAATCCCGATTCTCACAACGACTTCGGCAAGGACGTCCTGCCGCTGATGCTCGAGAGCGGCGAGAAGATGGTCGCCTATCCCTTTGAAGGCTACTGGAAGGACGTCGGCACGATCGACAGCCTTTGGGAAGCAAACATGGATCTGCTCGATCCGAAGCTCCAGCTCGACCTCAAGAACATCTACTCCCGCAATCCCATGATGCCGCCCCACCATGTCGGCGACACCGCGAATATCCAGAACTCGCTGATCTCCGACGGCTGCAACGTTGACGGCAATCTCGAATTCTCCATCATCTTCTCCGGCGTTCAGATCGGTAAGGATGCGACCGTTAACTCGTCGATCATCATGCCCGGCGCGATCATCGAGGAAGGCGCGAACGTTCAGTTCTCCATCGTCTGTGAGAATTCCGTCATCGGCAAGAATGCCAAGGTCGGCGCAAATCCCACCGAGATGGAAAACCGCGACGACTGGGGCATTACCGTCGTCGGCGAAAACGTCAAGATCGGCGAGGGCGTTACCGTACCGGTAAAGGCGATGATCGATCAGGATATGGAGGTGTAAGTTATGGCAAGCAATAAAATATTAGGCCTCATTTTTGCGAATACTAATGAAAAGAACTTGCCGGAGCTCACCGCCTATCGCACCACCGGCTCGGTTCCCTTCGGCGGAAAGTACCGTTTGATCGACTTCCCGCTGTCCAATATGTCCAACTCGGGCGTCAACAACATCGGCATCGTGACGAAATCCAACTTCCAGTCGCTGATGGATCACGTCGGTTCGGGTTCTGCTTGGGATCTCGCCCGCAGAAGAAGCGGTCTTTCGATCCTGCCGCCCTACGGCGAACACAGCTTTGCGAGCGTTGTCGAGACGATCTTCAACCTGCACGGCTACATCGAACACGGCGACGAAGAGTATGTGCTGATCTCCCCCTCCGACTGTGTTTACAACATGGATTACTCAAAGGTTCTGTCCTTTGCGGAGAAGAGCTACGCTGACATCACCTTCGTCTATGTCAAGCGTCCCGTCAAGGTGATTACCGACGACTTCCGCTGCATCCTCGACGTTGACGATGCCGGCAAGGTCTCCCGCATCATGGCGTCGCCGGTCGACGACCGCGTATGCAACCTCAATATCGGCGTCATCTTGGTACGCAAGAATGTCCTTATGGGTCTTGTGCGTCAGGCGATGTCCGAATCCAAATACAGCTTTGTCCGCGACGTCCTGCAGAAGTCGCTCGACAGATACAGAGTTTTCGCCTATGAGCTGACCGGCTACTGCGAGATCATCGGCTCCGTCAAGGAGTACTATGACGCAAACATGAAGCTCATGGACCGCGATACCCGCTATCGCCTGTTCAACTACAAGCGCCCGATCTACACCAAGGTCAGGGACGACGCTCCGTCACGCTACGGTCTGAACTGCTCGGTCAAGGGCTCGCTGATCGCACAGGGCTGTGTGATCAACGGAACGGTCGAAAACTCGATCATTTCCAAGGGTGTACAGATCGGCGAAGGCGCCGTCATCAAGAACTGCATCATCATGCAGGACAGCGTCATCGGCGACGAAGCAGAGCTTATCAACATCGTTGTCGATAAGGACGTCAGCGTCAGCCGCGGCTCGAAGCTGCAGGGCACGCTGAATTACCCGATGTACATCGCCAAGAAATCCATCGTATAGATACAGGAGGTATAGATATGAAAATTCTTTACTGCGCGAGTGAAGCGAACCCCTTCGCGGGCAGCGGCGGACTCGCAGATGTGGCAGGTTCTCTGCCCCACACCATATGTCGCAAGGGACATGACTGCAGGATCGTTATGCCGCTCTACGGCACCATCCCGTATGAGCTGAAATGTCAGATGAATTTCATCACCAACTTCACCGTTCCGGTTGCGTGGAGACACCAGTACTGCGGTCTCTTCTGGGCTCGCTGGAATGACTGCACCTATTATTTTATCGACAACGAGTATTATTTCAAGCGCGACAAGCTGTACGGCTTCTATGACGACGCCGAGCGCTATGCGTTCTTCTCGCGCGCGATCCTCGAGATGCTCCCCTACATCGACTTCCATCCCGACCTCATCCACACCAACGACTGGCAGACAGCGCTGGTTCCCGTATACTACTATCTGTTCTATTCCAAGAACCCGTGGTATCACAACATCAAATCCCTCTTCACCATCCACAACATCCAGTATCAGGGCAAATACGGTTGGGAAGTCAACACCGAGTGCGTCGGTATTCCGCCTACAGAGACTAAGATCCTCGAGATGGACGGAAAGCTGAACATGATGAAGGGTGCGATCTACTGCTCCACTCGCGTCAACACCGTCTCCCCCAGCTATGCGCTGGAGATCAAAGATCCGTGGTACAGCCACGGTCTGCATCACGCGCTGATCAATAACCACTACAAGCTCTGCGGTATCCTCAACGGTATCGACAACGCAAGCTATGACCCCGCCACCGACTATCAGCTCTACTGCAACTATACCAAGGAAGATATGCGCGGCAAGGGCGAGTGTAAACGCCGCCTGCAGGAGCGCTTAGGCCTTGAGCAGAGCTGGGATACCCCGATCGTCGCGATGGTCACCCGTATGGTCGAGCACAAGGGTCTCGATCTTGTTCGCGGCGGACTGCCGGATCTTCTCAATAACAACAAGATGCAGTTCGTCATCCTCGGCTCCGGCGATGAAGAGTACGAGAATTTCTTCCGCGATATGCAGTGGTTCTATCCGGGCCGCGTCTGCACCTGCCACGGCTTCGTTCCCGAGCTTGCCCGCAAGATCTACTCCGGCGCGGACATCTTCCTGATGCCCTCTAAGCAGGAGCCCTGCGGTCTTTCCCAGATGATCGCGCTTCGCTACGGCACGATCCCCGTCGTCCGCGAGGTCGGCGGTCTGAAGGACAGTGTATTTGACAGCGCCGATCACTACGGCAACGGCTTCACCTTCAAGAACTATGATATCGCCGATATGTGCAACGCCGTCAAGAGAGCCCTTGCAGGCATCTATGACGACCAGGGCTGGCATCAGCTGATGTGGCGCGCGATGATGAGCGACAACAGCTGGGAGCGCAGCGCACAGGATTATATCAATGTTTACGAAGACACCATGCACTGGCTGTAATCACATCAACATTCACTAATTCATAATCTCAACATAAAACCCCGCCGCTTCGGATCATACCGAGGCGGCGGGGTTTTCATTAGGCTTCCCCTCGGGGGGAAGCTGTCAGGCAAAGCCTGACTGATGAGGGGCTAGCCTTTCTTCTGATAATCAATTCATCAAAGGACGTCCCTGTTATAAAAGTTATTGGAAGGGCATAAGCCTCACTGAATTCGGGGTAATTGTGGAAAAGCCTGCCCCTCATCCACCACTTCGTGGTCCCCCTTCCCCCCTAGGGGAAGGCTTAACTATTCGTCTGCGTTCGGATCATACTCGAGGATATCCCCCGGCTGACAGTGGAGCGCTTCGCAGATCGCGCTGAGGGTGGAAAATCGCACGGCGCTGATCCTGCCGTTTTTCAGCTTCGATAGATTCACATTGGCGATGCCGACCATCTCGGACAACTCGTTGAGCCCGATCTTTCTATCCGCCATCACGCGGTCAAGACGTAAGATGATTTTTCCCATACTCTCACCTGCTTACAATGTTTCGTCGGATTCTTTTTGGAGCTGTGCGCCGTAACGGAACACGGTCGCCAGCACAAAGATGATTACAGCTGTGATGATCGAACCGAAGTTAAAATTGAACGCAAAGGTAGTTCCTGCCGAAAGGATCGCCGACATGACTGCATTCGCAATAGAAGTCGCAACTGAAGCGGCAAGGATCGCGATCGCAAAGTACTTCATCTTCTTAACGACTTCCTCGGTAAAGGGCGACTGTGCGATCGACAGCTCCTTCATCAGTCCCTTGAAGAAGAACGCGCAGACGATGAACGCAACACAGTTGAACAACGCGATCCAGATCGCCGGCACAAGCGTGCTGAAATCAAAATGGAACCGGTCGGCGCTGACAAGAAGCACGGCGTCGCCGTCAACTTTTTCAGCTTGGACATTGTAGATCACAGAACCGGTATCATAAACCGAGTTAGCTTGATCGTTGACGTTTTTGACGATCGTATCGCTTACATCCTTGAACACCTTGTCACTGAGCTCAACATAAGCCTGTGTTGAGATATGTGCTGTGATCGTGTCCTCCGGCAAAACAGAAACGAATACTGCACACGCCGTCATCGCAACCGATGCAATGATTGCCAGAACGATAACGACGATGGTGATGATCTTGCCGACCTTGCCGACCGTATTCATACGTTTCACTAATTGATTGTTCATGGTATTACCTCCGAAAAAATTAATTATTTAACGTTTGTCGTTAACTGGATAATACCACATCAAAGTACGTTTGTCAATAGTTTTTTAACGTTTTTCGTTAATTTTTTTATTTTTCAAAGAAATACCGCCCCTTAATGCGGAGCGGCTGATATGATCTATTGTTTATATAATATACCCTACAATAAAGCGGAGATTGCTGATCTCACTGAACTGCGTCTGCTTGAAATCTGTCCCGCCGGGAGAATAAAAGTTTGCGGTATAGTAAGCATTCTCCTCGGGCGCATAATACACGCAGTAAAAATGCATCCCGTTAAAGCGCTTGTTCCATGTGCAGACGATGCCGATTTGGTGCGTCAGCAGGGCAGCTTTGAAATCGACAGGCGAGCTATATTTCCAAAAAGGAATTTTATGCTTCGTAAAATATCTGCCCAACGACCGCGGCTTTGTGCCGAATTTTGCGCCCAACCACGGCATCCGCAGTTCCTCCATATTGCGGAGAACATCGCAGAAAGCCTGCTCTTTACCGATGAACTTCATCACATTATGGACAGCGACTGCGCCGCAGCCCTCTCTGCCGATATGACCGCGCTTGCCGTAGCTCAGGTCCGCGACCTTGGAATTCCACTGATAAAAGATGTAATCCCGATAGTCCGGCAGGCGGCTGAGGTTCTCGCGATAACGCGCCTCGATCTGTTCACGCTGTTTCATAGGGTTTTACCTTGATGATACACGCGGCGGCGACCGCATCATCTTGATTGAACGCAAAGAGGCGGTATTCGTCCCCGATCCGCTCACAATAGATGCGCAGCTCCTCGTGATAATACGCCTGATTGATGTAGTGGATCTCAAAATCGGTGATGAAAAAGCGATCATAGAAATCGAGATCAAAGGCGTTCATGAACATATCGATGTAATGCAGGTTGTTCATGTGTCGGCTCAGGTCGATATCGGTATACTCGATCGTATGGGTATAGCGGTACTCCAAATTCTCCGACGGTTTTAACCTGCGGGTGAACGGCTCGACAGAGGTCGGATTTCCCTCAGCCAGATCATCCGGCAGTTCAATGCGGGCGAGCCGCTCGATCTTCTTGTGCTTCATATCAACGACACAGCTCTCAAGGCGCCCTTCACATAGAAGCTCCTCTCCCCTTGTGATCCGCATCTCCTGAAGCGACCGCACCGCATCGAGCTTGGATACCCATGTCGCGATATGGATCATATGGTCAAAGTCGGTTTTCTCGTAGATTTTCAGCTTATACTTGGAATATACCCACGACACGCCGTATTTCTGCGGCAGTTTATTATTGCCCTTGCCCATCTCATGGTACAGGCCCGCGGCGATATCCTGAAAATAATAAAAGTATCCCTTGGTAGAAACTAAGCCGTCCGCCTCGCTCTCGCGAAAGCGCGGCAAATAATCGATCTCGTACATCATATCACCTCAACAATTCTATCCCGAGTATCAAAAGGTTGTGGGTGTAGATTCATTCGATGCTTCATAACAGTTCCCCAAAAATTCGATCGCTTCATTCAGGCTCGGCAGGACGACCTGTGCCAAACCGCGAATCTCGTCATCCGGCTGCAGGATATCCGGGACCATGACCGGGTGCATCCCGGCGTTATGGGCACAGCGGATTCCGTTGAAGCTGTCCTCGATCACATAGCAGTTCTCCGGTGCGACGCCTAGTTTTTCAGCCGCTGTCAAAAAGATCTCCGGGTGCGGCTTGCTGTGCGTCACCATGTCGCCGCAGACGATCACATCAAACGTAGTGAGCATCCCTTCCTCGCTGAGCATCCGCATGACAGAATTCTTGCTGGTCGAGGATGCAAGCGCGATCGGGATATCGCGCTCTTCTAAAAATTCAAAGATCTCATGCACGCCGGGCTTTAAGTCAAATTGCAGAGTACCTAATCTCTTGCGCACTAAATCGTAGTAGTGCGGAAAATCGAAGTCCTCGCCGTAGGCTTCCTCAAAAATCACCTTACTGCGGTTCCAGTTTGCGCCGATGCAGTCGATGCACGCCTGCTCGATGAACGGGATCCCCTCTTCCTCACAGATCACGCGGAACGAATCGATATAAGCGCGCTCGGAATCAAATATCACGCCGTCCATATCAAAGATAACGGCAAAATCAGTTGTTTTCATATGATACCTCCAAATCAACACACATTATATACCAACTTTTCCGATTTTTCAATGCCTAACCCCTTGACATATGATAAAGAAAGGTATAATATAATAATAACACATGAATGTTTGTTCATATGTTCATTTGTTCAATATACAGGAGGTCACTATGGCTCACGATGATCATAAAACACTGGTAGAGACCACAAAGGCAAAAATGCCCGAAACAGATACGCTCTTTGAACTGGCGGATTTTTTCAAGGTGTTCGGAGATTCCACCCGCATCCGCATCATGTGCGCCCTGTTCGAGCAGGAGCTGAATGTCTGCTGTATCGCGGACATCGTCGGCATGGAGCAGAGCACCGTATCCCATCAGCTCCGCGTCCTGCGGCAGGAAAATCTCGTCAAGGTTCGCCGCGACGGCAAGCAGAGTTACTATTCGCTCGAGGATGAACACATCCAAAAGATCTTTGAGATGGGCTTAGAGCATATATTAGAGTAATGATCGGCGATATACGATCATGATAGGTGGTGTGAGTTTATGAAACACGAATTGGTTTTGGAAGGGCTGAACTGTGCGCACTGTGCGGCGAAGATCGAGCAGAAGCTCAACGATACGTCCGAATACAGCGACGTCAGGTTCTCCTTTGCGACGAAAGAATTGTCGTTAAATTGCGATAAAAGAAATATAATCGACGATGTCCAGACACTCGTCGACAGCATCGAGGACGGTGTGACCGTCAAGCCCGCAGAGGAAGCCGAAGAAGACGACGATGAGGAAGAGATCAGCAAGCTCAAGATCGTCCTGTTGGTTCTCTCCGCGGGTCTGTTCATCGCGGCATTCGTTCTGCACTTCTTTGAGGGAAACGAGCTGATCTGCGCGATACTGTCCGTGATCTCGGCGATCCTGTCGGGATATGAGGTCGTGATCGAGGGCGTCAAATCCGTATTGAAGCTGCGCATCGACGAAACGACCCTGATGACGGTTGCGGTCATCGCGGCGATGGTACTCGGCGAATTTGTCGAGGCGGCGGCGGTCACGGTGCTGTTCGGGATCGGCGAACTGCTCGAGGATAAGGCAGTGGAAAAATCCCGCCGCGATATCCGCAAGCTTGCAGACATCCGCCCCGATACCGCCTATGTTATCGATAATTCCGGCACGCACGAAGTCCCCGCAAAGGATGTTGCGCTGGGGACGATCCTCGAGATCCCGCCCCACACCCGCGTTCCGCTCGACGGCGTCGTCATCGACGGCGAAACGACCGTTGACGCATCGTCGCTGACCGGTGAATCCGTCCCCGTTGAGATCACTGTCGGGTCTGAGCTGCTCAGCGGTATGATGAACAACGACCGAACCGTGCAGATCAAAACGACCAAGGTCTATGCCGACAGCGCGGCGACGCGCATCGTCAAGCTGGTCGAGGAAAGCTCAAAAAACAAGGGCGACCGCGAAAAGCTGATCTCACGCTTTGCGCGCATCTACACGCCCGTTGTGATCCTAATCGGCGTGCTGATCGCTGTGATCCCGTCGCTGATTACCGGCGACTGGGCGACATGGATCCACCGCGCGCTGGTATGCCTGGTCGCGTCCTGTCCCTGCTCGATCGTCATCTCAGTCCCTCTCGCCTACTTTGCGGGCATCGGCGCGGCGTCAAAGGCAGGCGTGCTGATCAAGGGTGGCAGATTTGTCGAAGCGTTATCGACCGCGACCTGCTTTGCATTTGACAAAACCGGTACGCTGACAGATCATCATATTTCTGTTAAAGAAATTAAATCTACTTCGAATTATTCTGAAAAAGAAATATTAAAGCTCGCCTATTCGGTAGAAGCCCACTCCGCTCACCCGATCGCCGCGGCGATACGCGCGTATGCAGAGGCTCAGAATATTTCTATAATCGAATTAAAAAATCATACAGAGATCTCCGGTCAGGGTGTTTCAGCAGAGGATGCGCATCACACCTACGCTGTTACAAAATCCGCTGACCATAATGCGACTGCTGTCACCATGGACGGTGAGGTGATCGGACTGATCACGATTGCGGAACAGCCGCGCACCGAGGCAAAAGGCGTTCTGAATAAGCTGAAGGCGCTCGGCATCGGCAAGCTCGTCATGCTGTCAGGCGACAAGCGATCCGCTTGCGAGAAGGTTGCGGATGATCTCGATATCGACGAGATCCATGCCGAACTGCTCCCCGAGGACAAGGTCGCCTGTGTAGAAAGCCTGATCAAGGATAACGGCAGCTGCTGTTTTGTCGGCGACGGCATCAACGACGCGCCGGTCCTGACGCGCTCCGACTGCGGTATCGCGATGGGACTGGGTTCCGATGCGGCGATCGAATCCGCCGACATGGTACTCTCCGCAGAAAACCTGACCGCATTGCCCAAGGCTGTGCGCATCTGCCGCAAAACGATGCGAACCGTCCGCGGAAATATCGCGTTCTCACTGGCGGTCAAGGTGCTGGTCATCACGCTTGCGGCATTCGGCTTCGCCCCGCTGTGGCTCGCGGTCGTTGCGGATACCGGCGTCTGTCTCTTATGCGTTCTCAACTCCGTGCGGCTGATCAAACAGAAAACAGTGTAATATTGATTATAAAAGAACACGGCTGCTCCATTTGGAACAACCGTGTTTTGCTATGTACGCAATTATTTTTCGCGCATTTTCGAGGTGAACAGTACGACCGCAAGGACGCACAGGACAACGGTATATCCGAGAACGACCCAGAGGTGACCCTCAATAAAAATGCCGCTGTAGTTACCGTGCAGGATCGCCTTCTGCATTTCTACCGCGTGGTAGAACGGCAGGATCTGACCGATCGTCTTGAATGCGCCCCCGACCATATCGAGGCTGAACCATGCGCCGGACAGCCATGCGGTGAGGTTCGTGACCAATGCGCCGCAGATGCCGCCGACCTGCTTTTCATTCAGGATCGTGCCGAGCAAGAGCCCGAGCGAGGTGAACAACAGCGCGGGGATCATCGAGATCAGGATCGCCAAAAAGATGTTCGCGGTAAAGGACAGTCCGAGGATCAACGCAAATCCATAGCAGACGACGCCCTGCAGCAGTGCGATCGGGATCAGCGGAACCATATAGCCGATGATGTAATCCACCGCGGTCAGCGGGGTCGTCAGCAAGCGTTGTAAGAGCGACGAACCTCTGTCCTTTGCGAGCAGCAGACCTGCCATCAGGGTGAGGAACGACATCGCGAATACATTGATACCCGGCGTCAGATTCTCAATCTTGAAGTTAGAGGGACCGTAGCCCTCGGGGATTCCGCTGTTGATCGCGGATAAAAGCAGTAACAATGCCACCGGCATTCCAAGTCCGAATGCGATCGTCAACGGATCAAGGATGATCTCCTTGGCGGTACGCTTTGTAAACGCTAACCATCTCATGAGCGTCCCTCCTTTACCAGCTTGACGAAAGCGGCTTCGAAATCATCAACATCCGCTTCTTTCATGATTTCATCGGCAGTGCCGACCGTGATCAGCTTGCCGTCCTTCATCACGGCAAGGCGGTCGCACATCTCCTGTGCTTCCTCCAGATAGTGGGTGGTCAGGATGATTGTCAGCTCGCCCTTGATCGCCTTGATCGCCTCCCACAGCTCAGCTCTGGCGATCACATCCAGACCGAGGGTCGGCTCGTCGAGGAACAGTACGCTCGGCGAATTGATCAGCGCCATCGCGATCGAGACCCTGCGCTTGTAGCCGCCGGAGAGCTTCTTGAGCCGCTTATCCATAACTTTACCGAGGCTCAGCGCGTCGCGCAGCTCGACGATCTTCTTCTCGGCGGCGTCCTTATCCATGCCGTAGATACCCGCCATCATCTTGAGGTTCTCGCGGGCAGTGAGGTTTTCGGCGACCGCGGTCTCCTGCGGAGAGATCGCGATGCGCTCGCGGATCTTCTGCTTATCGCCTAGGATGCTGAACCCCGCGATCTCTGCGTCGCCCGAGGTGGGCGCGGTCAGGGTAGACAGCATCTTAATGGTCGTTGTTTTTCCGGCGCCGTTCACGCCGAGCAGTCCGAACAGCTCGCCTTTTTCGATCTCAAGGCTGAGCGAGTCGACTGCGGTAATGTCTTTGTAGCGTTTTGTCAATGACGACAGCTTGATTTCAGTCATTTGACCACTCCTTCCTTATTCTGAAAGCGACCGAGTAACCCGAGGTAAGCATCCGTCAGTATTTCGCTCGCTTCATCTGCTTTGTATTCTTGAAAACCCGTCGCATACATGACGGCAAGTCCGTGTACCAGCACCCACAGCACAGTATGTAACTGCCGTGCCTGATCGTATGACAGACCGTTTCTTTCCCGCATCACGGCGATGATCTTTTCGCTTTCGGCGGTATCATCATTCTTTTCTTTGCCGGTACGGTCGCGCATATAGAGCAGCTTGAACAACTGCGGCTCTTCGACCGCAAACTCGATATACGCCATGCCGCTCGCCTTATAGGGCGGGTATTTTCCGGACTGCATCGACGCAAAGGTCCGCTCGGCATACAGCTCATAAGCCTTGTCAAAAACAATCTTTTTGAGCGATTCCATATTCGGAAAATTCGAAAAGATCGGCTGTGTCGAACAATTCAGCTTTTTCGCCAGCGCGCGGGTCGTCAGACCCTCTGTCCCCTGCTCGCGCACCAGATCCATCGAGGCGGTGATGATATCTTCGCGGGTGATTTTGATTGACGGAGGCATAACGCTCCTCCTTTATATAACACTTGTTATATTATAGAGCAGACGTCCTCGATTGTCAATACCCAAAGGCAGTTATTGACACCGCTGACGATTTGTTTTACAATGGATACATATCATTCAAAGGACTGCGTTTATGGCTAACAAGCAACAAAATCGTCAGAAAAGCGCTCAGTATCGCCCGAGCACGATGCCCGGATTTCTGATCAATCTCTACCTGATACTGATGTTCAGCTTCTTCCCCCTATTCCTCACTCAGCAATTCGTCCGCGCGCGCAGGGATAAATACACCCTCTATCTGATCCTGTCAGGCGTGCTGATCCTCTCGGTCGTCATCGTGTCGCTGATGGATTATTTCGAAGCAAAGCGGCATCAAAAAGCCGATCTGCATATCAAGCCGATCAGCTGTGCGGACATTTCCTTTTTATGCTTCTTCGGATTTGCGGCGATCTCCACGCTCCTCTCCAAATATCCCGCCGAATCCTTCCTCGGCGTATTTCCAAACGGAGGCAGAAATAACGGCCTGCTGCTGATGACGGTCTACCTCTTGGTCTATCTCGTCATCACACGGCGGTATCACTTCAAGGATTATGTGATCGCAGTTTATCTGGTCTTTTCATCTGTCGTCGCATTTCTTGCGATCGTCAACTTCTTCTACATCGATCTGATCCGTGTGTATGACGGCTATATCGACCTTTGGAAGCTCTTTGAAGACACATCGAACGCAAATACGAATGTCCTGCTCAACTTCGGCAGTACCCTCGGCAACAAGAATCTGATCGCGGCATTTATGTGTCTGTTTCTGCCAATCGCGGTGATGACCTTTGTAATCACCGAAAAGCGGTATCTGCGGATCATCAGCGGGATCGCGGCAGCTTTCGCCTACTGCGGTCTGCTGTGCGCCGACTCCACCTCTGCTATCCTCGGTCTGGTGATCGCTGTCGCGGTGATGGCGATCTTCTCGGCACGCCGCTATGATTATCTAAAGCGCTATTTACTGGCGCTTGCGATCATGCTTGCCGCGTCAAAGCTGCTGCGGCTGTTCTCCTATATCATGGGCGATATCAGCAAGGGCTTTGAATTCATTCAGACCTTCCTGATCTACAGCAGAGCGGTGTATATCCCGCTTGCCGTATGCGCCGTACTGTTCATCCTGATGCAGGTGTTTGAGAAAAAGCTCGCGCCGCATTACCCGAAAAAAGCGGTCGTGATCACCCTGATCGCACTGACCGTCGGCGGGATCTGTGCGGGGATCTGGGCAGTTGTCTATTACTCCTGTATCGCTCCCGAAGCTCAGCTCAGCGAAGACCTCAGCGGACTGCTCCGCTTCGACGAAAAGTGGGGTACGCATCGCGGCTACTACTGGATCAAAAGCCTTGATGAATACAAGGATTTTGATATCCTCCGCAAGCTGTTCGGTTACGGTCCTGACAGCGCAGTCGTCGTCATGGAGCCGTACTTCCCCGAGATGCTCACCAAATTCAATGAGACCTCGACCGATACGGTGCATAACGAGTTTCTCAACTACTTCATCACACAGGGTGCGCTGGGACTGCTCAGCTATCTCATGATTCTCGGCACGATTACGGTGCGTGCGATCCGCCGCGCGAAAAACGATCCTATCATCCTGATCTTCCTGTCGGCTGTCATCTGCTGTGCCGCCCAGTCGGTCGTCAACCTCTATCAGCCGATCACCACGCCGATCTTCTTTATCTTCCTGTCGATCACTGAAGCGCTGAATCGACAAACCGATCTCAAACGAGCATGATACAACAATCCCCATCTTATCATCATGATAGGATGGGGATATCTTTATTTCTTATGCTTCCCTGCTTCCATCGCCTCTTTAAGCGATTTGACCGTGCCGTCGGGGTAGCGGACGTCCATATTGTCAAGCCTCTGTTTGAAATTTTTGCGGAAGCCCTTTAAATATACAGCGTAAAGCTCCTTTTGGCGCTTCTGTTCCTCGTCCGTCAAGCCCTGCTCCTTCTTCTTTTTGGCGAGGGCGTTGATCTCTGCGAGTAACGCCTCTGTGCTGAGTTCTTCTGCCTTCATATATCTCATCCTTTCTGACTGTCTAAGTAATCCTGCAGAATGATCGACGCCGCTACAGCGTCCACCTGCTTTTTGCGTTTCTTTCCGTATACCTCTTTCGCGCTGAGATAGGCGTGGGCGGTGATGGTCGTGCCGCGCTCATCCTGCATGACGTACGGCACATCGGCAAGATCGCCGATCTTCTGTGCGAGTTCTCTTGCACGGGTCGCGCTCTCGCCCTCGGAACCGTCCATATTCTTCGGCAGTCCGACGACGACCCTCTCAGCCTTGTTTTCTTTGATTTTATCGGTGATCTTCTGTACCAGCCGATCGTCGTTATGCTCCTCTATCACGCACAGCGACGAGGCGAGGAATCCGCTTTTATCGCTGATTGCCAGACCTGTTCGCGCATGACCGAGGTCAACTGAAATAATGATCATAATACCCTTCCTAATAATAATTGAGCATCACGGTGACCGCGCTGCGATCCTCGTTGGGATAGTAGCTCATGTTGCTGTTATCGATCTCGTAATCGCTGAGCCATTCGTTGACCGCCTCTGCGTACTGAAAGAAATACTGCGGCGATTCCTTGAACATCACATCGATCGTTTCGTCATAATCGAGCGTTTCGGGATCGATATAAAAGGTGAAATATTCCTGCTGTTCCAACGCCGCAAGGTACAACCCCTCTTTGACCTCTGTCCCGTCATAGTCGGTCAAATGCGGACACTCATAGCGGTAGTAGGCATAAGCGGTCGCGGTGCATTCCGGCAAAAAAAGATTCAGCGCGACGGAATCGAAGTTCGTATCGTCGTCCAGATCCTCTTCGCTGAAATCAGCCAGCGCGGGAGAGCACTCGTGATCCTTTGCCAATGTGCTTTCATCCAGATTGAAATACTGATAGCGGCGGTAATCGTAAAGCTGGTCGTCCCAGGTGGGATCGACATAATACCAGTCGTCGTCAAGGCTGACGGCGTTCCACATATGCAGGTCGTTGGAGCCGTCGCTGTCGTAACCGATGCCGGTGATCCCGACACAGTCGACGCCGACGCCGCAAAGCAGGAGCTGCATCGTACGGGCATAGCCCTCACAGACTGCCTGACCCTTGACCAACGCCCCGTAAACGATGTAGGCTTCCTCTACCCTGTCATCGGAATTATGCACTTTTGCTGCCTCTTTATCATACTCACAAAGCCCGGCGATATAGTCATGGGCATATTTTTCGCGATCATAGGGAGAGAGACCGGCAGGGATCTTCGCATAAAAGGTGTTGGCGGCGAGATTGATTGCTTCCTGCATCGATTTTATTTCCTCAGGAGAATAAATCGACCGCATCTGCACCGCGGTATAATCCTCGTATTGATTCGTCAGCTGATAGACCGTGCCGGATAACCAGAACAGATCCGGATTATCGTCATACAGCGCCTTTGCCGCGATGCGGATATCCGCCGTCGAGAGCACATATCCGTCGACGATCGCCTGTCGGGTCTTATACAGCTCGTCATCGGAATCCTCGTCGCTGTCGGGATAGACGTCGCGCACGTTGTTATAGAGCGCGTCATACAACGCCTGCTGACCCTCGCTGAGCATATCGTAGGAATGGTTGGGCTTGACGGGCGCGTAATAGGACGAATAGACATACTCGGTGGAATCCAGCGTCACATATTCCAGATCGTTATCCTCGGGGATCCCGCGGACAGTATCGGTTTTCGGAGAAAAATGCTGTCGTACTCTGTCGAGCAGATCACAGGACGTCAATGCCGACGCCATCATCATCAGGCTCAACAGGAGTGCAGTCATCCTCAGTAATCGGGTCATGTGTACCTCTAAAAACAGTTTTCGCTGATGGGCAGGGTCGCGACGGCGTTGAGGTCGGACTTTGCGAGATGTCCCGCAAGATATTCATAGTATGCCTGCGCGCCGACCATCGCGCCGTTATCACCGCAAAGGGATTTTTCCGGCATATACAGGTCATATTTGCCCTGACAGCGACTTTGCAGCTCGCGGCGCAAGAGAGAATTTGCCGATACGCCGCCTGCAATCACTAGGGTAGTATACCCCAGATCCTCTGCCACAAGCAGAAAATTGTCCGCAAGACAGCCTACCACCGCTTTTCTGTAGGATGCACAGACGTCGGGAACGTTGATCTGCTCGCCCTTCTGCGCCTTGTTATGGATCAGGTTGATGACGGCGGTTTTGAGCCCCGAGAACGAGAAATCATAGGGAGAGCCGTCCACCTTCGGGCGCGGCATGGGATAGGCGCTGTCGTCGCCGCCCTCGGCGATCTTATCCAGTTCTACGCCGCCGGGATAAGGAATGCCCATCGCGCGTGCTGCCTTATCAAAGGCTTCGCCCGCGGCGTCGTCACGGGTGCGGCCGATGACCTTCATGTCGGTATAGTCGCGCACCTCGACGATGTGACTGTGACCGCCGGATACAACTAAGCATAAAAACGGCGGTTTTAATTCTTTGTGAGAAATATAATTAGACGCGATATGCGAACGCAGATGATGCACGGGGATCAGCGGCTTATTGGTTGCAAGCGCAAAGCCTTTCGCAAAATTCACGCCCACCAGTAATGCGCCGATCAATCCGGGCGCGTAGGTGACCGCCACCGCGTCGATGTTATCGAGCGTACAGCCGGCAGCCTTGATCGCTTCATCGACCACGCCGACGATCGCTTCTGCATGACGGCGGGAGGCGATCTCCGGCACTACGCCGCCGTAGAGCTTGTGCTCCTCTACCTGAGAAGCGACAATATTCGAGAGGATGTTTCTGCCGTCCTCCACCACAGCCGCGGCGGTCTCGTCACAGCTGCTTTCTATCGCCAGAATCTTCATTCCGATACCTTCTTTATCATAATCACCGCATCCTCACGCGGATCGTCATAGTAATTTTTCCGGATCGTGACCGGTTCAAAGTCGAACGCTTCGTACAGCGCCTTGGCGGGCGTATTGGACGCACGTACCTCAAGGCAGATGGTCCTGACCCCGCTGCAGGAGGTCAGCATCAGCTCGACGAGTTTTCTGCCCATGCCCTTGCGCCGATATTCCGGGTTGACCGCTAATTCAACGATACTGCCCTCGTCGGCGATCGCTTCGAACGCGATATACCCGACGACTTTTTCATCATCCACCGCGACCGCGCAGTAGGAGTCGGCTTTATCCAGCTGGGAGGCGATGCTTTCCATGCTCCATGCACTCTCGCCGAAGCAGTCGTCCAGCAGTTCCTTGACGCCCGCAATATGCCCGGGCTGCATTTTTTGCAGGATCATAGCGTTGTAATCAGCAGCTTGACCGCGCCGATGATCTCGTCGCGGCACTTGCGGTAAGCGTTCAGATCGCCGCCGTAAGGATCGACGATTCCTTGTCTGAGATCATAGATATCGTCCACGTTGGGCGCGCGGCGCAAAAGGCGGAGCATATTCTCGGGGATGCCGATCGAGCGCAGGATCGCGTAATGCTCGTCGTTCAATGCGACAAACAGGCTGAATTCATTCAGATCGAGCGCCGGCAGAAATCGGGTACGGTGCATGGATAGGTCAAGACCGATCTCCGCGACCGCTTTCACCGCGTTTTCGGAAGCGGGTCTGTCCCCTACCGCGGCGACTCCCGCAGATTCAGCGACGTAGTCAAGCCCGCTCTGTGCGGCTAATTGATTGAAAATCACCGCCGCCATCGGACTGCGGCAGGTGTTGCCGGTACAAACAAATAATATCTTTTTCATAGGTTTCTCCCTAGCCTTTCGCATCATACCATGTCTCGCCCATCGCGGCTTCGGCGGTAAGCGGGACGCTCAGATGGACGGCGTTTTCCATTTCCTCCTGCAGGATCATCGCGACCTGCATCATCTCATAGGCGGGCGCTTCGACGATCAGTTCATCGTGTACCTGTAAGATCAGGCGCGCAGACAAGCCCTCTTTGCTCAGTCGCTCGTCGACGTGGATCATCGCGATCTTGATGATATCCGCGGCAGTCCCCTGGATCGGCGCGTTGCGCGCGACACGCTCGCCGAATGCGCGGGTGTTGCGGTTGGAAGCGGCAAGCTCCGGCAGATATCTGCGCCTGCCCTCGAGCGTTTCGACATAGCCGTCGATCTTTGCCTTCTCGATGACCTCTTTCATATAGCGGTCGATCGAGCTGAAATGTGCAAGATACGATTCGATATATTTCTGCGCCTCGCGCATACTGACGCCGATATCCTTGGACAGCGAGAATGCGCCGATGCCGTAGACGATGCCGAAGTTGACCGCCTTTGCACGCGAACGCATCAGCGGCGTGACCTGATCGATCGGCACCTTGAACACCTCGGAGGCGGTAACGGTATGGATGTCGATATTGTCGCGGAATGCTTTTTGCATATTTTCGTCGCCGGAGATATGCGCCAGCACTCTTAATTCTATTTGAGAATAATCCGCGTCGACCAGCACACAGCCGTCCTTGGCTCTGAAAAAGCGTCGGAATTCTCTGCCGCGCTCGGTACGGACGGGGATGTTCTGCAGGTTCGGCTCGGTGGAGCTGATACGTCCGGTGCGGGTCTCGGTCTGATTGAACGACGAGTGGATGCGTCCGTCGGCGGCGACCTTGTCGATCAGCGAGTCACAGTAGGTGGATTTCAGCTTTGCTACGGTGCGATATTCGAGGATCTTCGCGATCACGGGGTGGAAACCGATCAGACTTTCCAGCACCTCGGCATTCGTGGAATAACCGCTCTTGGTCTTCTTGCGCGGCGGAAGATTCAGTTCCTCAAAGAGCGCTGTGGCGAGCTGTTTCGGCGAATTGATGTTGAACTCATAGCCGACGTCGTCATAGATGGACTGCTGCAGCTCCTTGACCTCAGTTTCGAGCTGCTCGCCGTAAGCGCGAATACCCTCGACATTGACCTCAAAGCCGATGTTTTCCATACGCGCCAACACCTTGGCAAGCGGGATCTCGATCTCGTAGAGCAGTTTATCCGCCCCGATACTGTGGATATCGTCGGCAAGGCGCTTACACAATGCGGGTAACGCGTGGTAGTAGGCACAGTTTTCGTCAGCTTCTCCCTCGCATTTTGCGACAGGGATACTGTAGCCCGCACACAGGCGGTCGAGCTCGTAGCCTGAGGACGACGGATTGAGCAGATACGCCGCGAGACTGGTATCAAAGGCGATCTCACAGTCGATCCCCATCGTATCGCAATAAGCGAAAATCGGTTTTGCGTTATCGGTATAGAGCTTTTTCCCGGAGGTGAGGATGGTTTTGAGGGCTTCTTCCCCCTCTGCAATATACAATAATTCTTCTGTAGAAATATAAGTCTTGTTTTCCGCAAAATCGATATGCAGATACAGGTCTTTGCTGTCATCAAGCACGGTTTTCAGCTCAGCATCGTCAAGAGCTTTAAGGTGGAATACACGTTCTTCCTCCTGCTGAACCTCGGCAGTCTCGGTGATCTCCAGACCGAATTTTTCGATCAGCTTGAACAGTTCGAGCCGCGCCATGAGCCGTGCCGCGGCAGCCTTGTCACCCTCGCCGACCGCATAAACGGAGAGGTCGGTATCGACGGGTGCGGTCAGGCAGATCTCGCCCAGCTTGCGGCTGAGGAACGCGTTGTCCTTCGACTTTTCGAGCTTTGCGCGCATACCGGGTTTGATATCCAGCTCGTCGAGATGGTCGTAGATATAGTCGATATTGTCGTACTTTTGGATAAGCTCGGTCGCGCCCTTGAGTCCGATTCCTGCCACGCCGGGGATATTATCGGAGCTGTCGCCCTGGATCGCCTTGATCTCGATCAGCTTCTTGGGCGGGACGCCGTATTCTTCCTCAACCACAGCGGGGGTGTACATCATCGTGCCGTTGAGGTTCTTCGAGAGCCGCACGGATACGCTGTCATTCACGAGCTGCAGGCTGTCGCGGTCACCGGTCGCGATAACACAGGTGTTGCCGGTATCGGCACAGGCTTTCGACAGCGTGCCGAGGATATCGTCGGCTTCGTACCCCTCGCAGGTGACGATGCGGTAGCCCAGATCGCCGAGCAGCTCCTTGAGCGGCGCCATCTGCTGGTGCAGCTCCTCAGGCATCCCCTTGCGGTTCGCCTTGTATTGATCGTACATTTTATGACGGAAGGTCTTGGCTTTCAGATCGAATGCGATCGCAACCGCGTCGGGATGGACGTCCGCTTTCATGCGCTCGAACATCGTCAAAAAGCCGTAGATCGCGTTGGTAAACTGACCGTCCTTGGTGGTCAGCGGCTTGATGCCGTAGAACGCGCGGTTGAGTATGCTGTTTCCGTCAACTACTAATAGCTTCATATGCTTGCCTCTAAGTTATAATTTATACACGACGCTGCCGGTGATCCAGTTGGTGCGGTACAGGCGCGGAACGCGCTTTGACACGGCGCAGAGCACCTCGTAGCTGATGGTATCGCCCCAGCGTGCGACGTCCTCGGCGGTCGGCTCGCCGTCCTTGCCGTTGCCGAATACGACGACGACGTTGCCGATCTCGGCTTCCGGGAAGTCGGTGACGTCCAGCATGGTCTGATCCATGCAGATCCTGCCGATGATCTTGCAGTTTTTGCCGAACTTCTTGGTCTTGTCCCAGACGAACATATAGCCGTCCTTGGCGTAGGCGCGGATAAAGCCGTCTGCATAGCCGACCGGAACGGTAGCGATCCGCATATCGCGCTCGGCGGTAAAGGTTCTTCCATAGCTGACGGTCGCACCGGCTTTGACAGTCTTGATGTGAGAAATCAGGGTTTTCAAGCGCATCGCAGGCTGTAATTGCAGATCGGATGCGACCTTATCGCTCGGGGCGTAGCCGTAGAGAATGATACCCGCGCGTACCATATCGAGCCGCAAAGCAGGGTAATCCATGATCGCGCCGGAATTGGAACAATGCCGGATATCAAAATGAACGCCGCATTTTTCCAGCTCTGCCACGGTGTGGGTAAAGCAATCGAACTGCTGCTGTGTAAAGTCCGCACCGTCCACGCCGTCGTCGGCGACGGCAAAGTGGGTGAACATGCCCTCGGCGATCAAATGCGGTAGGTTACAAGCTTCTTTTATTTCTAAAATAGAATTATCATCCCGCGGGAATTCCTGACAAATGAATCCGATGCGGCTCATGCCGGTATCCAGCTTGATGTGGATCTTCACCTCTGCACCGAACTTTTCACACTCGCCGCTGAGTCTGCGGGCATAATCGAGGCTGTAGACCGCCTGACGGATCTCCCCCTGAGCCAGATCCTTACATCTGTCGGGCGGGGTATAGCCGAGGATCAAGATCGGTTCTTCGATGCCCGCATCGCGGATCTCCAAGGCTTCATCAAGATTGGAAACCGCAAAAAAGTCCGCGCCGAGCTTGTGGTACAGTCTGCTCAGCTCGACCGCACCGTGGCCGTAGGCGTCCGCCTTGACAACACAGCAGAGCTTGACCTCGTCGCCGATCACATTCCGGATCGCCCTGTAATTCGCCTCGACGGCATTCATATTGATCTCCGCCCACAGTCGGCGGGTAAAAATCAATTTATCTTCTTTCTTTTCCATAGTAGCAAGCACCAGATTTCTGCATAGTAATCTATGGTAATTATAGTACAAACCTGATCCTTTTACAATAATATAAGAGAAAATTCATAAAAACATCACATTTTTCCATATACTTTCCATTGACAAATAGTAGAACGAAGTATAGAATATAGACAGAATCAACACAATACCGACAGGATGTGACAAATATGAAAAGAGCGAACAGCCCGACAAAAAGCAAGATCGTCAGCGCGGCTTGGAAGCTGTTTTATGAAAACGGCTTTGAAAACACGACTGTAGACGAAATAGTAGAATTATCCGGAACATCAAAAGGATCGTTCTATCACTACTTCGAGAGCAAGGACAGTCTGGTCGGATCTCTCGCCTATCTCTTCGACGAAAAGTATCAGGCGCTGGAAAAAGAGATCGAATACCGCCAAAGCGCCCTCGATACCATGCTGTATTTGACAAAGGAGCTTTGTCTGATGATCGAGAACAACATCGATATCGACCTGCTGTCACGCCTGTACGCCCAACAGCTGACCAAGCGCGGCAAAAAGGAGCTGCTCGACCAGAACCGCGACTACTACCGCCTGCTTAAAAAGATCGTGCAGAAGGGACAGGAAAGCGGCGAGATCACCCGCGATAAATCCGCCGCGGAGATCGTCAGATTATACGCGATCGCGGAGCGTGCGCTCCTCTATGACTGGTGTCTGCACGGCGGTGAATATTCTTTGACAGAATATTCCCAGACATTTATGCCGTTGTTCCTGAACAATCTCAAACGCATCAAGGATAAGCAGAACTCCTACCTCTCCCAGTATTAAATTTTTTAGTCTACTTTTTATTCTGCTATACAGTCTAATGAATAAACTCAGTATTTATGCGATATTTTGTCGTATTTTGATACTGAGTTTTTCTATTTAGTCTATACTTTATTCTGTATTGATTTTTCGGTTTCGACATGATAGTATATATAGGTATTGGATAAACCCAATAAAATCTAGGAGGAATATGAATGTCAACCAACACAATTATCATCTTGGTCGCGTTTGTCATCTACATGGGTATGATGATCCTGATCGGCGCGCTGAACTCCAAGAACAAGAACAATGAGGACTACTTCCTCGGCGGCAGAGGACTCAGTTCATGGACCGCTGCGCTCTCTGCTCAGGCTTCCGATATGAGCGGATGGCTGTTGATGGGTCTGCCCGGCGCGATCTATCTTGCCGGCTCGGGCGAGATGTGGATCGCTATCGGTCTTCTGATCGGCACGATCCTCAACTGGATGCTGGTCGCTCGCAGACTGCGCAAGTACACTATCGTTGCGAACAACTCGCTGACCATCCCCAGCTTCTTTGAGAACCGCTTCAAGGACAACAAGGGCGTCCTCAAGATCGTTTCGTCCATCGTCATCATCGTTTTCTTTGCGGTCTATACCGCTTCTGCTTTCTCCGCAGGCGCGAAACTCTTTGCGAACGTCTTCGGCAAAGGCGCTGACGATAACACCGCTTACATGGTCGGTCTGATCGTTGCGGCAGTCGTTATTTTAGTATACACCCTGCTCGGCGGCTTTAGAGCGGTCTGCTACACCGACTTTATTCAGGGTATGCTGATGCTGGTCGCGATCCTTGCGGTTCCGATCCTCGCATACTTTATCACCATCCACGGCACCGAAGCTCACTCTGTCACCGGTAATCTGGCGCAGCACGGCGTCAGCGATCCTGCAGGCTTCTTGAGCCTGATGAAGGACGGGAACGGCGATCCGATCACCTGGCAGTCCGTCGTATCGGGACTTGGCTGGGGACTCGGCTACTTCGGTATGCCCCATATCCTGGTTCGCTTCATGGCAATCAAGAGCGACAAGGAAGTCAAAAAATCCCGCGTTATCGCGATCGTATGGGTCATCCTGTCACTGGGCGCTGCGTGTCTGCTGGGTCTGATCGCAAGAGGTTTCCTCAGCGATACCCTCACCGACAAGAACAGCGAGACCGTCTTTATCAAGGCAATCCAGCAGCTCTTTGACGGCAACTGGATCCTGATCTTCGTCGGCGGCGTATTCCTGTGCGGCATCCTCGCGGCAATCATGAGTACCGCTGACAGCCAGCTGCTCGTCACCGCTTCGTCCGTATCCGAGGACATGTACAAGGGCGTTATCAAGAAGGATGCTTCTGAGAAGAACGCTCTTCTGGTCGGCAGAATCGCAGTCGTTGTCACTGCGGTCATCGCATTTATCATCGCAATCAACCCGGAGTCTTCTGTCATGAAACTCGTTTCCGACGCATGGGCAGGTTTCGGCGCAGCATTCGGTCCTGCAATCCTGCTCAGCCTGTTCTGGAAGCGCTTCAACCTCACCGGCGCAGTTTCGGGTATGATCACCGGCTTCCTCACCATCATCATCTGGGACTACATCCCCTTCTTTGAAGGGGGCGCTACCATCGGCGCAAAGACCGGCGTTTACTCCCTGGTCATCGGCTTCGCGCTGGCGCTGATCGTTTCCATCATCGTGACCCTCGTCACCAAGGCGCCCTCTAAGGAGATCACCAAGGAATTTGAGAAGGTCAGCAAGGTCGAAATCTAATTATCTACTGCTTTTTAATATAATAATCGTATAAACAGCAGCGCTCCCGGCAAAAATGTCGGGAGCGCTTTTTCATTGATTGCGAGTTTATTCCTCTATCTTCGCGGTCAGCATATAGTGCGGGAGATAATCCTCTTCGTCGGATTCCTTCTCGACCAGTTCGAACACCAGTTTCTTTGACAGCGTTGTGCCGTCCTCATAATGCGCGGTGATCAAAAGGTATCTGTCGGCGGCGTTCTCGTTGAACAGTTCGCGGTATACTTCGCCGTATTTCGGCATGATGTAGCGATTGCCGTCCTCGTCAACGCCCTGATCGCCGCCCATCATCTCGCGGTATTTGCCGGTATCGTCGCTGTAGCCGAACGCGATGAACGCCTTGTATTCTTCGTCCGTCAAAGTGAAACGACTGCTGTCATCATCGACGATCAGTTGCAGTGACATTCCATTGTCGGCGTCGGGATCGCTGATTGCTCGCAGCACCTCGCCGGTTCTGCCGTCCATGATAAAATATCCTCCGTGAACGGTATAGGTGAAGTAGTCGACCCCTTCCCCGCTGCACCTGAGATGATCAATAGTATATGCGATAGTCGCGGACATTTTGGTATAATACAAAAACGGATTGCCATCGGTATCGACGTCCTCATCCCATTCTGCGCCCCAGCTCGCGCCGTCCTGCTTCATCTCGCCAATCTCCACATAATAATCGGGGTTCACCTCGGCGGCGCCTGCTTTGATGATAAAGCTGTGCTCGCTGTTACCGGCAATTTGCGGAGCACTGCTCTGTCTGATAGCAAATACAGCCGTGAATGCGACCGCCAGCACCAGTACCGCCGCGACCGCTGTTATCCATCTAAACCTCGGTTTGGATTTATTTTCTGTAAAAGAAATATTATCTTCTTTGATCTCTGCCGAACGGACTGCATTCAGTGTCCGCTGTATCGCTTCATGCGGCGCGGTCAAGCCGTCCATTGTTCGCTGATAATCCTGCTGTTTCATCATTGATCCTCCTATTCTTCCAGTATCAGGCGCAGTCGCTTTCGCCCGCGGCTGAGCCATGAGCCTACGGTATTGGGCTTGACCCGCATGAGGTCGGCGATCTCTGCGATCGTATAACCCTCGTAGTAATGGAGATAGATGACGCTGCGATATTTCGGCGGCAGCTGCATGACGTCGCTGAGGATGCTTTCATTCTCCGGCGCATACAGGTGCAGCGCTTCATCAAGCGGTACACTGCGCCTACGCCGCGCTGTCGTCATCAGGTTGTGACAGCGGTTCAGCGTCACCCTCACCAGCCAATAGCGGATATGCACGTCGTCATCGAGCGGCGCATCCTTTGT
This sequence comes from uncultured Ruminococcus sp., assembly GCA_902776185.1. Classification (GTDB taxonomy): domain Bacteria; phylum Bacillota; class Clostridia; order Oscillospirales; family Acutalibacteraceae; genus Ruminococcoides. The sequence continues at coordinate 41,304 of CACYPH010000010.1, forward strand.
CAGCAGTGACAAAAACACCTCCTGCATCACATCCTCGGCGTCGGACGTCGAGCCGGTATTCTGGTACGCCAAGCGGTACACCATATCACCGTAGCGCAGGACCAGCTCCTCTACCCGCTGCCTGCGTTCGCTGTCGGTCATTCTCTCCCCTCCTTTACATCTTTGATAAAACCGGTTTCACTGATAATACAGTTCAGAACGGCGGATTTTTGCATCGGTGCTATTGTATCACGGAAATCTCGCCTATTTTTCCCCTCCGAAATTAACCGTTACACACATCTTACATCTTGTTACAGGAAAGTTACAAACCACAAGATATAGTGTTTAGCAAAAATTCCCACTCAATACTTTGTTATAATTCCTTTTTTGATATCATTTTGGTTTTTGTTAACAAAATCACCAAAGAAATATTTTTTTCTCGTTCATTTTAACGATTGATTTTGCAAAGCTTTTCTGCTATATTATGACAAGATTTGCGCCCGATCACAAGATGTTGTGTTTAGGGAATTAACCATTACAAAACAGTTACAACAAATCATCTCAATAAGACAGAAATCAATCAGGAGGATTAACATGATCAGTAAAATCGTAAAGCGCGACGGCCGCGCAGTCGAGTTCGATCTCGAGAAAATCACACAGGCGATCTATAAGGCGGCTCACGCCATCGGCGGCAACGACTATGCCGCTGCAGAACAGCTCGCCGACAAAGTCAGAGAATACCTTGAAGCAGAGGATAACGATACCCCCAGCGTAGAGCACGTACAGGATACCGTTGAAAAGATCCTGATCGAGAACGGTCACGCGAGAACCGCGAAGGAATTCATCCTTTATCGTGCAGAGCGTACACGCGTTCGCGAGATGAACACCAAGCTGATGAAGATCTACGAGGATCTGACCTTCAAGTCGGCGAAGGATAACGACGTCAAGCGTGAGAACGCCAACATCGACGGCGATACCGCGATGGGCACCATGCTCAAATACGGTTCCGAGGGCGCGAAGGAATTCTACCAGATGTATATCCTCAACCCCAAGCACGCCAAGGCGCACCGCGAGGGCGACATCCACATCCATGACCTCGACTTCCTCACCCTGACCACCACCTGCTGCCAGATCGACCTGATCAAGCTGTTCAAGGGCGGCTTCTCCACCGGTCACGGCTTCATCCGTGAACCCAACGACATCTCCACCTACGGCGCGCTGGCTTGCATCGCGATCCAGTCTAACCAGAACGACCAGCACGGCGGTCAGTCCATACCGAACTTCGACTACGGTATGGCTCCCGGCGTTCAAAAGACCTACAACAAGCGTTATCGCATGAACCTTGCTCGCGGCGCGGAGCTTCTCTGTGACGATGAGAACGCCAAGGAGGATATCGACGCGATCTGTGACGCGGCAGAGGAAGCGACCGGCGGCGCTGCAAGCCTCGAATCTCCCGAGGATTACATCAAGAAAGAAAACGAGCTGCTGACAGAAAAGTACGGCGAAAAGCTCGCCGGCAAGCTGCAGCGCTTTGCGAAAAAGCACGCTGAGGCAGAGACTGACCGCGCTACCTTCCAGGCGATGGAAGCGGTCGTCCACAACCTCAACACCATGCACTCCCGCGCGGGCGCGCAGGTACCTTTCTCCTCCATCAACTACGGTACCGATACCAGCCCCGAGGGCAGAATGGTCATCAAAAACATCCTGCTCGCTACCGAGAAAGGTCTGGGCAACGGCGAGACGCCGATCTTCCCCGTACATATCTTCAAGGTCAAGGAAGGCGTCAACTACAATCCCGGAGACCCCAACTACGACCTCTTCAAGCTCAGCTTCCGCGTTTCCGCGAAGCGCCTCTTCCCCAACTACGCGTTCATCGACGCGCCGTACAACCTCGCTTACTACAAGCCCGGTCATCCCGAGACTGAAGTCTCCTACATGGGCTGCCGTACCCGCGTCATCGGTAATAAATACGATCCGTCCCGCGAGATCACCTTCGGCAGAGGCAACCTCAGCTTTACCTCCATCAACCTGCCCCGTCTCGCGATCCTCGCCAACAAGAACATCGACTTCTTCTTTGAGCAGCTCGACAGAATGCTCGACCTGTGCATCGAACAGCTCCTCGAGCGTTTCGAGATCCAGTGCCAGAAGTGCGTCCGTAACTATCCGTTCCTGATGGGTCAGGGCGTATGGATCGATTCCGAAAAGCTCTCTATCGATGATGAAGTTCGCGAGGTACTCAAGCACGGCACCCTCTCCATCGGCTTCATCGGTCTGGCAGAAACCTTAGTTGCGCTGATCGGTAAGCACCACGGCGAGAGCGAGGAAGCCCAGCGTCTGGGTCTTGAGATCGTCTCCTTCATGCGCAAGAAGCTCGACAGAAAGAGCGACGAGATGAAGCTCAACTTCACCTGCCTTGCGACTCCCGCAGAGGGTCTGTCCGGCAGATTTGTCCGCCTGGACAAAGAGCGCTTCGGCGTCATCAAGGGTGTTACCGACCGCGAATACTATACAAACTCCTTCCATATCCCGGTTTACTATCCGATCAACGCCTTTGATAAAATCAAGCTCGAGGCGCCCTATCACGCACTCACCAACGCGGGTCATATCTCCTATATCGAGCTCGACGGCGATCCCACCGAGAACCTTGAGGCATTCGAGCAGGTCGTCCGCTGCATGAAAGAGGAAGGCATCGGCTACGGCTCGATCAACCATCCCGTCGACCGCGATCCCGTCTGCGGCTATACCGGCATCATCGGCGACTACTGCCCGAAGTGCGGCAGAAAGATCATCAAGAACGGCATGCAGGTAGAGCGCATCCGCCGCATCACCGGCTATCTGGTCGGCACCCTCGACCGCTTCAATAACGCAAAACGCGCTGAGGAGAGAGATCGCGTCAAACATGAGATCATCCTCGACGAGTGCGGCTGTGAGTGCGAGTCCGCATGAATGAACCCAGAACCAAACTGAAACTCGCCGGCGTCGTCCGCGAGAGCATCGTTGACGGACCGGGCATCCGCATGACCGTGTTCGTACAGGGCTGTCCGCACCACTGCAAGGGCTGTCACAATGAGCATACATGGGATTTTGAGGGCGGCTACACATCCTCGGTCGAGAGGATCTTGGAGGAAGCCGCAAAGGATAAGCTGTTAAAAGGCGTCACCCTCAGCGGCGGCGAACCGTTCTGTCAGGCGCACGCATTGGCAGTACTGGCGAAAAAAGCCCATGCCATGGGTCTCAACGTCTTCTGCTACACCGGCTACACCTTTGAGTATCTGTACGCACATTTTGACGAGCATCCCGAGTACCGGGAACTGCTCGAAGAATGTGACTGGCTGGTAGACGGACCGTTCATCGAAGAACAGATGAGCCTGATGCTGCATTTTCGAGGCAGCCGCAACCAGCGCATCCTGAACGTCACGGAGTCGCTCGAAAAAGGCGAGGCGGTCTTGTCGGAGATCAATTGAGTAAAACAGAAACCTATCATAGAGAAGCGTCGGAGCAATCGCCACGGCGCTTTCGCTATATGATACGCCCGTCATTCCCGGTACGTCATAAATGCCGTACCCTACAGGATAAAGCTGATTCGCTCCGTAGGGTACGGCGCTTGCCGACGTACCGCATGGCTAGAGTTCTGTTCCTATCAAATGCTTTCGACACCAGCTACGCCCGACATTCTTCGGACGACCGATGGTCGTCCCTACACCTAACTCCTAACTCCTAACTCCTCACTCCTAATTACCGCCCGCCAACTACATAATTACCAAAAAAGCGAAATGATTTTTACCGCATTTGCCATGTTGTGCAGGTGCGGATTTTATGGTATAATGAATTGAATATAGCGTGATCGCCCCTAATAGCGCGCGCACAGCTTACAACGAAAGGATGTAACACATGATTGTTAAGGACATTATCGACATACTCGACGGAGAAATCATCTGTGAGGGCGACCTCAATCAGGAGATCAAAACCGCCTGCGGTTCGGATATGATGAGCGACGTTCTGGCGTTCGTCAAAGACCAGAGCGTCCTGCTGACGGGGCTTGTCAACCCGCAGGTCGTCCGCACCGCCGAAATGATGGACATGGCGTGTATCGTATTCGTGCGCGGCAAAATGCCCGACCAGGGGATCATCAGCCTTGCCGAAAGCCGCGACATCACGCTGATCAAAACCCGCTACAGAATGTTTACCGCCTGCGGCAAGCTGTATGAGGGCGGGCTTTCCGGAGGTACCGCGGTATGAGCAGCATCCACCTCCACTATGACGTATCCGGCGAGGACTTCACCCGCGCGGGCGAAGCATCCGGCTCGGTCAAAAAACGCCTCAAGGCGCTCGGCTATAACACCGACGCTATCCGCAGGGTCGCGATCGCGATGTACGAGGCTGAGATCAACATGGTCATCCATGCCGACGGCGGCTTTGTCGACGTAGACATCTACCCCGACCACGTAGACATCCTGCTGTCCGATAAAGGTCCCGGCATCCCCGATGTTGACAAGGCGATGCAGGAGGGCTTTTCCACCGCGCCCGACAACGTCCGCAACCTCGGCTTCGGCGCAGGCATGGGACTCCCGAATATCAAGAAATACACCGACGATATGCGCATCGAAACCAAGATCGGCGTCGGTACAGACCTGTATCTGACGGTAAGGGTCAATCAGTAAAATACGGTTAACGGATATCGGTTAACAGTTGCAAGAAAGCGCGCACCCGGCGCGTCCGCTTTCGCATACCCATCGCTCATGCGCGCAGCGTGCAACTGAGCGGGGATTATAAATTGTTTCAGACTGTAGAAAAACCTATGGCTGTCATTCTGAGGCTTTAGCCGAAGAATCTGAAAGCGCTCACATTTCCGTCAGATTGCACATGATAGGTGTAAGATAAGCGGAGAGATTGCACTATAAGATCCTTCGCCTCCGGCTCAGGATGACAGAAGGAAAAGTATCGTCATACTTTTTTGACACGCTGAAGCGCTGACACAAGTGTCCGCATTTTGGACTCCTATTATTCGGGTGCGGGCTGTGCCTCTCATAACCATTATCCATTTTCCATTATCCATTTTCCATTATCCATTTTCCATTATCCGTTATCCATTCACCAATCCCAAACTCTCTGCATACATGATAGGTTAGATAAACATGAAACAATACTTCCACTCTGTCGAGCTGGACGCGGATAAGTGCTGCGGCTGTACCAACTGTCTCAAGCGCTGCCCCACCGAGGCGATCCGTATCCATAACGGAAAGGCGCACATCCTCTCTGAGAGATGTATCGACTGCGGCGAATGTATCCGCATCTGTCCGCATCACGCCAAGCGCGCACGCTCCAACCAGCTCGAGGATATCGAACAATATAAAATCAAGGTCGCTCTCCCTGCCCCTGCGCTGTTCGGTCAGTTCAACAATCTGGACGACATCGACATCGTGCTGACGGGACTGAGGGCTGTGGGCTTTGACTTCATCTACGAGGTCAGCCGCGGTGCGGAGCTGGTCAGCGAGCTGACCCGCAACATGATCCGCGACAATCAGCTGAACAAACCGATCATCAGCTCGGCGTGTCCTGCAGTCGTACGACTGATCAAGATCCGCTTCCCGGAGCTGTGCGACAACGTCATGCCCTTACTCGCACCCATGGAGGTCGCCGCAAAAATGGCGCGCCGCGAGGTGCGCGGGATGACGGGACTTTCCGACGAGGACATCGGGGTTTTCTTTATCACGCCCTGTCCCGCAAAGGTCACCGAGATCAACTCGCCGAATCATGCGGATCATTCTGCAGTGAACGGTGCGATCGCGATCTCTCAGCTCTACCCTGCTCTGACCCACGCCATGGATCATCTGACCACCGTGGAAAGCATCGCGAAATCCGGTCTGATCGGCGTCGGCTGGGCAACCTCCGGCGGTGAAGCGGCAGCGATGCTGGGCGAAAAATACTTAGCAGCGGACGGTATTGAAAACGTCATCCGCGTGCTCGAAGAGCTCGAGGACGATCATATCCGCGACGTAGATTTTATCGAGCTGAACGCCTGCTCCGGCGGTTGTGTCGGCGGCGTACTGACGGTCGAGAATCCCTATGTCGCGCAGGCGCGCATCCACAACCTGCGCAAATATATGCCCGTATCCCTGAATCATCTGGACGAAAAAGACGTCGACGCCATGAAATGGGAGAACAAGCTGACCTATAACGCAGAGAGCTTTGCCCTCTCGGACGACATCATGGAAGCGATGGAAATGATGGACAAGATGGAGAAGATCTGTCAGGATCTGCCGGGGCTGGACTGCGGCTCCTGCGGCGCGCCGACCTGCCGCGCGATGGCGGAGGATATCGTCAAGGGCGTCGCCAAGGAAACCGACTGTATCCACAAGCTCAAGGCGAAGATCCAGTCCGTCTATGACCAGCTGAGTTCAACGTTATGAGCAAGGTCGAATTGACCGTCCGCGAGCGGGAATACATTGACTGCGAAGTCCCGATGCTGTCGGGCGGCACCGCCGCGACGAGGATCATCGGCGCATTTTTTGCCTCGATCGGTCAGGCGTTCCTGCCCGGACTGAACAAATCGGAAAGCAAGCTGGTCCGCACCGTCCGCGAGATCCGCTATACCAACTATAAAAAAGCCGTCCTACGTAAGCTGGAAAACACGCCGAAGAAGGGCGACGATAAGCGCCTGAGAAAGCTCAACAAAAGCGATTTTGTCCTCTCGTTCGAGACCTACGACCCGGATGAATTCGCAGAGAAGCTGTATGAGGAATACATGGATAGAACTAAGAATTAGGATCTAAGATCTAGGATCTAAGATCTAAGCTCTAAAGCTCTTCACTCGAAAGGATTAACTATGACCGTTAAAGAATTAGCTCAGAGGCTCGAACTGAGAACTCTAGTTGAAGACGACTTTGACCGCGAGGTCGAGGACTGCTACGTCGGCGACCTGCTCTCGTGGGTCATGGGACGCGCTCCCGCCGACAGCGCATGGCTGACCGTCATGGGCAACATCAACTCGATCGCTGTCGCGACCCTAGCGGACGTCAGCTGCATCATCCTTGTCGAGAATGCGGCGCTTGACGCGGACGCAAAGGCAAAAGCTGAGATGCACGGCGTGAATATCCTGATCACCGAGAAAAACAGCTATCACCTTGCTGTCGAGATCAGCAAACTGCTTTGATATGAAATACTACTACGACCTGCATCTGCACTCGTGCCTGTCGCCGTGCGGAGATATGGATATGACGCCCAACAACCTTGTCAACATGGCAAAGCTGCTGGGGCTGGATGTCATCGCCCTGACCGACCACAACACCTCGCTCAACTGTGAGGCGGCGATGAAGGTCGGCGAGGCGGTCGGCATACTGGTCATCCCCGGAATGGAGCTGACCACCGCCGAGGATATCCACGCGGTGTGCCTCTTCCCCACGCTCGAAAAGGCGCTCGCATTCAGCGAATATGTGGATAACAACCGCATCAAAATCAAGAATAAAACACAGATCTACGGACGTCAGGTCATCATGAACGAGGACGACGAGGAAGTCGGCGAGATCGAGCATCTGCTCCTGCCTGCGAGCTTCATCACCATCACCGAAGCCTATGAGAAAGCGAAGGAATTCGGCGGCATCTGCTATCCTGCACACATCGACCGTGACAGCCTGTCGATCCTGTCCGTGCTGGGCGAGATCGATCCCGCCTGCGGCTTCAAGACTGCAGAGCTTGCAGATCTCTCAAAGCTCGACACTCTCAAAGAACAGCATCCGATCCTCAGCGATCTGCACATCGTCAACTGTTCGGACGCGCATTACCTCGAGAATATGCGCGAGGCGCAGAATACCCTTGAGCTGCCCGCGCTGACAAGAGAAGCGGTACTCGCCGCACTCGACTCTTAGCAAATACCCATCAGGAGTAACTTTATGAAAGCAACCATCAAAAAACTAACGACCCTGCTGCCGATCGCAGTAGTCATCCTGCTGACCGTATTCCTGTCATCTCCTGCGGCGTCGGCAGCCGCGCAGCTGAAAACACCCGTACTCAAAGCGCCTGTCATCACAGTATCCGGCGTCAAGGTCAGCTGGAACAAGGTTTCGGGAGCGGCGAAATACCGCATCTTCGTCAAGACGGGGTCATCGTCATGGAGGAAGCTTGCCGATACCACCGCGACCTCGTATCTGCACAGGGCGGTCAAATCCGGTGTCAGCTACACCTACACCGTGCGATGCATTTCGAAGGACGGCAAGCGCTATACCAGCAGCTTTAACCGCAGGGGCAAAACCATCATCTTTGTCAAGGCGCCGACCATCTCGTCCTTTGTCAACACCGCGAGAGGTCCTATCCTCAGCTGGAGCGCCTGCAAGGGCGCGGCAAAGTACCGCATTTATATCAGCACCGCATCGGGCTGGAAGAAGCTCGCGACCGTATCTACCACTAATTACCTGCATCTTGCCGCCCGCAATAACACCACCTACGCCTACCGCATCCAGTGTCTGAACCGCAGCGGCTATCCCGCCAGTGCAACGAGCGCCAAGGTGTTCCGCAACTATTATTCCTATACCCTGCCCTCCGGCAAGATTACCAATATCATGTTCGCCGCCGACGTCTACCGCGCGCTCGGCAAAAACGTCAGGATCCCCGCAAAGCCCAACGCTGCGCTGAACCGCAAGACCGCCGCGTCGATTCTCTGCCCGGCGCTCGGATACACCTCCCGCGCCGCTTATGTCAGTCTGAAGGATACCGACAGTGCGGCGATGAAAACACTCGCATTCTACGGCTACTTCTATCCGGACGACACCGATAAGATCTATCCTGCGGCGCTGGTCACCGCGGATGAATACCGTTCGCTGCTCAGCGAGGTCGGCAATTACAAAAAGCTGCACGGCAAACGCGCGCTTGCGTTCGGCGACAGCATCATGTACGGCATGGGCAACAACAATTACGGCTTCGGACGCATGACAGCGGAAAAGTACGGAATGTCCTATAACGCCTCCTACGCCAGCAACGGCGCGACCTTCAGCACCATCAATAACGGCCGCGTGCATATCGTAGACAGGATCAAAAGCGCGATCACGGCTGACTGCAAGGCGGACGTCATCTTCCTCAACGGCGGCACCAACGACATCAAGCTGTCTGCACTCTCCTCCGAGCCCGACAGCTTCGACTTTGATCATCCCGAGAAAAGCAACTTTGCGCTGGGCTTCCATCAGGCGATGAAGCTGATCAAAGGCAAATGGGGCAACACCCCTGTCATCTATGTCCGCGCACACAACATGAGCGCTTGTCAGGACACCTACGAGATCGCGATGGGCGAATACGGTCTGAGGATCGCGAGGACTTACCGCGCGTATACCGTCGATCTCTTTACGAATACCACCTTCAACACCTCTAAAGCCGCGCTCAGAGACCGCTACACCATGTACAGAACGGATCTGGGACGCCACGACGGCACCCATCCGACGTATCTGGGCTACACCACCTTCTATCTGCCGCTGTTTTCACAGCAGCTGACGGCGCTTTCCCTGTAAAGATTTAGCACGAATATAACCGCTTCCCTACGGAGGCGGTTTTTTTATTCCGCTATAATTCCCGCGGGATATAGACACGAAACTCAAATTATGGTATCATAAATTGAATATGTGTCAGCGGAATGCTCCGCAGAAAGGATCGGTATGAAACAGTCGCTCAGAAAAATTGCATATTGTCTGCCTGTTCTGGTCGTACTGCTGGTGACCGTCTTTTTCGCCGTACCCTCCGCTCAGGCGGCAGGGCTGAAAACGCCCGTCCTCAATGCGCCAGTGAGCACCGTCTCCGGCGTCAAAATGAGCTGGAACAAGGTCCCCGGAGCGGCGAAATACCGCGTGTATGTCAAGACGGGCTCATCCTCATGGAGAAAGCTCGCCGATACCGCTAACACCTATTTTCTGCACAAAAATACCGCGTCCGGCACGACCTATACCTACACGGTGCGCTGTATCTCCAAGGACGGCAAGCAGGTATTGAGCGGCTTCAATCTGATCGGCAAAAAGGTCACCTATATCAAAGCGCCGGTGATTTCTGCGCTGACCAACACGGCAAAAGGTCCGAGCCTGACATGGGGCGCTGTCAAAGGCGCGGCGCGATACCGCGTTTTCGTCAAAACCGGTTCGTCTGCATGGAAAAAGCTCACCGATACCGCCGCACGCAGTTATGTGCATCAGAATGCAGTTCCCGGCACAAAGTACACCTATACCGTCCGCTGTCTTTCTTTGGACGGAAAGCGGTTTATCAGCGATTTCAGCACATCAGGCAAAGCTATCACCTATATCACGCCGCCGAAGCTTACTTTGTCTAACGACGCCGGCGGGATCCGCGTGAGCTGGAACCGTCCGAGCGGCGCGGCAAGATTCCGCGTGATGCTCTATCACAACGGCGCATGGGCAAAGCTCAGCGATACTTCCGACACTTCCTACCTATACCCCGCATCCACATCAAACAAAGCATACACCTTTACCGTCCGCTGTCTATCTGCAGCATCAAACACCTTTACCAGCGTTGCCGCTGACAAGCAGACGATCACCTACTGTGCCGCCCCGAGGATCACCAGCGCGACCAATGAATCGGACGGCACGCGGATCACATGGAACGCCGTCAACGGCGCAAAGAAATACCGCGTCATGCTCTATGAAAACGACGCATGGCGCACCCTGACGCAGACAGACGCGCTCTCTTATACCCATGATACGGAGCACGGCGTCTACTACACCTATGCGGTCTGCTGTCTGGACGAGCGCGATAATGTCATCAGCGGCTTTTATGCCGACGGCTACACCCATCAGTACATGATTCCCGCCGACCTCGATACCCCCGTGATCAGCGGGCATGAGAATCTCGATACGGGTCTGCTGCTGAAATGGTCGCCCGTCAGAGGCGCTGAACGCTACCGCGTCATGGTATCCGAAAACGGCAGATGGAGCATTCTCGGCGAAACGACAGCCGCCGAATTCCTCGATACTGCAGTGATGAGCGGCGTCGAGAAAACCTATACTGTCTGCTGTGTAACTGCCGACAGCAAAACCTACACCAGCGCCTACGATACCGCCGGCACTGCGTTCGTCTATTACGCCGCACCCCGGCTCACCGCTGCCAATACCTCTGCGGGTCTGCTGCTCAGCATCGATCCGTCCGATCATGCCGCCGGATACCGCCTGTTCATCAAAAAAGGCAGTTTATGGAAGGAGTTGGACGACACGGCTGAGAACACCTATCTGTACTCCCCCGCCGTCAGCGGCACGGAATACCGCTTTACGGCGTGCTGTATCGATGAAAACGGTCAGCCCGTCAGCACGTACAATGACGCAGGCGTTTCACTGAGCTATCAGCCGAATCCCGATCAGCGCGTCTTTACCAAAGCGCAGTTCGCCGCTGACATCTGCCGTGCGCTGAACCAAAGCGCCGTTATCCCCGCTGACCCGAATGCCGTACTGAATCGCCGCAGCGCTTCCGAGATCCTCTGCGACTTCCTCGGCTATTCCTACCACACCAAGGACATTTCCTTCATCGACAGCGAGAGCGACGCACTGAAAACCACCGTCTTTTTCGGCTATTTTTATCCGAACGAAAGCGACAGGATCTATCCCGAGGCGCAGATCACCGACGTTGAATATAACGCACTGCTGACCGAGGTCGACAGATATCATCAGCTCAAAGGCAAAAAAGCCCTTGCCTTCGGCGACAGCATCATGTACGGCTACGGCAACAACGGCTACGGCTCCTGCCGCATCATCTGTGAAAAATACGGGATGCAGTTCATCAACTACTCCTACTGCGGCGCGACCATGAGCACCTGTAATAACGGACGCGTCCATATCCCCGACAGGATCAAGGCGGCGCACGACGCAGGCTACACCGCGGACATCATCTTCCTCAACGGCGGCACCAACGATCTGACGCTGATCAGAAAGGGGCAGACGCCCGATACCTTTGACCCTGCCGCTCCGCAGAACAGCACCTTCTCTCAGGGGCTCGACTACGCGATGATGCTCATCCGCTACTACTGGGGCAACACCCCCGTGCTGTACACCCGCAACCACAATATGGTCGTCAGCACCGAGGAGCTGGAACAGCAGCTCGGCGAATACGGCTTGCTGATCGCGAACAAGTACTACGCCCACACCGTGGATATCTATGCCGACACAGGGCTTGATACAGAGATCCCTCAGCAGAGAGACCGCTACACCATGTACCGCTCCGACCTCGGACGATCTGACGGTATCCACCCGAACTATCTGGGCTACACTACCTACTATCTGCCGCTGGAGACCAACGCGATCCTCTCGATCCTGCTGCCTTAAATCAAAGATTATGACCATACCGCTGATACCAAATCGGCAGTGTGGTCTTTCTTTTTGGTTAGGAGTTAGGAGTTAGGAGTTAGGAGTCGCACAGGATGGTAAGGCTGTCATCCTGCGCAAACACGTATATTCAGAAAGGATCATAAGGATTCTTCGAGCAAGCTCTCAGAATGATATCTCGTACATAACTTTTTATTCTTAAACTATCACGCAAATTGCAATAGCAAGTTGCAACAATTCTTAAGTCTGTAGTAGATTGCCGCGAGTTTTTCGAGGGAGGAGCGTAGCGACGAGCGAGGAAAACTCGC
>CACYPH010000011.1 GCA_902776185.1 uncultured Ruminococcus sp.
TAGCTTCAGCTCCTGCGATACCTCTTTAGAGGTGTGCTGGTAAAATGCCCTTTTAGGGCTGTTATAAAACCACCGGCTTTGCCGGTGTGATATTTATTGATATGCGATTATCAGATGAAAGTTTGTAGGGTACGGCATTTATGTCGTACCGAGCATGACTTGCGTTGATGTTATCGAAAGCGACAGACAGGATGCATGCGTTTATGCCGTGCGGTACGTCGGCAAGCGCCGTACCCTACATAAATTCCTGCCTTCCTTACTTTACATCTTTTTCTGTTTATGCTACAATACATTCATTAACCGAAGGGAGGGGTACTATGCGCTTCGAACCGCTCGGACAGGGCGTGGAGGTCTGCGTCAGCGACCGTCATCATTTTTCCACCGATACGATTTTGCTCGCGGATTTTGCGCGGGTCAAAAACGGCGAGAGCGTTGTCGAGCTGGGTACCGGCTGCGGTACGATCCCCCTCCTGATGATGCGAGATAATTCTCCAAAAGAAATATACGCAATCGAGATCCAGGACGACGCAGTCGATTTGCTGAGGCATAGCGTCGCGCATAATCTCAGCAACGGCATCGAGCGTGCGTCGCTGATCAAACCCGTTCACGGCGATATCTGCGACGTTAAAAACCTGCTCCTTGCGGGTTCTGCCGACCTTGTTGTCTGCAACCCGCCGTATAAGCTCTCCGGCTCGGGCATCGAGAATCCCGACAGTGGCAAAAAAACCGCCCGGCATGAGGTGGACTGCACCCTTGACGACGTCTGTGAGGCGGCGAAGTGGCTGCTGCGCTTTTCCGGCAGATTTGTGATGTGCCAGCGACCCGAACGCCTGACCGACGTCCTCGAGACACTTCGGGCGTATGAACTGGAACCGAAGCGCCTGCGTATGGTGCAGGGGCGCGCGGACAAAGCGCCGAAGCTCTTTTTGGTAGAGGCGAAGCGCGGTGCAAAGCAGGGCTATATGGACGTAGAACCCGCCCTGATCGTCGAGGATGAAAACGGCTTCACCCCCGAGATGCGCGCGATCTACGGATGCTACAAGGATGGTTACGATGTGTAAGAAACCGATATTATATGTGGTCGGCACGCCGATCGGCAACATGGGCGATATGAGCCCGCGAGCGGTCGAAACCCTCAATGAGGTGGATTTTATCGCCGCCGAGGATACGCGCGTCACCGTGAAGCTGCTCAACCACTTCAACATCAAAAAGCCCATGGTCAGCTATTTTGAGCACAACAAGCATGACAAGGGCGAGAAGATCATCGACCGTATTTTAGCGGGCGAGAGCTGTGCGATCGTCACCGACGCGGGGATGCCGTGTATCTCCGACCCCGGCGAGGATCTAATCAGGCAGTGTGAAGCGGCGGGTATCCGAACCGTCGTCGTCCCCGGACCGAGCGCGGTGATCTCCGCCCTCGCGGTATCGGGACTGGAAACCGGCAGATTCACCTTTGAGGGATTTTTGTCTGTCAACAAAAAGAGCCGCTGTGAGCACCTTGAAAGCCTGCTCGATGAACGGCGCACGATGATCTTTTACGAAGCGCCGCATAAGCTGAATAATACCCTGCAGGATCTGTACGCGACCTTCGGCGACCGCAGGCTGACCATCGCGCGCGAGCTGACCAAGGTGTATGAGGAGATCATCCGTACCACCACCAAGGACGCCGCGACAGCCTATCAGCAAACGCCGCTCAAGGGAGAGATCGTGCTGATCCTCGAGGGCAAAAAGGCGCAGGATACGCCCGCGATGACCTTAGAGGAAGCCGTCGGCTATGCGCAGAAGCTGATCGACGGCGGGATGCGCCCGACCGACGCGGCAAAGGAAGCCGCCGCGATGGCGGGACTGAAAAAGAACGAGATCTATAAGGAGCTGATGTAATGAATTATACTGACGCCTTATCCTATATCCACGCATTGAGCCGCTTTGGCTCACACCCCGGGCTTGATCGGGTAGAGATGCTGTTCCGAAAATTTCCCGAAGCGCTGGAGCAGAAATTCATCCATGTCGCAGGCACAAACGGAAAAGGCTCTGTTTCGGCGATGCTGTCGTATATTTTGCAGGAAGCAGGCTACAAGGTCGGCCTGTTCATCTCGCCGTATATCGTCGATTTTCGCGAGCGCATCCAGATCAATAACCAAATGGTGTCCAAGCAGGACTTTGTCGACGCGATGAGCGAGATCAAGCCGTATGTCGACGAGCTTGCCGATGACGATATCATCATCACCGAATTTGAATTCCTTACCGTGGTGGGTTTTTACCTGTTCAAAAAGCTGGGCTGCGACGTTGTCGTCTGCGAGGTCGGCATGGGCGGTCTGCTGGATTCCACGAACGTCATCCGTGATCCGCTGTGCAGTGTGATCACGCGGATCGCGCTGGATCATACCGAGGTCCTCGGCAGCTCTTTGAAAGAGATCGCGTTCCAGAAGTGCGGCATCATCAAGCGCGGTGCGCCCGTAGCGATATCATCACAGTCGCTGTCCGCATTGAAGGTCATCCGCGAGGTCGCCGATGCGCTGGGTGATCCGGTCTACTACGGCGAGAACCTGACGGTTCACGACGTGCGAGCCGATTTAGACGGCATCCGATTCCGCTATATGGGTCAGGAGATGCAGACGTCCCTGATTGGCGAGCATCAGGTGGAGAACCTCAAGTGCGCTTTGGCGGCGACGGAAGCGCTGCGCGAACGCAGCCGCCTGGATATCACCGCCGATGCGATTCGCATGGGACTGAGCAAGGTGCGTCATCCGGCGCGCTTTGAGCGATTGGGCAGGCATCCCAACGTCATCCTGGACGGCGCGCATAATCCGAACGGGCTCGCTGCCTTTGCAAATGCGGTCAAAGCCTACACGCCCGCGGGTAATCGAACCCTGATCATCGGGATGCTTTCCGATAAGGACGTCAAGGGTGTTTATCAGCTGCAGGGCTTGTTCAACCGCGTGATCGCCACCAATATCAGCAATCCGCGCGCGATGGCAGCGGGGTATCTCGCCGAGCGGCTGAAAGAGATCTTCGACGACGTCGAGGTAGAGGCGCATCCGAAGGAAGCCTATCAAAAGGCGCTGTCCTACGGCGGCGACGTGTTTATCTGCGGCTCGCTGTACTTAGCAAGCGAGATCCGACCGATCATCCTCGGACAGCAGGAATTTTGACAACAGGATAATACATAATTTTCACGCCTATGCTAATACTATATTAGTGTAGGCGTTTTTTAGTTAGGAGTTAGGAGTGAGGTGTTAGGAGTTATCTCTTTGAAAAGGGGATAAAAAATGAGGCGCTGTCTTTTTTTGTCGTCAGCACATCTTTTGTGCCTTATGAAAGGTCAGTCGAAATTCAACTCCTCACTCCTAACCCCTAACTCCTCACTTCCATCTCCATATTCCTAATCAGTCAATAATGCTTTTCATAGAAAGAAGGATATTAATGGTAGACCTTACATACTCAAACGGCGCTTTGACGGCGCGGCTGTACGGTGAGATCGATCACCATATCGCGCCGCGCATCCGATCTGAGATCGATATGAAATGCGAGAGCCTGCGGCCGGCTGTGCTGATCCTCGACTTCAAGGCAGTCAGCTTCATGGATTCGTCCGGCATCGGGCTGATCATGGGGCGGTACCGCTGTATTACCCTGCTGGGCGGGCGGATGGAGGTCGTCAATATACCGCCGACGCTCGCGAAGATTTTCACCCTCTCGGGAATCGAATCGCTGGGGGTGATGAAATGAACATCAGCAATCACATGAAGCTCAGTTTCCCCTCGATCAGCACAAACGAGGGATTCTCCCGCGCGGCGATCTGCGCCTTTATCCTGCCCCTGAACCCGACGGTCGCAGAGGTTGCGGATATCAAGACCGCTGTGTCTGAGGCGGTCACCAACGCGATCGTCCACGCTTATCCCAAAGAGCCGGGGACGGTGTACATCGACGCGAAGATCACCGATGACCGCCGCGTCATCATCAAGATCCGCGACACGGGTATCGGCATCGAGGACGTACAGCAGGCGATGGAGCCGCTGTTCACCACCTCGACGGATGAGCGCGCGGGGCTGGGCTTTGCGGTCATGCAGAGCTTTTCGGACAGGGTGCGCGTGCGCTCCGCCGTCGGCAAGGGAACGACTGTGACCCTTGAGAAGATCATCCACAGCGCGTATGACGAGGAATGAGCTGATCGAGCAGAACCTCGGGCTGGTACACGCCTGCGCCAAGCGATTCTCGGGCAAGGGCATCGACTACGATGATCTGTATTCTGCGGGCTGTCTGGGGCTCATAAAAGCCATCGACCGCTTTGACCCCGACCGCGGGTGGCAGTTATCGACCTACGCCGTGCCGGTCATCCTTGGCGAGATCAAACTGCTGTTTCGCGAGGGCGGCACGGTCAAGCTGTCACGCTCGTTAAAGGAACGCAGTATGCGCGCGCGAAAGATTGCCGACGAATACCTGCGAGAAACCGGAAAGGACATCCGCATCGAAGAGCTTGCCCGACTGCTCGGCTGTGACGTTTATCAGGCGCAGGAAGCGCTGAATGCCGCTCAGGCGACGGTATCGCTGTCCTATACGGACGAGGACGGCGGGGGAGAACTCAGCATCCCCGTGCCCTCTCCCGAGGAAAATCTCACGGACAGGCTGTCGCTCAGAGAAGCGATGGGGGCGCTCAGCGACGATGACAGACGCCTGATCCTGCTTCGGTATTATCAGCACAAGACCCAGTCGGATACCGCTCGTCAGCTCGGCACGACCCAGGTGCAGATCTCGCGCAGGGAAAAGAAGATTCTGCTCAAAATGCGCGCGATGCTGTTGTAGCGGTAAAAAAACCGCGGTGGAGAATTCCGTCGCGGTACTTTTCTGCGTGATTTGATTATTCCAAGCCCTTGAGATCGTCCATTTCCTTTTTGTTGAGCTTGATGTAGCCGTCCTTGACGATGCGCACCTGCCTGACCTTGAAGGTCTGGGGAGCGGCGTCGTCGGGGGTGTTGTCCATCTTGACCTTGAGTGTCTGACTGAGAAGATTGTTCTCGACAACCAGTCCTCTGCCTAAGGGGGTCTTGACGATCGCGCCGACCTTGGGGGTGCGTTTGAGGAGATCGGTGTAGGCGTCCTGCTCGTATTTGAGGCAGCACATCAGCCTCCCGCACGTGCCGGAGATCTTGGTCGGGGAGAGGGAGAGCCCCTGCTCCTTCGCCATCTTGATAGAAACAGGATGGAACTCGCCGAGGAAGCTCGAGCAGCAGAACGGTCTGCCGCAGACGCCTAAGCCCCCGAGCATCTTGCTCTCGTCGCGCACGCCGATCTGGCGAAGCTCGATGCGGGTGCGGAAAACGGACGCGAGATCCTTGACCAGCGCGCGGAAATCCACTCTGCCGTCGGCGGTGAAGTAGAACAGGATCTTCGAGTTGTCAAAGGTGTATTCCACGTCGACCAGCTTCATCTCCAGCCCGTGGTCGGCGATCTTTTTCTCGCAGATCTTGAGCGCTTCCTTCTCCTTGCGCTGATTCTCCTCAAGGCGCTTGAAGTCCTCTTTGGTCGCCTTGCGGATGAGTTTTTTCAGCGGATGGACGATGTCGTCGTCGCCCACCTCTTTATTTTCCATGGCGATCTTGCCGCATTCGATCCCGCGGGCGGTCTCGACAATGACGGTGTCGCCGATATGTAGCTTCTGGTTGTCGGGATCAAAGTAGTAGACCTTGCCTACCTCCTTGAACCTTACGCCGATTACTTCTGCCATGTAATCCTCCTGTATTGTGTGCACAGCCACGTGTTGAGCAGCTGCAGATTAACGTTGGTTTTCAGCCTTGCGATCGCATCCATCGTAACTTCGATCAGGGCGATGATGCGTGCGCGGTCGAGCTTGCGGGACAGCTTCTTTGCACAGCTGTCGTCGGTCATGACGCCGCTTTGGAACGCGAGCGCCAGCCGCAGTTTTTCGGTGAATGCCGCGAGCGCCGATTCCGCCTCATCCTTCTTTGTCAGCCCCGACAGCGTTACGAGCAGGTCGTATTCATAGAGATCCGCGATCCCGTCGGTAATCTGTTCGGCGATCGCCTCCGCATCCTCGTCGGGGACATAGGTGCGGCTCAGGGTGACGATGTGCGCGCGGGAGCGCACGGTCGACAGCAGCGCCTTTGCCTTTTCGACGGTGAAGATGAACAGGATGTTCTGCGGCGGTTCCTCGATGATCTTGAGCAGCGTATTCTGGGAATCCTCGCGCAGCAGTCTGTCAGCATCGGTGAAGAGGTAGATCTTGGTGTCCGCCTCGTTAGGCTTGATGCTCGCCTGCGACAAAAACTCGTCGCGCAGCTCCCCGAGAGAGATGATGCCGGATTTCAGCCTTTTTGACGGCTGCGGGACAAGCATATCGGGATGCAGACCGTCGAGCACCTTTTTGCATTGGTTGCACCTAAGGCACGGCTTGTCCTCTGATGTACAGACGGCTGACGCCGCCAGCAGTAATGCCGCATTGTCGCGCTCTTCTTTGCTGTCGCCCTCGATGATGACGGTGTGGGGACGTCTGCCGGAGCGCACAAGGTCGAGGATGGTTTTTTTGTTCTCACTTTTCAGAGAAATTGCCACATCCTCACCGCCTTGCTGTTCAGTCATTCAGTCGTCAAATTTTATTATAACATAGTTCTGATCAAAAATCTACTGTTTTTTCTGGTTGGTAGTTGGTGGCGGTTGGTGGTAGGGTACGGCGCTCGACACGCGTGTCCGACGTACCGCATGGCAGGAATGCTTCATCCCTGTCTGACGCTTTCGATATCAACTGCGCCCGGCATGCTCGGTACGTCATAAATGCCGTACCCTACAAAACACCGACTAACAACTATTTGAAAAACCCCTTTTTCAAACTCGCGATATTCGTCAGCATTTGACCGTCCTTGGTCTCGACGACGGCGAAGGTCGCGCCCATGCCGCCGCACGAGCCGGGATTAATCAGGCGGATGCCCTCGTAGGTTTCGTCGCAGGGGATGTGCGTATGACCGAAAAATACCGCGTCGACGCCCGCTTCCTCGGCGGCATAGCAGAGCTGTCCCAGCCCGAATTTGACGTTGTAGGCATGACCGTGTGTCGCCATGTATTTGAATCCGTCTAGCTCGAAGGTGACCGTGAGCGGCAGGCTTGAGCCCCAGTCGCAGTTGCCGCGCACCTCGTAGTAGGTGATGTTCGGGTACTTCATCTTGATCACTTCCATCTCGCCGCGGCTGTCGCCGCAATGCACGACGACATCGGCGTTGCTGTTGCGCTTGATGATCTCTTTGAGAGAGGCGGACGAACCGTGGCTGTCCGAAACGACGATGATTTTCATATTTTTCTCCTTCCTGCATATGATATAGTATCAGATAATCATAACGAGGTGATACGATGGCGGATAAAGAACAGATAGATCAGCTGATCAAAAAGCTCAGCGAGCGCATGGGAACGCCCGAAAGCGAGATCAAAAGCGCCGTGCAGAACTCCAATTACAGCAAGCTGCTCGACAAGATGAACCCGGATCAGGCGGCGCAGATCAACAGGATGCTCAGCGATGAACAGGCGGCAAAGCAGTTTTTGAGCAGCCCCCAGGCAAAGGCGATCATCAAGAGGCTGATGGGCTGATGGACGACCTCAGCGAGAAGCTCGGCTCGATCCTCAGCGATCCGTCGGCGATGAAAGAGATCGCACAGCTCGCGTCCCAGCTCGGCGTAGAATCGCCGGGCGTACATACCGCGCCCGAAGCGCCGAAAAAGCCCGAATCCGCAGATGCGCTGTCGATGATGAGCGGGCTGATGCCGCTGATGGGGACGCTCAATAAAGAGGATGATACCACCCGACTTTTGGATGCGATCCGACCGTTTTTAAGCGACGAGCGCCGCGAGAAGCTCGACAAAGCCAAGAAAATGCTGAAAATGATGAAGCTCCTGCCGCTGCTGCGGGAAATGAATCTGTTTGATCTGTAGGTGAAGCCATGCCGTCACAATCGCTTGAACAAGAGGCGCTCGACCGTGTTGCGCGGATGTACTCGTCCTTTGACCGTCGGTCGCGGTCACGTGTGCCGCAATCTCAGCCTGCCGCGGCAAATAACCGCGACAAAAGTGAACCGAAGCCTGCACCCGAACCTCAGCCGCCCGAACAGGAACTCCAGCTTAATAATTCTAATAAAGAAAAATCAACAGGATTGCTGGATGTACTGCTCAAGGATAAGGAGCAAAGCCTGATCCTGCTGTTGTTGGTCATCCTCATGAAGGACGGCGCGGATATGAGCACCGTGCTGGCGCTGATGTATCTTTTGATTTAGATCTCGGTTCTAAGATCTTAGTTCTTAGATCTTGCAACTTAAAACTTGCAACTTCCAAGAGAATGTGTATAATGATTATAACATATGCTTTTGAATTAATCTATACATATGACGGAGAATTTTATGGAATATACGATCACCGAACAAGAGCCGACCCGTGCGCTGCTGGTAGAAGCGGATACCGGCGACTATGACGCCGAGGCGTCGCTCGCGGAACTCTTTGAACTGACTGAATCCGCCGGCGCGATACCCGTTGCCGCGATCACGCAGAAGCTCCAGCACCTCGATCCAGCAACCTGCGTCGGCTCGGGCAAGCTGATCGAGATCAAGGAATACTGCGAGAACGAGGACATCGACCTGATCATCTTCGACCTGGAGCTGTCGCCCGTACAGATCCGCAATATCGAGAAAGAGACCGATGTGCGCGTCATCGACCGCACGATGCTGATCCTCGATATCTTCGCCCTGCGCGCACGCTCCCGCGAGGGCAAGATACAAGTTGAATTGGCTCAGCTCAAATATATGATGCCGCGTCTGACCGGCAAGGGCGTGGAAATGTCCCGACTGGGCGGCGGTATTGGTACGCGCGGACCGGGTGAGACCAAGCTCGAGACCGACCGCCGTCACATCAAGCGCAGGATGGAGACCCTCAAAGCCCAGCTGAAAGACGTAGAGGAACACCGCAAGCAGCTCCGCGACCGCCGCGATAAGGACGGCGTGATCACCGTCGCGATCGTCGGCTATACCAACGCGGGAAAATCCACTTTGATGAACACCCTGACCGACGCGGGGGTGCTTTCTGAGGACAAGCTCTTTGCGACCCTCGACCCGACCTCGCGCGCCTTAAAACTGCCGAACGGCGTGACGGTCATGCTGATCGATACCGTCGGACTGGTCAGAAGATTGCCCCACCACCTGGTGGATGCGTTCAAATCGACGCTCGAGGAAGCCGCTCAGGCGGATATCATCCTGAATGTCTGCGACGCGTCGAGCGAGGAAAGCCGCCTGCATCTGGACGTTACGCGGGAACTGCTTGCGTCGCTGTCGAGCCTTGACAAGCCCATCATCCCGGTGCTGAACAAGTGCGACCTGATCGCCGACAACATGAGCGGGATCTCCGGCGCAGTACGCATCAGCGCAAAGTACGGACAGGGCATCGACGACCTGCTGAAAGCGGTCGAGGACAACCTGCCGAAGAAACTCAAGCGCGTCAGGATGCTGCTGCCGTTCGACAAGGCTGGCATCGCCGCGAAGCTCAGAGAAAAAGCGATTCTCCATAGCGAGGAATACATCGCCGAGGGACTGTTGATCGAAGCTACCGTCGACGAGATCGTGTATGGACGCGTGAAAGAGTATGTCGTTTAGGGTGGAGTTAGGAGTTAGAAGTTAGGAGTTAGAAGTTTTCGCTTCTTGAAAAGTGAAACAAGAATGAGGGGTACTGGCATTTCGGTCAGTACCCCTTTTGTTTCTAATCACGCGATAGTCGGAGTTAACTCCTCACTCCTCATTCCTAACTCCTCACTGTTACGCCGCGTGTCTGCGGGTGGGGCGTTTACAGAGCCCGTCGGTCGCCGATACTTCCTGAGAACGGGTCACAAAGATCGCCTCGACTTCGGTATCGTTGAGCAGCGCCTTTGCGCTGTCGACGTCCAGATGCGCGGCGGTATTGCACAGCGCGCTGAGCTTGACGGCGTTCTCACCGATGAGGGTCAGCCCCGCAAGCGCCTTGCCGCCGGAGCGATCTGCTCTGCTCTTCTGTTCAAAGCCCTGCTGATACAGCCCTGCCGAAACGACCGCCTTGTCCGCGATATCGACATAGGCAAAGTTCTCGCCTGCCGTGCCGAACGGATTCTGCAGCCCGATGCGGCGGGGAGAGCCGATATTGACCGCGGTCTCGCCGATGACGATCAGCGCCTCGCCGACGTTTTCACGAACTAAGATCCGCCGTGCCTCTTCTGCGGCATACCCGCGGGTGATCAGATTGTCTGCGCCTGCGGGATCGGATTTGCGATGGATCTCCATGATGCGCTCCTTGGCGTGAGCTAATGCGCCGAGGCTGCCGCCGCCGAAAGCGGTCAGGGTGCAGACCGTGCCGAGTGCGAAGAAGATTTTCTGAGTGGTGTAGGCTTTTTTCGTCATGGTGAACAGCTCCTTTGTTGTTATGCCTGTATTCTAAGCTGTCAATATGTTTTCTGCGTGAATCCTCTGTGAAAGTTCTGTGAAAACGTATTGTTTACAGTTTCGCTACACATTTGACTTTTATCGGAGTATAATGTAAAATTATACTGTATATCTATGCAATACTTTCAGGAGGTGAGGCGTATGAATTTTCAGGTCTTTCTGGACGTCGGCATCGTCGCGCTCAGGGCGATCCTGCCGATCTATGCGGTCGTGATCGTGTACCAGTGCTTTGCGTCGGCGCGCCGCCACAGACGACCCGAAAAACCGCTCGTTACCCTCGAGATCGAAGCGACGGGTCAGAAGGTGCCCGTGCTGTTCTGGGAGAATTCCATCGGCAGAAGCAAGGGCTCGGATATCTGCGTGGCGGATATGGCGGTCTCGCGCGATCACTGCGTCCTTCTGCGGCGTCAGGAGGGCTGGTTTGTCTCCGACATCGGCTCAAAGTTCGGCACCTTTGTCAACGGAGAGCCCGCCAAGGGCAGGACAAAGGTCAATATCGACGACGAGATCACCGTCGGCAACACCACCTTTACCTTGAAGCGCGGCGACGAGTATCAGCGCAAGCTGCGCCCCTCGTGGTTCTTCTCCAAAGCGTCCGACAAGGGCTCGCTCCAGCCGTACAAGCTGATGCTGCTGATCACTTTCTTCCAGCTCTTCATGGCGGTAGAGGCGTGCTTTTCTAACGACCGTCAGGATTTCTTGCCGCTCGCGTTCTTCGGCGGCTTAGCGGTCATCGAATGGGCGTTCTTCTGTATCTCATCCTATGCCTTCAACCGCGTCAACTTCGAGATGGAGGCGCTCGCGCTGTTCCTCTCGGGCATCGGCGTGATGATAGGCGTGCGCCAGAATACCGTCAGCGCTCCCGACGCGGGCTTCCGCATGGCGCTGGTACAGCTGATCTCCATGACCGTGGGTATCATCCTGTTCTCCTTCATCGTCAAGTTCATCGAAAAGCCCGACCGGGTCGACTCGCTGAGGATGTATATCATGATCGCGGCGGTCATCCTGCTGGGCATCAATATCGTGTTCGGTACCGTCACCAACGGCGCGGCGAACTGGATCCGCTTAGGCCCGATCACCGTCCAGCCGTCCGAATTCGTCAAGGTTGCGTTCATCTTTGTCGGCGCATCTGCGCTGGATCATTTGCAGACCAAGCGCAACTTCATCGAGTTCATTGCGTTTTCTGCGATCTGTGTCGGCGCGCTGGCGTTCATGGGCGACTTTGGTACCGCGCTGATCTTTTTCCTCACCTTCCTTTTGATCGCGTTCATGCGTTCGGGCGACTTCAAGACCATTATTCTGGCATTGGTTGCCGCGGTATTTGCGGTGATATTGGTGCTGAATATCAAGCCCTACGTCGCCGACCGATTCGCGACCTGGGGACACGCGTGGGAGTATGCCGATGACAACGGCTACCAGCAGGTCAACGCTATGATCTACACCGCCTCAGGCGGACTGATCGGCGTGGGACTGGGCAACGGTTATCTGAAATATCTTGCGGCGTCTGAGTCCGACCTCGTGTTCGGTATCGTATCGGAGGAGATGGGGCTGATCGTCGGCTTTACTATCGCGGCGGCGATCGTTGCGATGTGCTTCTATGCGCGCGCGATCACGACCCGCTCGCGTTCGACTTTCTATTCCATTACCGCCAACTGTGCCGCGGGTATGTTCGTGGTGCAGGCGGCGCTGAATATCCTCGGTGCGATGGACATCCTGCCGCTGACGGGCGTGACCCTGCCGTATATCTCGGCGGGCGGCTCGTCTATGATCGCCTGCTGGGGACTGATTGCATTTATCAAGGCTGCCGATGAGCGCACCTATGCCGCGAAGCGCAGACCTGTTGCCGAGAAAGCGGACGATACCCCCGACGAGGACGAGGAGATCTATCCCGGCACCGTGATGATCCGCGAACCGCTGACAAGAGAGGCGGCTGAGAAACGAGGTGGCAGACGATGAAACGAATCATGCGACGTTCGTATCTGGTACTGTTTGTCGCGCTTGCATTTTTCGGCGGGATCTGCTTTTTGGCGTTCCGCGTCGTGACCCAAAGCTCGACATGGATCCAGCATCCGTACAACGGCCATGCGCTGGCGAGCGACGGGCTGGCTTCTGCGGGCGAGATCACCGACCGCAGCGGCACCAAGATCGCCTATAACGAGGACGGTCAGCGCCGTTACCACGACGACGAAGCGACCCGCAGGGCGCTGATGCACGTGGTGGGCGACAAGTCCATGCAGGTGACCACCTCGATCCAGAATATGTACCGCGCCGAACTGACAGGCTATAACTTCCTCTTGGGTATGGGTCTGCCGAGCTCGTTAAAATCCAACCGCGACGTTCAGCTGACGGTGGATTCCGACGCGTGCAAGGCGGCGTATGAGGCGCTCGGCGATCACAAGGGCGCGTGCGTCGTCTATAACTACAAGACCGGCGAGGTGCTGGTATCGGTCAGCTCGCCGACCTATGACCCTGAGAACGCTCCCTCCTATGAGGAGATCGAGGACAGCGAGTGGTACGACGGCGTGTATCTGGATAACGTGCTCAGCTCGACCTACACCCCCGGCTCGACCTTCAAGATCATCACCGCTGCGGCGGCGATCGAAAATATCCCCGATATCTTTGAGCGGGAATTCGAATGCGACGGCTCGATCGAGATCGGCGGCAATCCCATCAACTGTACCGACGCGCATTCTAAGTACGGCAAGATCAGCTTTGAAGAGGCGTTCGCGCACTCCTGCAACGTTGTGTTCGCACAGCTCGCGATCGAGATCGGTCCTGAGAAGATGAAAGAAACTGCCGAGAAGATGGGCTTCAATTCCGACAAGGTCCGCATGAGCGGCATCCCGATCGCCAAGAGCTACTACAATGCCGACGGCGCTGACGAGAACACCCTCGCGTGGACGGGCATCGGTCAGGGCTTCGGCGATTATGAGGACCGTGCAAATCCCCTGCGCATGGCGATGATCGCCGGTGCGGTCGCCAACGGCGGCAGGGCGGTATCACCCTTTATCGTCGAGGATGACGGTTCGCTTGCGGATAAGCTGGGCATTGACAAGAACAAGGACGGCGATACAGATATGCTCAAGCCCTCTACCGCGACCCAGCTCCAAAAGCTGATGAAGGCGGCGGCGGTCTACTACGACAGCTCCTACGGCATCAAGGTCGGCGATTTGCCGTTCTGTGCCAAGACCGGTACTGCCGAGCGCGGCGACGGCAAAGCGGAGACCGCGTGGTTCGTCGGATACTCTGAGGACGCAAATCACCCCTATGCCTTTGCAATCGTCGTCGAAGAAGGCGGCTCAGGCGCAACGGCTGCCGCTCCGGTAGCAGATGCGGCGGTAAGCGCTTTGGTTAGTTAGGAATCAGGAGTGAGGAGTTAGGAGTTAGGGCTTCTCACTTCTTGAAAAATGCACAAAAAAATAAGAGGTACTGGACATTTCGGTCAGTACCTCTTTTGTTGTTACTATGGCTTTTGTCGGAGTTAACTCCTCACTCCTAACCCCTAACTCCTCACTTCTTAAAGCCGTCCTTCAAACTCACGGAGCGGTTCAGGATGATGTTCTCTTTCGTGCTGTCCTTATCCAGACAGAAGTAGCCCGTGCGCATGAGCTGGAAGTGGGCGGGAGCGTCGTATTCGGCGATGGATTTTTCTGCGATACAGCCGCTTTGTACGCTCAGCGAATCGGGGTTCAGGCTGTCGAGGAAGTCAGCACCGTTTGCCTCAGGCTCGGCAACGCTGAACAGGTTGTCGTAGAGGTTCACGGTCACCGGTACGTAGTTCTGTGCGTCCACCCAGTGGATCGTGCCGCGCACCTTGCGGCCGTCGGGCGTATTGCCGCCGCGCGTCTCGGGATCATACTCGGCGTAGACCTCGGTGATATTGCCGTCGTCGTCCTTTTTGCAGCCGGTGCATTTGACGATGTAGGCGCTCTTTAAGCGCACCTCGTTGCCCGGATACAGGCGCTGGTACTTTTTGATCGGCTCTTCCATGAAGTCGCCGCGCTCGATGAAGCACTCGCGGGAGAAGGTGATCGCTCGATTGCCGTCCGCTTCATTGTTCGGGTTGTTCTCGACCTCAAAGGTCTCGGACTGTCCCTCGGGGTAGTTGGTGATGACGAGCTTGATCGGATCGAGCACGACCATCACTCTGCGTGCGGTCATGTTCAGATCTTCCCTCAGACAATGCTCGAGGAAGGCGTATTCCACGGTGGAGTTGACCTTGCTCACGCCGATGCGGTCGCAGAAAATGCGGATGGAGCGCGGGGTGTAGCCGCGTCTGCGCAGACCGCACAGGGTCGGCATTCTCGGGTCGTCCCAGCCGCTGACATATCCGCCCTCGACCAAGGCGCGCAGCTTGCGTTTACTCATCACGGTATGATTGATGCCGAGCCGTGCAAATTCGATCTGGCGGGGCTTTGCGGGCAGGGTGCAGTTGTCGATGACCCAGTCGTACAGCGGGCGATGCGCTTCGAACTCGAGGGTGCAGAGGGAATGGGTGATGCCCTCCATCGCGTCCTCGATCGGGTGGGCGAAGTCATACATCGGGTAGATGCACCACTTGTCGCCGGTGCGGTGATGGTGAAGTCGGTTCATGCGGTAGATGACCGGATCGCGCATATTGAAGTTGCCCGATGCAAGGTCGATCTTCGCGCGCAGGGTCATTTTACCGTCCTCGATCTCGCCGTTTTTCATCTGCTCAAAGAGCCTGAGGCTTTCCTCGATCGGACGGTCGCGGTAGGGGGACTTTGCGGGAGTCGAGAGATCGCCGCGGTATTCGCGCATCTGATCGGGCGTCAGCTCGCAGACATAGGCGAGCCCTTTCTTGATCAGCTCGACCGCGCATTCATACATCTTGTCAAAGTAGTCGGACGCATAGTAGAAGCGATCCTCCCAGTCGAATCCCAGCCAGTGGATGTCCTCCTTGATCGCGTCGACGTATTCGACGTCCTCCTTGGTGGGATTGGTGTCGTCCATCCGCAGGTTGCAGACGCCGCCGAATTTCAGCGCAGTGCCGAAATCGACGCAGATCGCCTTTGCGTGACCGATATGCAGATAGCCGTTGGGCTCGGGCGGAAAGCGGGTGTGTACCTTCTTTCCGCAGTAGTCGCCGCCCTCGGCGATATCCTTTTCGATAAAGGTGTGGATAAAGTTGGAGGACATCTCCGCGTTTTCCACAGGTGTTTTGAGTTCGTCAGCCATTTTTCATATTCCTCATTTTTTGGTGTGTTGCTTTATTTGAGCATCTGAAGTCCGATCTCCATGCGGCGCAGGCTTTCCTCACGTCCGAGGATATCGAGGATCTCGATCGCGCCGCCGGGGGTGACGGTTTTGCCAGCGACAGAGATGCGCGCCGGCCACATGACCGTGCCGTTCTTGACCTCGAGCTTTTGTGCCAATCCGATCAGCGCGTCGTGGATCGCTGTGCTCTCCCACGCGGGCAGAGCAGACAGTTCGTCGTAGACCGCTTTCAGCATCACGGGTGCGTTCTCGAGGTTGGTCTTGCTCTTCTTGTTGATATATAAGTCCTTCTCATAGGCGGGCAGCGCCTTGAAGAAGTCGATCTTCTCTGGAATGTCGGTGAGCTTGGTGGTGCGCTGTTTCAGGATCGCGGCGAGCTTGATGTGATCGATCGGCATATCGCCCAGTGCCTGTTCAAAGTACGGCTCGGCGACCTGAGCAAACTGCTCGTCGGTCATCGCCTTGATGTACTCGCCGTTGAACCACTCCAGCTTGTCGTAGTCAAAGACAGCGGGGCTTTTGCTGATGCCGCTGATATCGAATGCTTTCACCAGTTCGTCGAGCGTGAAGATCTCCTGATTGTCCTTGGGACACCAGCCGAGCAGGGCGATATAGTTGATGATCGCCTCGGGCAGGTAGCCTTCTTTGATCAGATCCTCAAAGCCCGTCGAGCCGTGGCGTTTAGAAAGCTTCGATACCGTGCCGTCGTCGTTCTTGCCGTTGATCAGCGGCAGGTGGATATAGGTCGGGATCTCCCATCCGAACGCCTCATACAGCAGGTTGTACTTCGGGGTCGAGCTGAGATACTCGCTGCCGCGCACGACATGGGTGATGCCCATCGTGTGGTCGTCGATGACGTTTGCAAAGTTGTAGGTCGGGTAACCGTCCTGTTTGATCAGGATCTGATCCTGCAATTCGGAATTATCCACGGTGATCTCGCCGAATACCGCGTCGGTGAAGGTGGTAGAGCCGTCGATCGGCATTTTCTGGCGGATGACATAGGGGATGCCCGCGTCCAATTTTTCCTGAATCTCCGCTTCCGACAAATCGCGGCAGTGGCGATCATAGCCGCCGCCCACGGTTTCGCTCTGGATTTTTTCGAGGCGCTCCTTGGTGCAGAAGCATCGGTACGCCTTGCCCTCTTTGATGAGCTGCTCGGCGTAGGGGAGATACATCTCCTTGCGCTGTGACTGGACATACGGACCGTAGTCGCCGCCGACGTCGGGACCTTCGTCATGCTTCAGTCCTGCGGTGGCAAGCGTCTTGTAGATCACGTCTACCGCACCCTCGACATAGCGCTCCTGGTCGGTGTCCTCGATACGCAGGACGAAGGTGCCGCCCTGAGATTTCGCTACCAGATATTCGTATAACGCCGTTCTCAGGTTGCCGACGTGCATAAAGCCGGTCGGTGACGGCGCGAATCTTGTTCTTACCTTGCTCATTGTGTGTAGCCCTCGTCTTTCAGCTTACAGCATTTCTTGTACTTTTTGCCCGAGCCGCACGGACAGGGATCGTTCGGACCGACCTTCTTTTTCTTGACGGTGCGGTTGGTGGATACGGTGCGGTCGCCCGAGAATTCAACGGGCTTTGCAACCTGCTCGCGCTTGAGACCGAGTTCGATCGCAGAGGGCTTGGGTCGGTCGTCATCCGGGTTCTTGAGGATGACCTGATGCGCTGCCGCAGCCTTTTCCTCCATCTCGCGGCGCTGACGCTCGATCTCTTCTCTGCGCTTCTGGATCTCATAGACGCGCTTGGGAGCAAGCTCGATCAGCTTTGCGGTGTCCTGCTTGATGGACTCGATCATCTCGTCGAACATATCGAAGCCCTCTAAGCGGTACTCGACGACCGGATCGCGCTGACCGTAGGCGCGCAGGCGGATGCCCTGCTTTAATTGATCCATGTTATCGATGTGATCCATCCAGTAGGTATCGACGCTTTTGAGGAGATAGATGCGCTCCATCTCGCGCATGGTGTCGCTGCCGACCAGCTCTTCGTTTTCATCGTACAGCTTCATCGCGCGGTCTTTCAGCTCGGCGATGATGTCGGCTTTGTCTTTATTCTCGGTGTTCTTGGTGGTGTATTTATTGCCCTCGTCGATCAGCCAGTCGCGGTACAGCTCATTGAGAGAAGCAAGGTTCCAGTTTTCCTTGTCCATATCGTCTGCGCAGAAGAGGTTGACGTTGGTTTCGATGGTATCCTCGATCATCTTGACGACGGTGTCGTGGATGTCCTCGCCGTCGAGTACCTGATTGCGCTGACCGTAGATGATCTCACGCTGACGGTTCATGACGTCGTCGTAGTCGAGAACGGATTTACGGATCGCAAAGTTGCGGCTCTCGACCTTCTGCTGGGAGCTTTCAATGATGTTCGTCAGCATCTTGTTCTCGATGGGCTGGGTCTCCTCAACGCTCATGCGGTCGAGGATCATCGCCATCCTGTCGCCGCCGAAGATACGCATCAGGTCATCCTCGCAGGAGAGGAAGAATTTGCTTTCGCCGGGGTCGCCCTGACGTCCGGAACGTCCGCGCAGCTGATTGTCGATACGGCGGCTTTCGTGGCGCTCCGTACCGATGATGTACAGTCCGCCCGCAGCGCGTACCGCGTCAGCTTCGCTGCTGATCTCGTCCTTATATTTATTGTAGTATTCCTGATATTTTGCGCGCGCGTCGTTGATCTCCTGATCGTCGGTGTCGGCGAAGCCGGTCGCCTCTGCGATCAGCTCGTCGTCCATGCCGTCCTTGCGCATCGCTGATTTTGCCATATATTCGGCGTTACCGCCCAGGACGATATCTGTACCGCGCCCTGCCATGTTGGTCGCGATGGTGACAGCGCCTAATTTACCTGCCTGCGCGACGATCTCCGCTTCCTTTTCATGGTGCTTTGCGTTGAGTACGTTATGCTGGATGCCCGTGCGCTTGAGCATTTTACTCAGCACCTCTGACTTTTCGATCGAGATAGTACCGACGAGGACGGGCTGACCCTTTTCGTGGGCGCGTTTGATCTCCTCGATGATCGAGAGGAACTTGCCTTTTTCGGTGCGGAAGATCGCGTCGGGGTTGTCCTGGCGGATGACCTCTTTGTTGGTCGGAATCTCGATGACGTCGAGCTTGTAGATCTCCTGGAACTCCTGCTCCTCAGTCTTGGCGGTACCGGTCATGCCGGAGAGCTTGTCGTACAGACGGAAGAAGTTCTGGAAGGTGATGGTCGCGAGAGTTTTACTCTCACTCTCGACCTTGACGCCCTCTTTCGCCTCGATCGCCTGATGCAGACCCTCGTTGTAGCGTCTGCCGTACATCAGACGGCCGGTGAACTCGTCGACGATGATGACCTGACCGTCCTTGACGACGTAGTTGACCTCGTTTTTCATGCAGCCGTAGGCTTTGATCGCTTGGTTGACGTGGTGCTGGATGGTGATGTTGTCGGGATCGGTGAGGTTCTCGAGGTTGAAGAATTTCTCCGCCTTCTTGACGCCGAGCTGGGTCAGGGTCGCGGTGTTGGCTTTTTCATCGACAACATAGTCGATGCCGTTATCCTGATAGAAGCCCTCGAGGTCTTCCTTAGAGTCGATCTCGGTGAAAACGTGCTTTTTCATCGTGCGGGCAAGCTGATCGGCGCGCTCGTAAAGGTCAGACGCCTTGTCGCCCTTGCCGGAGATGATCAGCGGAGTACGCGCTTCATCGATCAGGATGGAGTCGACCTCGTCGACGATGGCGAAGGCGTGCTCGCGCTGGACTTTATTCTCTTTGTAGACGACCATGTTGTCGCGCAGGTAGTCAAAGCCCAGCTCGTTGTTGGTGCCGTAGGTGATGTCGGCGTCGTAGGCTTTTCTGCGCTCGTCGTTCTTCATATCGTGGATGATCAGACCGACCGAGAGCCCGAGGAAGCGGTAGAGCTTGCCCATCCACTCGGAGTCGCGCTTTGCCAGATAGTCGTTGACCGTGACGATGTGGACGCCCTTGCCGGTCAAGCCGTTGAGGTAGGCGGGCAGGGTCGCGACGAGGGTCTTACCTTCACCGGTTTTCATCTCGGCGATACGTCCCTGATGCAGGACGATGCCGCCGATGACCTGTACGGGGAAGTGCTTCATCCCAAGCACACGCCAAGACGCTTCGCGGCATACCGCAAATGCGTCGGGCAGGATGTCGTCGGTGGTCTCGCCGTTATTCAGTCTTTCCTTGAGAAGTGTTGTCTGTTCCTTGAGTTCGCTGTCGGACATCTTCTCATATTTGCCCTCAAGCGCAAGCACCTTATCGCAGATGGGGCGGATCCTTTTGAGCTCTTTTGTGGAGTAATCTCCGAAGAGCGCTTTCAGTAAACCCATATATATCATTCCTTTCGTATTTCTGCTTTTCGGGTGATCGGCAGGTGAAAACACGCCCGCCGACGCGGCTGATATGCTTTCGTCAGCCCAAAATAACCCATTCTACTGTATTATAACATATACAGCCGTAAAAATAAAGAAAAATATAACGCGATTCACGCGGTGTTTTTTAGTCAAAACGGCAGACTTTTTCCGCCCAAAATTCCGTATGATAATTATGCGTTATTTATGTAGAAAATGTATGAACATTTTAAAATTATATTTCTATTATGATATTGAATTTTGATTTGGGTTGATGTAGAATATGATTGCTTATGGGTAAAACAGGAAGTGTACGCCGAACGGCTGGATACACATCAAAACGGTACTGTTTATCCCGAAAAGACAATCTCAGCGATCATATACGGACGAGAGATTCCGCAAACGGCAGGGAGCGCGTATGGGACAACAGATCAAAAAAAGAAAACGTCTGACCTCGTTTCAGATCATCCTCTTGGGATTTATCGGAGTGATTCTTTTGGGAGCGCTGCTCCTGATGCTCCCCATCTCCTCGAAAAGCGGCAGATTCACGCCCTTTAACCAGACGCTGTTTACCTCGACCTCGGCGGTCTGCGTCACCGGACTGATCGTACAGGATACCGCGTCCTACTGGTCCGGCTTCGGTCAGGCGATCATCCTGATCATGATCCAGATCGGCGGCTTGGGCGTTGTCACGATGGCGGCGACCTTCGCGCTTCTGTCCGGAAAACGACTCTCACTGAGCCAGCGAAGCACGATGAAAAGCGCGATCTCCGCGCCGATGGTCGGCGGGGTCGTCCGGCTGACGAAGTTTGTGATCAAGGGTACTTTGATCATCGAGGCGGCGGGAGCCCTTCTGATGATGCCGGTGTTTATCACGGATCATGGGGTAAAAGGCATCTGGATGGCGGTGTTTCATTCTATTTCCGCTTTCTGCAACGCCGGCTTCGACGTAATGGGAACGCCGGATAATCAATTTGTGTCCCTGACGTCCTACGCGGCGCATCCGCTGATCAACATCGTGGTGATGCTGTTGATCATCATCGGCGGTATCGGCTTCGTAACGTGGAAGGACATCACGACGCACCGCTTTCGTTTCAAGCACTATTCCCTGCAAAGCAAGGTGATCCTTCTCACATCCGGACTTTTGATCATCGTTCCCGCGATCCTTTTCTTTATTACGGATTACGCGGATCTGCCGCTCGGGGAGCGGATCACCGGATCGCTGTTCCAGTCGGTCACTACGAGAACGGCGGGTTTTAATACCGAGGATCTGACGCAATTGACAACTGTCAGCAAGGCGCTGTTTATCATGCTGATGCTGGTCGGCGGCTCTCCCGGATCGACCGCGGGCGGTATGAAGACAACCACCTTTGCCGTGCTGGTCTCCAATATCGTCGCTTCTTTCAAGCGAAAAGAGGATCCTGTCCTCTTCGGCAGACGTATTGCCGCGGACGCGGTAAAGACGGCTTCTACGATCATGATGATGTACGTCATCCTGTGTCTGTCAGGCGCGGCGATCATCAGCCTGGTCGAGGAACTGCCGCTGGGCGTGTGCGTGTTTGAGACCGCCTCCGCCGTCGGAACGGTCGGTCTGACGCTCGGCATCACCCCGCAGTTGGGTGTTGTCTCACAAATTATTTTGGTAACACTGATGTTTTTAGGCAGAGTCGGCGGACTCACCGTGGTTTATGCGGCTCTCTCGGGATCGGGCAAAAAGCTGTCTAAGTTACCGCAGGAAAACATCACGGTAGGATAAAGGAGAATAGATATGAAATCAGTTTTGTTGATCGGACTCGGAAGATTCGGAAAACAACTTGCCATCCAACTCAATGAGCTCGGACACGACGTCATGGGTATCGATCATAACGAAGAAAGAGTCAACGAAGCGATCGATATCGTCACCGACGCGCAGATCGGCGACAGCACCAACGAAGATTTTTTGCGGTCTCTCGGCGTCCGCAGTTTTGATATTTGCTACGTTACTATCAGCAACGACTTTCAAAGCTCTCTGGAGACCACCAGTCTGCTCAAGGAGATGGGTGCGAAATTCATTGTTTCCCGCGCGGAACGCGACGGTCAGGAAAAGTTCCTGCTCCGTAACGGCGCGGACAAGGTCGTTTACCCCGAGAAGCAGATCGCGAGATGGGCGGCGATCCGATACAGCTCTTTGCAGATCCTCGATTATATCGAGCTGGATGAGAAGCACTCTTTATACGAGGTTTCCGTCCCCGAGTCGTGGATCGGAAAGAGCGTGATCCAGCTTGACGTCAGAAGAAAATACGATCTGAGTATCATCGCTGTCAAAAAGGAAGGCGATATGAATTTCCTCGTCACACCCGACACCACGCTCACAGAGGGAAGCTCTCTGTTGATTCTGGGCGAATACAAGTCGATCCAAAAATGCTTTAAGATCTGACACGGTAGTTTTTTATTACTTTCTGTCCGGCGTATCACCCAAACGCGCCGGGGTTTTATGAACGATAAGACTATTTGATGAGGTAAGATATATGAATATTATTATCGTTGGCTGCGGCAGAGTCGGACGCTCTATCGCGGAACAGTTGAATACAGAAGGTCATTCCATCACGGTGATCGATACCAATCCGCAGGAACTCGACAAGATCTATGATACCGAGAATATCATGGCGATCCAGGGCAACGGCGCGACGCTCACTGTTTTGCGTGAGGCGGGTATCGAGGACTGCGATCTGCTGATCGCGGTGACCGCTACCGATGAGCTGAATCTGTACACCTGTCTGCTGGCGAAGAACTCCGGCGTACAGTCTACGATCGCGCGCGTTCGTGATCCTCAGTATATCAGCGACGTCAATGTGATCAAGGATGACCTGAAGCTTACGTTGGCGATCAACCCCGAGTTCACCTGTGCCGGCGAGATAGCCAGACTGGTCAAATATGTCGGCGTCAAGAGCATCCGCAGCTTTGCGGGCGGACAGATCGACCTTATCAAGATCATTATCACAGAAAAATCAGCGCTGGCAGATAAGCGGATCGCCGATAATGCTTCGCTGTTAAAGGGCGGTATCCGTTTTTGTTTTGTCGAACGTGACGGAGAGCTGTATATCCCCGACGGCGATTTTGTATTGAAAGTCGGCGACGAGGTATCGTTTGTCGCGCCCGCTCAGGCGGCGTCAAAACTGCTCAAAACTTTGGGCGTTATCTCGGCTAAGGCGCGTTCCGCCATGATCCTCGGCGGCAGCAAGATCGGTTTTTATCTCGCGAAGATCCTGCGTGAGGCCGGCCTGAGCGTCAAGATATTTGAAAAAGAAGTGCGGCGATGTGAAGAACTCTCCGAGGATCTTCCCGGAGTGATGGTATTCAACGGCGACGCGATGGATGAAGATCTTTTGATGAGCGAGGGTATCGACCGCGCCGACGTCGTCGTCTGTCTGATGGATACCGATGAGGAGAATATGCTTGCGTCTCTTTACGCAAAGCAGATGAATCCGAAAGCAAAGGTCGTCACGGAGCTGGGTAACCTGAAATTCCGCAGTGTAGTCGACAGCCTGCCGCTGGATTCGATCATCCGTCCCAAGTACCTGACGGGTCAGCATATCATCCGCTATGTCCGCGGTATGCAGAATACGATCGGCAATAATGTTGAGACGATGTATAAGATATCGCATAACCGCGCTGAGGCGCTGGAATTCCGTGTGCGTGAAAAAAGCGCTGTCACAGGTGTTCCGCTCTCGCGGCTGAACTTCAAAAAGGATCTGCAGATCATCTGTATCATCCGCAA
The DNA here is from genome assembly GCA_902776185.1 of uncultured Ruminococcus sp. Lineage (GTDB taxonomy): Bacteria > Bacillota > Clostridia > Oscillospirales > Acutalibacteraceae > Ruminococcoides. Next base: position 23,788 of record CACYPH010000011.1, read on the forward strand.
AGGCAAGATCATCACCCCCGGCGGTAACGATACCATTGAAGAAGGTGACAGCGTTATCATTGTCACCAAGCACAAGGGGCTGACCGATCTTAAGTCGATTCTGAAATAATGCACTTTTTTCCTGCGCGATACGGCGGTATATGATATGAATAAACACTTGATCGTTTATATACTGGGATGGGTTCTTCTGATCGAGGGCGCGGCGATGCAGCTCTCGACCGTTGTGGGACTCTACTATCATGATAAAGAATACCTGTATTTTTTGCTTGTCGGACTGGGCTGTATGCTGATCGGCGGCGCCCTGGTGATTAAAAAGCCGAAAAGCAACGTCATGCTGCTCAGAGACGGCTTTGCCGCGACGGCGCTGTCGTGGGTCATACTGTCGCTTGTGGGTTGTTTGCCGTTTTGTATCTCCGGGGCGATCCCGGGGTTTATCGACGCGCTGTTTGAGACCGCTTCGGGCTTTACCACGACCGGCGCGACTATCCTCAAAGAGATCGAGGGACTGCCCCACAGCATCCTGTTCTGGCGCAGCTTTACGCATTTTCTAGGCGGTATGGGCGTTGTAGTCTTCCTGCTCGCGATCATCCCGCGACTGGGCGGCAACCAGAGCATCAACCTGATGAAAGCGGAATCGACCGGTCCCGCTGTTTCTAAAAGCGTGCCGAAGCTGCGCAACTATGCCGCGATGCTTTACGGTATCTACGGCGGTTTGACCGCGCTTGAGGTCATCCTGCTGCTGTGCGGCGGTATGGGGTTCTTTGACTCTGTCACCACCTCGTTTTCGACAGCCGGCACAGGCGGATTTATGGTCTACAACGACTCGATGGGTCACTTCAATTCCAGCCATTATCTGCAGGCGGTCGTCGCGGTGTTTATGATGCTCTTCGGCGTCAACTTTTATGCGTATATCCTCATCCTTTCGCGCAAATTCAAGCTTGCGTTCAGGCATGAGGAGGTGCTGATCTATATTGGTTATATGCTGTTCGCGACGCTTTTGATCGCGATCGATATTTACCATATTTACGGTTCGGTATACGAGAGCTTCCACCAGAGCTTCTTCTATGTCACCTCTGTCGGATCAACGACCGGTATGGCGCTGACGGACGTCAACAAATGGCCGGAGTTCTCCAAAACGCTCCTTTTGCTCGTCACCTGTATCGGTGCGTGCGCGGGGTCGACCGGCGGCGGTTTCAAGGTGTCGCGTGTGCTGATCCTGCTTAAAGGGATGCGTAAGGAATTCAACCTGATACTGCATCCGCGCGCGGTACGCACCGTCAAGATGGATAATAAACGTATTACCCACGAGGTCACTCGCTCGGTCAGCGTTTTCTTTGTTGTTTATGTGCTGATCGTGATCATCACCACGATCCTGATCTCATTGAACGGTTTCGATTTTATGACAAGTATTTCCTCTGTACTGGCGACGCTCAACAACGTCGGTCCGGGCATGAGCATTGTCGGTTCGACCGGCAACTATGCCGACTTCAATATTCTTTCAAAACTCGTATTTATCTTCAATATGCTCGCAGGTCGTCTGGAACTCTATCCGTTCCTGCTGATCTTCGTGCCCACGGCGTGGAGGAAAGCATAGATGCATACGGTACTGATTACGGGCGCGTCACGCGGGATCGGCGCGGCGTGCGCCCGAGAATTTGCCTGCGAAGGCTATCGGGTCGCGATCCATTATCACAACAGCGAGGATAAGGCAAGAGCGCTTTGTGACGAGCTGACTGCCGCAGGACAGGAAGCGATGATCGTCAAAGCGGACGTCTGCGACAGCGCAGAAGTCCGACAGATGATCGCCGCTGTTGAGGAACGGTTCGGCTTTATCGACGTTCTGGTGAACAACGCCGGTATTGCGCTGCAGAAGCTCTTTACCGAAACGACCGATGACGAGTGGGAGAAGTTGATCGCGACCGACCTCAGCTCGGTGTTCTATTGCTCAAAGGCAGTCGCTCCCATGATGATCCGCGAGCACCGCGGCTGTATCGTCAATGTCGCCTCGATGTGGGGCGAGGTCGGCGCATCGTGTGAGGTCGCCTATTCTGCCGCAAAAGCCGGCGTGATCGGGCTGACCAAGGCGCTCGCAAAGGAACTGGGTCCCTCCGGCATCCGCGTCAATGCGGTATCTCCCGGCGTGACCATGACCGATATGATGGCGGGATTCTCGGATGAGGACGTCGCTGCTCTGCGTGAGGACACCCCTCTCTGTACCCTCGGCAAGCCCGAGGATATCGCGCGTGCGGTTGTGTTCCTCGCGTCCCAAAAAGCAAACTATATCACCGGACAGATTCTCGGTGTCAACGGCGGTATGGTGATATGAAAAAATTACTCTCAGCGTTGCTCATGATGATTATACTGGTGACGCTTTCTGCAACTGCGTCCGCTGAGGGTGAAATACTGTCGATGCAGTATGTCCCGCGCACGCAGCACGGGGCATTATTTTATCTTGATGTAACCTGTGATACGCCGATATCCGCGGCGGTATTTGAACTGCACTTTGATCCGTCGATCGCGGAATACCGCAGCGTTTACTGCGATGATGAGAACGCCGATGCGATGGGAAATGCCGACGGTGATACTGTCAAGATCGCCTACAGCCACCGCGCCTCTGTGTGCGGCAAGCTGTACCGACTGTCCTTTAAGGCGCTGAAAACCGGCACGGTGCAGTTCACCCTGCATATTGTGCAGGCGGTGGACAAGGATCTGAACTACCTGACCGACATTCCCGACTTTGCGATAGAGGTAAAGCTCGGCAAGGATGACGTCGTTTCATCAGAAACCGTCACACAGAAAAAGTCCGCGGGAAAGTCCGAAAAAGCCTCAAAGTCAGATACAGCGCAAAAGAAATCCTACAGCGGGTCGAAGTCGGAGCTGATCGAAGAGGATGTCAATGACGGCGCAGTAACTGAGCCGACAGAAAAGAAACCGATCGACTACTCCGGCATGACCAAATGGAATTGGTTTACGCTCGGCGCCGCATCCGCACTCTTTATCGCACTGGCGATAATTGCGGGATTCCTCATCGGCAGAAAGTGTAAGAAAAAGCCTGATCCTGCTGCGGACGACGGAGATGATCCCGACGGCAGGGAAGAAGACGGAACACTATCTGAGCCCGAGGAGAACGACCCGTTTGATGAGTTGGATAATTCTATATAAGAATTCTTTAAAAGAATAATATTAGCATAAAAAGATGCCCTGTATCGTGTGATACAGGGCGTTTTTGTGCCGATTTACTTTTTCTTGACCGCGTCCATGATCTTGAGGACAACGGGGCTGAGGATGATGTTGGTGGCGACCTCTACGAGGAAATTCACGCCGGTCAGACCGAAGATGATGTAGTAGAGGATATCCGAGCCGCCTGCCCATGCGTTGAGCGTATCCTTGAAGAAGATCATCATACCCAGTACAAAGATGCCGGTGTTGACGATGGGCGATACGAGCGCCGCAACTACGGTCGCAACGATGCGGTTGCTCTTTTCCAGAGCGCGGTAGTGTACGCCTGCCTCAAAGCCCGCCAGCGAGCCTTTCAGGATGACCAGGATCGCGCACATCAGGGGATTGGCATTCCAAACCATCGCGCCGCCGATATCGCCGCCGAAGATGCACATCAACAGTACAACTACGCCGAATACCGCGCCGAGATACGCGCCTGCCGCAACTCCGAACATCGCCGCACCGATGACGATCGGGATCAGCGCCAGTGTGATGGAGAACGGACCGAACTTGACGAAGGTGGAAAATACCTGCAGCACGATGATGATGGCTGTCAGGATACCCAGCGCCGTCAAACGGTAGGTGTCGAACTTCTTGTTTGCTTTTGACATAATAAAACCTCCTGCTGCCTCCCCTTTAACATAGGGTGAAGCGCAATTTTAGTCACTCCACAACGTCAAAACAGCATCTCGGGGTCCCCGAAAAGCCCCTGCTTTTTGGGGAAAGGAGAAACAGCAGAGTGAGGCGGTGAGTGATCCGCAAGGATCGCTCATGCCAAACATAGCTTGTTTCGACGCGATGAAGCGCAATTTTATATCTATCAAATCCACAAGGATTGATATTCAGTTTTGGTTAACGGTTAACTGCTCATTTTTGATTGCGGTCAAAAATGAGCTTCAAGCCCTGCATGATCAGATCATCCTGAATGGTGATCTCATGGGCGCAGTGCTTGATGATGGTTTTCGCCATGCCGCCGGTCGCGACGACGGTGCATTTCTCGCCCAGCTCCTGCTCGATCTTATCGATCATGCCGTCGATCATACATACCGTGCCCCATACTAATCCTGAGCGGATGGAACGGTCGGTGTTGTTGCCGATGACGGACTTGGGAGCGTCCAGCGATACGGAGTAGAGCAGGGCGGCGTTGCCGGTCAGGGCGTTAAGCGAGACCATCACGCCGGGAGCGATCGGCCCGCCGAGCATCGCCTTATTCTTGTCGATAACGCACAGAACGGTCGCCGTTCCCATGCTGATGACGATACACGGAGCGGTATATTTTGCATTTGCCGCGACACAGGCGACGACCAGATCAGCGCCTAATTGCGACGGATCCTCGATACGGATATTCAGTCCTGTCTTGACGCCCGGACCCACGATCAGCGAATCGACCCCCAGCATATCGGCGACGGCGACGCGGATGCGCGCCGTGACGACCGGTACGACCGAGCTGATGATACAGCCGTCAAAATCCGTGCGGTGGATGCCCATCACGCGGATCAGCGAGTAGATCTCGACCGCATATTCATCGGCAGTCTTGTTCTTATCACAGGAGATCGTCAGCGTCCTTTTCAGCTCGTCGCCGTCAAAGATGCCGAACTTGATATTGGTGTTTCCGATATCGACCGCAAGCAGCATATACATTTCGCTCCTTTCCGCTGGCGATTGTATCATACTTTTTATTGATTTTCAATAGATTTGAGCATTTTTCAGCTTTTTTCACATAATGAAAAATATATCCCTCTGTATGTGTTAGAATATCTGTGTACGCAAAGAAGCGTTCCGACTTTTTTCGTCGGATATTTCAATGATAACATTCGCATGATTGTTTCAGGGGGAGGCACATTGATGACACAGGAAGAGAGAAGAAATCTCCAGATCCTTGCCTGCAAAGCGAGGATCGGCGCGATCATCGGTACATTTAACGCGAAATCCGGACATCCGGGCGGCTCTTTGTCGGCGGCGGATATGTTCACCTATTTATATTTTAAGGAAATGAACGTAGACCCCGCGAATCCCGATTGGGAGGACAGAGACCGTTTTGTTCTGTCTAAGGGACATTGTTGTCCGAGCCTCTACGCCGTTCTGGCGCTCAAGGGCTATTTCGCTTGGGAAGAACTCAGCGTATTGCGTCATGTCGGCGCGATGCTTCAGGGACACCCCGATATGAAGGGTACTCCCGGAATCGATATGAGCTCCGGCTCGCTCGGTCAGGGTATTTCCGCCGCGTGCGGTATGGCACTGGCGGCAAAGATCGATCAGAAGGACTGGCGCGTCTACACCGTTCTCGGCGACGGCGAGTGCGAGGAAGGCGAGGTCTGGGAGGCGGCGATGTTCGCCGGCCATAAGGGCCTTGACAACCTGACCGTCATCGTAGACTGCAACGGATTGCAGATCGACGGTACGACCGCCGAGGTCGGCGGCGTTGAACCGCTGGATACAAAATTCGAGAGCTTCGGCTTTGAGACCGCCATCATCGACGGTCACAGCTTCGATGAGATCGAGGCGGCGCTTGCACAGGCGAAAGCCTCCGATAAGCCCTTTGCGATCATCATGAAGACCGTCAAGGGCAAGGGCGTTTCCTATATGGAGAACCAGGTCGGCTGGCACGGCAAGGCGCCCAACGCCGAGGAATACAAGATTGCGATCGACGAGCTGGAAGCCCAGCTTAAGGAACTGGAGGCGTAATCATGGCTGAAATCATTACCAAAGCAACACGAGTGAGCTTCGGCGAGGCGCTGTGCGAGGCGGCTGCCTCCAATCCCGATCTTATCGTTCTGGACGCTGACCTTGCGGCGGCGACCAACACTTCGATTTTCCGCAACGCATATCCCGAGCGTTTCTTTGACTGCGGTATCGCCGAGGGCAATATGATCGGCGTAGCGGCAGGCTTAGCGGCTTCGGGCAAGCTCCCCGTAGCGGCGTCCTTTGCGATGTTCGCTACCGGCAGAGCCTTTGAGCAGATCCGCAACTCCGTCGCTTATCCCAACCTCAACGTCAAGATCGCCGGCTCGCACGCGGGCATCTCGACAGGTGAGGACGGCGCGACCCACCAGTGCCTCGAGGATATCGGTATCATGCGTACCATCCCCGGCATGGTCGTTCTCAATCCTGCCGATCATTGGGAGATGAAAGCCGCTACCAAGGCGGCGCTCGAGTATGACGGTCCTGTTTATATCCGTTTGGGCAGACTGGCTGTCGACAGCTTCAACGATCCCGATACCTACAAGTTCGAGTGGGGCAAGGGCATCACGCTCGAAGAAGGCAGCGATATCACCGTTATCGCGACCGGTTTGTGCGTTCTCGAAAGCCTCAAGGCGGTCAGAGAGCTGAAAGCTGAGGGTAAGAGCGTGCGTTTGATCAACATCCACACCATCAAGCCCATCGACCGCGAGATCATCATCAAGGCGGCTCAGGAAACCGGTAAGATCATCACCGTAGAAGAGCATAACGTCATCGGCGGACTTGCCGACGCGGTATGCGAGGTGACCTCTGCCGAGTGTCCCGTACCGGTTCGCAGGATCGGCGTGTATGACCGCTTCGGTTATTCCGGCCCGGCGAAGGAACTGCTGGACATCTTCGGTCTGACTGCTCCCAACATCAAAAAGGTGATCGAGGAAGAGCTCGCAAAATAAGATAAAATCCACAGGGGAGGGCAGACGTCCTCCCCTTTTAAGGTGATAAAATGAAAGTACTGGTCATCGCTACAGGCGGTACTATCGGAAGCGTATTCAACGGCACGGCGATCGACGTCGACGCGTCGCAGTCCTGTGCTGTCGCTGAGATGTACAAAATAGAATATCCCGATTTTGACTATGACAGTATTGCCCCGCTGAACCTGCTCAGCGAGCAGCTTTCCGCCGCGGATCTGAATACGCTTGGTAAGGTATTGCTGACTGTGGATATCGCGCTTTATGACGGCGTGATCCTCACCTGCGGGAGTGATAATCTCGGGTATCTTGCGGCGTTCGTCGGACTGCTGACCTGTCGGTGGGAGAAGCCCCTTGCGATCGTCGCAACAAATCTGATTTTGACCGATCCCGCCGCCAACGGCTACGCAAATTTCAGCGCGGCGGTGAAGCTGATCGCGCGCGGCGCGCGCGGCTGTTATGTGCCGTATCGCAATATGGACGGCGTCATGTATATCCACTCCGCGGTCGATCTCCGTCAGGCGGATCTGTCCGATGATTTTTTCAGCTTTGACGACGCGTACGCGGTGATGGAGAATTACGAAATAATTCCGAAAACGAATTATAAACAGCAGATGATCCCCGATGTGTTTGACGGCGAACACCTGCCGCAGATCAGCGATAATGTCATGCTGATCGCCCCGTATCCGCTGATCGACTATGATGCATTCGGTTTTAGCGGCAAGCGTGCTGTTCTGCATACGCTGTATCACAGCGCGACCCTCGACAGCGCGGGCGCGATTAAAATGATGGAGCGCCTCGGAGATGTTCCGCTGTATCTCGCGTCGTTCAGAAGCGGCAGAAAGCGCTATCAAACCGCGGTCGACGCCATCAATGCGGGCGCGATCCCGCTGGTTGATATCTCGCCCGAGTGTGCTTATATGAAGCTGCTGCTCGCCTGTTCGCAGGATCGGATGACCGTTCGGGAATTTATGGAGGGGTAATATGAAAAAGAAGCTAGCAGTCCTCTCGGTACTGCTTGCGGGTACACTGTGGGGCTGTATCGGATTCTTTGTGCGGCAGTATAACGCGGCGGGACTGGATTCAATGCAGACAGCCGCCCTGAGGATCACGATCGCGGTGGTGCTGTTCGCGGTGTTTGTGCTGATCTACAAGCCCAAGCTCTTTCAAATCAGGCTGAAAGACATCTGGTGTTTTCTCGGCACGGGTATCGTCAGCGTCGGGATATTCACCTTCTGCTATTTCAAGTCGATCGAATTAAGTTCGTTGTCCGTTGCGGCGGTACTGCTCTATACCGCGCCTGCCTTTGTGATGATCTTCTCGCTGATCTTCTTTAAGGAGAAGATGACGGTGATGAAGGGCGTGTCGGTGGTGTTGGCGGTGCTCGGATGCGCGATGACGACCGGCGTGATCGGCGGCGACGTGAATGTCACGCTCGCGGGCTTCCTGTTCGGTCTGGGCTCGGGCGTCTGCTATGCGCTGTATTCGATCTTCTCGCGCTTTGCGCTGAATCGCGGCTACGAGCCGTTCACCATCACGCTGTATACATTTTTCTTTGCGGCGGTGTTCTCGATCGTCGCGTGCGATGTGCGACCGGTGATCCGCGTGATGACGCAGGATATCGGCAGCTTCGGATTCGCGATCCTGTTCGCGCTGGTCAGCTGTGTCCTGCCGTACACGTTCTATACGCTGGGACTTAAGCATATCAACTCGGGCACGGCGTCGATCATCGCGACCGTTGAGCCTGTCGTCGCCACCATCATCGGCGCGTGGATCTTTGCGGAGCCGATCGGCGTACCATTCGGATATATCGGCGTCGGACTGGTGTTCCTGTCTGTTGTGCTGATCAATGTTAAAATTCCAAAATAGAATAATAAAACATAAAATAAGGAGCTGTATCGCCGTGATACAGCTCCTACTTTTTGTACATCTTCGGATTGTCAGTTCTGCCTAATAAGTAGTCAATCGAAACATCAAAATAATCAGCAAGCTTTATAAGTGTTTTGTAATCAGCTTCCCGAACGCCGTTTTCATATCTGGAAATCGAATTTTGGTTTAAATCTAAATCAATTGCCAGTTTAACTTGAGAAATACTTTTTGAAACACGAAGTTCTTTTAATCTGAAATGCAATGTTATCACCCTTGACAAAAGTATACCAAGTCGGTATAATATAAATATCCCGAATCGGGATATTTATATTAATTTTTTATAAGGAGGAAAAAATGAGCAATTCAAACTATGTTCAGACATCTAACAACTCTCAGCTGTTATCCAAAGAGGATTATTTATCTTTATCAAATGAATACCTCACGGAGAAAAGAAAGGCAGAGAAAAAACAACATACCAGAGTAGCGATTGGGGTCATCATTATGGTGATCGGTTTTGTATCTGCCCCTTTTTTGCTGATCCCACTTAAAAGTGTTTTTGGTATATTAATTGGGTTTTCAATTGGAATTGTTGGAATAATATTCGCTATTACATCGTTCCAAAAAGGGAATAAAACCATTGAAAACTTAGGAAATCATTATTATCAAAAATACGTAAGTCAATATAACCGTACTAATGCATAAAAGGATGGAATATAAATATGAGTAGAAAAAATAATATTATACTGTCAGTAATACTCTTTGCAGTAATAATGGCTTTTTCTGGTTGCACTAAATCTGAGCCATCGCAAGCAGAGCTGTTTGATACATCTTCAAATATAAGTAACAATAGTGTTGAAGACTTAAAAACTGTAAATGCTACCTATAATGATATCGATGATAGTGAAGATGCTTCGTACATCATTACAAAAGAGGAAGCGATTTCTATTCTTACAAAAGAAGGAAGAATCTGGTATGAGAATTCACCGGATCTTGATTATGAAGTTTTTGTTGATAAAGGCGATTATATAGAATGTGTATGGCATGATCGATTTTCAGAAGATTCAAAAGTAATGTATTCACTAAAAACCAATCCTGTCGATATGACATTAGAGTATGACGATGGAGCCGGATATAGGAAAGCAAAATATGAATGGATAGATACGCAGAATAAAGTCGGCAGTCCAGATTACGATAAACGATGGTATTTAGATGATAATAATTTCGACTTTGATGAGAGTATGGGTACTTACCGACACTATAAAAGCGGGACTGTTAATGAGGTTGAATAAAAAGGCTGTTCAATGAAGAACAGCCTTTTAGATCGCGTAAATGTTCAGATCCCAGCAGGGGATGTAGGGGTGCTTACGGAGATAGATCCGATAATCGGGGTTGATTGCGTGCAGCCGCAGGATCAGCTCGAAGAAATCGCCGGTGCGGTGATAGGCGGCGAGGTTGAGCTTGGGCTTTGATTGCAGGGTGTTCACCGCACCCGAGAGCATCTTGTCCTCCATGCCCTCGATGTCGACCTTGATGTAGGTCGGGTGACAGTCGATGGCGTCGACCGTGGTGACGGGGACTTCGACGCCGCCCTCTGCGTTCAGCGCCGCCATGCGTCCCGCACCTTTTGTGACATACATCACGCCTGCTTGATCGGCGATACCTGCGTTCAGCGCTTCGGCATCGTTGATGGTGGTTAGATGCTCACACAGCTTGCCGTAGTTTTTCGGGTTCGGCTCTACTGCGGTGATGTGTGTGTAAGCGTCGGTATAGTGCAGAAATTCGTCGACCGTGTCGCCGCGGTACGCGCCGAGGTCAAGATAGCTTTCGTTATGCAGTTGCAGAATATCGCGGAATACTTCGCCTTTGCTGCATTCGATCAGATCGAGATAGGGGAGCCTGCCGGTGTAGAAAAAATCCAGTGCGCCCTTGAATACTATGCGCGACCGATCGTCCGCGAGCAGATCGTAAGCCTTTTCGATATCAGTCTTGTGGTTTTTCAAATACGCGTCGTCGAGGAGCTCGCCGCCGATGACAGGCACGTTCGGGATGAGCAATTCATGCTCCGACGCGACCTTGCGGATATGCGCCATGACGTCGGGCAGGGAGCTTGCAAAGCACAGGGCGACGATAAAGTCGCCGAGCTCATTTTCAAGGTCGCTTTGCTTTTTGACCGTGAATCCGCGGAAATCCTGATAACGGACAAAGTCATCGCTCGCCATCACGCCCGCGGCGGTGATCCCGCGCCGCTCAAATTCGTCCAGCACCTTGTCTGCGCCGTTGCCCATGCCATAGAGGACGATGGGCTTTTTTGTATTCTTTAATGCGTCCCATACATTGGGATAATCAAATTGAAACAGCATCGGTCACCTACGGATTGCACTGGGAACAAGGGGTGTAGCCCGCCTCGACCGCTTCCTCACGGGTGGCGAACCTTACCTTGTTTTTTTCGTTCATGCTCTTGGCACCGGAGCACTCGGCGTAGTGGAAAACATGGCTGTTCTTGTTGCCGATGTATTCGAGCGCGATCTCGCCCGTCGGAGCGACACCTGCCGAGTAGGTCGCGATCTCCGACTTTCCTTTGTCGGTGGTAAAGCTCAGGTACTCGCCGTCGGTTGAGGCGACGATCGTACCGAGCGTATCGGTGCGCAGATAGGTGCATCCCATCAGCTTGAGCTTTTTGATGGTTTCCTGATGCGGGTGACCGTAGTCGTTGTTTTTGCCGCACGAGATGATCGCATAGGAGGGGCGCACGGCTTTCAGAAATGCCGCCGATGATGAGGTGGACGAGCCGTGATGACCGCATTTGAGTACGTCTGCGCGCAGATCTTCGCCCGCATCGATCATCTCTTTTTCGCTTTCTTTCTCAGCGTCGCCGGTCAACAGAAAGCGGATATCGCCGCACTGTACCATCGTCACGACCGAGTAGTTGTTGTAGCCGCTGTAGTGATTGCCTAAGGGCGCGAGGATCGTGAAGGTCGCATCGCCGAAGGTGTATTTGTCGCCGACGACAGCGTCGATGTAATTGACGTCGTTTTTATCGACCGCTTTGAGGACGTTCATCCATGTACTGGTGCTTTGGTCGGTCTCGACGGTGATGAAGTTCTCGGTGTCGATGCCGTTGATGACCTTGCTGAGCCCGCCGATATGGTCAGAATGAGGATGGGTGGCGATCACATATTTCAGACTGTCGGCGCCGCGATCTTTGATATACTTTAGGACGGTCGACCCTTTATCCTTTTCGCCCGCGTCGATCAGCACGAATTCGCCGCGCGATTCCAGCAGGATGCCGTCGCCCTGACCGACGTCGATAAAATGGACGCGCAGCTTGACGTTTTCGTCGGCGATCTCCTGCTCCTTCGGAGAGAATAGATCACATCCCGTAACGGATAATAATATGATCAGTGTCAGCAGCAGACACAGCAGTTTTTTCATGAGCATCATTCCTTCGTATCTAATATACAATATCCCGTCAGGTAAAGCAAGAAGAAGACAGCAAAATTTGACTATTTTTTTGCTTTATGATATAATAAAAATACACAGAAATTCGTTATTGATATGTGAAGAAAACCCGGTGATCTTTCCTCAGTACTCGCTGAGAATACGGAGAATCGATCGCGTGCAGATGCACGATTCTTTCGACATAAGGAGTAGCATATGGCGGCGAATTATAAAGGGAAATATGAGATCGTCACGGCTGACGATAATCTGCCCGGAAAGGTAGTCTTGTACGCAAAGCCCGGCAAGGAGTGCTATACCAACAAGCACTGGCATAAAAACCTCGAGATCGACTACATCGTCAGAGGACGGATGTGGACGAATCTTTGCGGCGTGGACCGGGATCTGTACGACGGCGATTATATCCTGATCAATTCTGAGGCGGTGCATCAGACCTGCGGTAAAGAACCTGACGAGCCGGTAAAGTATCTGGTCGTGCTGTTCTCGTGCAGCTACATCAAGTCCTATTTTCCGGACTTTGAGAAATACACCTTTGACGTTGATCAGAACGAACAGGTGCGTGCGAGAATTCGCGATCTGCTCAAGGCGATCGTCTTTGAGGTAGAGAATCCCGGCGAGTTTTCACGGCTGAAGATTTCGCTTGCGATGAACCAGATCATGATGCATCTGTTCACCAAGTGCCGCTCTCTGCGCGAGGTCGATCCGGCGTCAGAGCCCCCCGCGGACGAGCCGGAATATATCACCAAGGCGATCGACTTTATCCGCGAGAATTACCGCGAGCGCATCTCGCTCGAGGACATCAGCTCGTTTGTCGGATTGACGCCGACGTACTTTTCGCGTTATTTCAAGGCGACGACGCAGAAAACCTTTAAGAATTATCTGAATATGATCCGGCTTGAGAATACCCTTGTTGATATCCAGCAAAACGGCATGAGCGAGACGCGCGCGTCGCTGGAGAACGGCTTCCCGAGCGTCAAGGCGTTTATCGCGGTATTCAAGAGCGTTTACGGATGTGCGCCGAGCGAGTACGTCAAGACGTACCAGGAGGAAGCGCCGATCTCCGAGATCCAAAAGTTATAATTGATTGTAAAAGCAAAGGCACCGATGATCGGTGCCTTTTTTGCTGTATAAGAAACTGCTCGTTTCTTATACAGTAAAAAAACAATTTATAATCCCCGCTCAGTTGCACGCTGCGCGCGCACGAGCGATGGGTATACGAAAGCGGACGCGCCGGGTGCGCGCGCTTTCTTGCGTATATCATTCCTGTAATTCCGCCCATAGTTCGTAGAGCTCTTCCGATTCTCGCTGCTTTTCCTCGAGACTTTGCGTCAGGGTCATGAGCTGTTCGTAGTCGCTCTGGACCTCCTCTTTCGCAAGCTCAGATTGCAGTTCTTCGATTTCGCCATCGAGCTCCTCGATTCGCGCTTCGGTGCGGGTGATCTTCGTTTTGCGCTTGCGTTCCTCGCTCTGCTGTTGTTTACGCCGTTGATAATCGTTGAGCGGCTTTTCTTTTTTCTCGGCTTTCGGCGACAGATCGGTGCTGTCCGAATTCTGAGCCTGTTTCTCGAGATAGTAGTCGTAGTTGCCGAGATACTCGGTCATGCCGTCTTTGGTGAGGACTAAGATGCGGTTGGCGAGCTTGTTGATAAAATAGCGGTCGTGGCTGATGATCACGAGCGTGCCCTCAAAGCCGAGCAGGGTATCCTCGAGCGCTTCTCTGGACGAAGCGTCAAGGTGGTTGGTCGGCTCGTCAAGAAGCAGAAGGTTATAGCCGCCGAGCATCAGCTTCAAGAGAGAGATCCGCGCGCGTTCGCCGCCGCTCATCGCGGACAGCGGCTTGAATACCTCGTCGCCCTTGAAAAGGAATGCGGCTAAGGAGGAGCGCACCTTGGTATCAGTCAGGAAGGGGTAGGTGTTGTGGATCTCGTCGATGGCGGTATTGTTGAGATTCAGGTTCTCCTGCATCTGGTCAAAATAGCCGCAGTCGACGTTCGCGCCGTAGATGTATTCGCCCTCGTCGGCGTATTGCTGACGGTTGAGGATGCGGAATAGGGTCGTTTTACCGCAGCCGTTTTCGCCGAGAATGAAAACGCGCTCGCCCTTTTTGATATGCATATCAACGTTTTTGAACAGCTTTTTATCGCCGAAGGCTTTGCGCAGATCATGCGCGATCAGCACATCGTTGCCGCTCTCGTGTCGCGGCTCAAAGCGCATCCGCATATTCTCTAGCTCTCCGTCGGGTGTGATGAGCTGTTCCTTGATGCGGTCGACTTCCTTTTGCTTGCTTTCCGCCATGCGGATATTGCGCTCGCGGTTCCATCGGCGCTGCTGCTCGATGATGCCCTCGATGCGTTTGATCTCTTTGATGTCGTTGAGATATTTATTCTTCTGCGCGTCGAGCTGTGCCTGCTTTTTCTTCATGAATTCGGTGTAGGCGCCCTTGTATGTCATGCACTTGCCGTGTTCGATCTCGACGGTCTTGTTGGTGACGGCGTCGAGAAAATAACGGTCGTGGCTGACGATGATCATCGCGCCGCGGAAATCGCGGAGAAATCCCTCGAGCCATCCGACGGAGCGAATATCGAGGTGGTTGGTCGGCTCGTCGAGGAGCAGCAGCTTGCTGTCGGAGAGCAGGAGCTTTAAAAGGCTGAGCTTCGATCGCTGACCGCCGCTGAGCGCAGAGGTCGGCATCGAGAATTCTTCCTCGCGAAAGCCCAGTCCGATCAGCGCCGAGCGGGTGCGGCTTTTATAGGTCAGTCCGCCGTCCGCCTCGAATTGCTCGATCAGTGACGTCTGGCGGGCGATCAGCTCATCGAGGTGATCCGAGCCGCGGTCGATCTGAGCGGTCAGGCGCTCGATCTCTCGCTCGGTTCCTTTCAGACAGTCGAATACCGATTCCAGCTCATCGTAGATGGTACGTTCGCCTCTCGAGCAGGCATGCTGTTCCATATAGCCGATGGTCAGCCCTCTTTCGGGGGCGATCACACCGGCGGTCGGCTCTAATTCACCGCAGATCATTTTGAAAAGGGTGGTTTTTCCGACGCCGTTGCGTCCGATCAGTCCGACCTTGTCCCGCGCATCCACTTCAAAGCTGAGGTCGCGGAATAACTCGCGCTCGCCGAATGACATAGAGAGCTTGCTCAGTGACAGTATCGGCATCTAACCACTCCTTTCTCATGAATTCACAGACCCTATTTTACCCCATATTGTAAAAAAGAGCAACACTTTTTTGAATCCTCTTGCTATTGTGCCGTATTGGTGTTAAGATGGTAGTATCATCCCGAAAGGAGCCGCAACGATGAAGAACGAAATGAAGGTCATGCGTAAGAATAAGAAAAAGGGTAAAAAATGGTGGAAGATCCTGCTCGGTATCGTCGCGGGACTGCTCGCGATCGTGATCATCTACGTCGCCTATGTATTTATCAGCTACAGCCGTATCGAGGATAATCAGGAGCTGGACGTCGAGGGCAAGGCGCAGACTGCCGCTGTCAAGGTCGATACGGAGTATACCGCGATGACCTACAATATCGGCTTTGGCGCATATACGCCGGATTTCACGTTCTTTATGGACGGCGGCACACAGTCGTGGGCGAAATCCAAGGACAGCGTCATCGATTGTATCGACGGCGATATCGACCTCATCAAAGACCACAAGGTCGACTTTGCGCTGATTCAGGAGGTCGACTTTGATTCGACCCGCAGCTATCATGTGGATGAAGCGCAGATGATCCGCGACGCGTTCGACGGCTATTCCTCGACGCAGGCGGTCAATTATCACAGTGCGTTCCTATTTTATCCGTTCTACCAGCCGCACGGTGCATCCAACAGCTCGCTGCTGACCTTGTCCGACGCACAGATCACCTCAGCGCTCAGACGCAGTCTGCCGATCTCCGAGAGCTTCTCCAAGTTCCTCGATCTCGACCGCTGTTACTCGATCAACCGGATCCCTGCTGAGAACGGCAAGGAGCTGGTCATCATCAATACGCATCTGTCAGCATACGGCACGGACGGCGACCTGCAGCAGCAACAGCTGAGTAAGCTGTTCGGCGATATGCAGGAGGAATATAAGAAGGGCAATTACGTCATCTGCGGCGGCGACTTCAACCACGATTTCCTCGGCAACTCCAAGGAGGTCTTCAACGATGAAGTCCCCGAGCAGTACAGCTGGGCGGCGCCGTTCCCGGACGAGCTGATCCCCGATCATTTCAAAAAGGTCACGGATTACAAGAGCGGCGTGACCGTGCCCTCGTGCCGCAACTGCGACAAGCCTGCGGGTCCCGACTGCTTCACCGTGACGGTCGACGGCTTTATCGTGTCCGATAATGTTGAGACGACCTATGTCGACGTGGTGGATAATCAGTTCACCTACAGCGACCACAATCCCGTGGAGATGCGATTCAAACTGAAAAAGTAAACGAATGATATCAGGCGGAGCCCTCACCGGCTCCGCTTTTTGAATAACTATTGCACAAAATGGGTAAACATTCTCTGCCTACAATCTTGCCTGAATGGGGCGAGTATGGTATAATCATAAGGCATTTACACAACAAATGAGGGATATAATGGAAAAACAACGTAGTTCATTCTCCGGTTCGATCGGATTTGTACTCGCTGCTGCGGGCAGTGCGGTCGGACTGGGCAATATTTGGAGATTTCCGTATCTTGCCGCTGAGGGCGGCGGCGGACTGTTTCTGTTCATCTATATCGCGCTGGCGCTGACCTTCGGCTTTACGCTGTTGATGAGCGAGGTCGCGATCGGCAGGAAAACCAAGCAGAGCTGTCTGACCGCTTACAAGCATATGAATAAAAACTGGGGTTGGCTCGGCGGCTTTGCGAGCATCATCCCGTTCATCATCCTGCCGTATTACTGTGTCATCGGCGGCTGGGTCATGAAATACGCCTTTTCTTTCATCATCGGTCGAGGCGGCAGGCGACAACTTCTTTACCGGCTTTATCACCGGCAACAGCGAGCCGATCATCTACACGGTCGTATTCCTGCTTTTGACCGGATTTGTCGTATTTCGCGGCGTCAACAAGGGCATCGAGGCGATGTCAAAGGTCCTCATGCCGATCCTGTTTATCCTGATCATCGGTATCTCTGTCTACTCGCTGACCCTGAGCGGCGGCGAAGAGTACGACAACCGTACCGGTATGGACGGCTTGATGTACTATATCATCCCGAATATCGACGGGATGGGCGTCGGCGATATCCTCAAGGTCATCATGAGCGCGATGGGTCAGCTGTTCTACAGCATTTCGGTCGCGATGGGTATCATGGTCACCTACGGCTCGTACTTCAAGGATAAGGATAACCTGGTCAAATCTGTCAACCAGATCGAGCTTTTCGATACCATCGTCGCGTTCCTAGCAGGCGTTATGATCATTCCCGCGGTGTATGTTTTCTTAGGTCCCGAGAATATGGCGGCAGGCCCCGGACTGATGTTCGTCGCGATGCCGAAGATCTTCGCTCAGATGGGTACTGCCGGCACGGTGATGGGTATCATCTTCTTTTTGATGGTTCTCTTCGCCGCGCTGACCAGCTCGATCTCGCTCCTCGAGGCGGTCGTATCCGGCATGATCGATAAGGGTATTAGCCGCAAAAAATCCACCCTCATCGAGGGCGGTATTGCGATGGTGATCGCAGTGGTCGTGTGTCTGGGATACAATGTTCTGTACTTCGATTTCACCCTGCCGAACGGACAGGTCGGTCAGATCCTCGATATCCTCGACTATGTGTCGAATAACATCCTGATGCCTGTGCTGGCGATCGGCACCTGTATCCTGATCGGCTGGATCACTAAACCCAAGGCGATCATCGACGAGGCGACCAAGAACGGCGAGCGATTCCTCAGAAAGGGGCTGTATACCGTGATGGTCAAGTTTATCGCCCCGGTACTGCTGTTCATCCTCTTGCTCGGTTCATTCGGCGTTTATTAAACGAATCCTACACCCGCTTCTTCGGAGGCGGGTGTTTTTATGAGGGCTATAATTCTAAATTAGAATAATAAAAACACTAAAAAAGGTCACGTATGACCCTCTAAGTCCCGTTTATCGGACAAATGATCTTGTATCATATAAGTACAGCAAAGATATAGGCTGCAAAAACGCTTACTGTAAAAAGTTTTGATGAGGTGATGTTATGTTTGATGATGCAAGATTCTATGGAAAATTAGCGGAGAATTCCCGCGTGTACGGCAAGCTCAGGTGCGATGATTGCGCGATGTTTCTGCGGATCAGCGCGCTGGACACCGACGACGACCTGCTCGCCGCGATGGAGCGGTCGGAAGATTATTTGATCGATTGATCCAAAAGCATTTTTGTTTTCCTTTGTTTCCCTGTGAGTCCTCCGCCGAAAGTGGAGGATTTTTCTTGCCAAAATTCCATTCATACAGTATAATGAGAATGAAAACAGGTTTGGAGGTGACACCATGGGCAAAAAAGCGGAAAAAACCAACGTGATGCGGATCCTCGACCGCAGCAAGATTGCGTATAACAGCTACGATTACAGCTTCACCGCCGCGCTCAGCGGGACAGAGGTCGCCGATGCGCTCGGCAAAGATCCCGCCTGCACCTTCAAGACGCTGGTGACACAGGGTGCGTCAAAGGCGTACTATGTCTTTATGGTACCGGTCGCCGACGAGCTGGATCTCAAGAAAGCGGCGCGTGCCGCGGGGGAGAAAAGCATCGCGATGATCAAGTCGAAAGAGCTGCTGCCCCTGACGGGCTATGTCCACGGCGGATGCTCGCCCATCGGAATGAAAAAACAGTTCAAAACCTTTATCCATCTGACAGCCGCCGACTTTGACCTTATTCTGTTTTCGGCGGGGAAGATCGGTTATCAGGTAGAGATGCCGCTGTCAGAATTGCAAAAGATCGTCGCTGTGACGCCTGCGGATATTACTGTATCCTAACGAATATAATTCTTTGGAGGAAATATGACTGCTGAAATGTTGAAAAAGAGAAAACGCAATCTGTTGCTCGGCGCGATCGCCGCAATTCTGATGATGCTCGGCGATCTGCTGTGGCAGGCACGCGGTGCGGGCGCGGTGAATACCACTCTCGGCGCATTCGCCGACAAGGCGTGGCTCGATATGAGCGTCTGGCGATTCGTGGTGAGCGATCTGCTGTTCGCCGCCGCAGTGCCGCTGTATTATATCGGCTTTACCGAGATGTACCATGTCATCCGTGACCACGCGCGGGATAAGACCGACCGCATTATGGCGAGACTGTTCCGTATCGGGATGCTGGCGGGAACAATGGCGTTCATCTTCATCCATACCCTGTGCGTGAATATGCCGCTGATCATGCAGGGAATCGCGCCTTATGTGACCGTTGAAAAGGCGGCAGAGATCACCAACAACATTATGATGCTGAATATCGTTCCTATGGTACTGTATTTCCTCGCCGCCGACGGTGTGCTGACGGTCTCAGTGTTCGCACTGGTATGGCGCAAGAGCCTGCCGGTCAATAAGGTCGCGCTGCTGTGCAATCCGCTGTGTGCCGCGGTGATCGGCAATATCCTCGGGATGCTGCCGTGGCCGCTGAGCCAGCTAAGCTACATGGGCGAGGCGTGCGGTCATCTGCTGATTATGATCGTCGGACTGATCGTTGTCGCAAAGGATGAGAAGCAGATGCCGAAGCTGAGAAGGAAGAAGAAAGTCGATGACGACCGCCCGATCATCAACCTCGATGATGAGCCGGATGCAGATATCACGGTGATCTAAAATAATTCCGGAAAAGAAATAAACCGCTTGACTGAGTGTTTGTTCAGTCAAGCGGTTATTTTTTGTGATTCGGCGGTTTAAATGCGTGCGACGCCGGTTTCACGCGCCGCCTTGATGACGGCTTCGGCGACGACGGGGGCGACCTGCTTGTTCAGTGCGGAGATGATGATGTTATCCGCGCTGAGCTGATCGTCGGGGATCAGCGACGCGAGCGCATAGGAGGTCGCGACTTTCATTTCCTCGTTGATACAGGTCGCGCGGCAGTCCAGCGCGCCGCGGAAGATGCCGGGGAACGCCAGCACATTGTTGATCTGGTTGGGGAAATCCGAGCGTCCCGTGCCGACGATCGCCGCACCCGCTTTGATCGCTTCGTCGGGCATGATCTCGGGCGTAGGATTCGCCATCGGCAGGACGATCGCTTTATCCGCCATCGAGCCGACCATCTCGGGGCTGACGACGCCGGGCGCCGATACGCCGATGAAAACGTCCGCGCCCTTCATCGCATCGGCAAGCGTGCCGGTGCGCTTTTCGCGATTGGTGACCTTGGCGATCTCCGCTTTTGCGGGGTTCAAGCGTGCGTCACCCTCGCAGAGGATGCCCGCGCTGTCGCACATCATGACGTTCTTGACGCCGATATTCATCAGGTGCTTACAGATTGCGATGCCCGCAGAGCCTGCGCCGTTGATGACGACGCTGACGTTGTCCATCTTCTTGCCGACGACCTTGAGCGCATTGATCAGCGCCGCGGCAACGACGATCGCCGTGCCGTGCTGATCATCGTGGAAGATCGGGATGCCGCAGATCTCCTTGAGCTTTCGCTCGATCTCAAAGCATCTCGGCGCGCTGATATCCTCCAGGTTGATGCCGCCGAACGAGCCGGAGATCAGGTAGATCGTGCGGACGATCTCGTCAACGTCTTTGGAGCGAATGCACAGCGGGAACGCATCGACGTCCGCAAAGGTTTTAAACAGGGCACATTTGCCCTCCATGACCGGCATACCTGCCTCGGGACCGATATCGCCCAGCCCCAACACAGCGGTGCCGTCGGTGATGACAGCGACGAGGTTTGAGCGGCGGGTCAGCTCGTAGCTTTTGTCGACGTCTTTGTTGATGACAAGGCAAGGCTCGGCGACGCCGGGGGTGTAGGCGAGGGACAGATCCTCGCGGGTCTCGATCGGACAGCGGGTGACGACCTCGATCTTGCCCTGCCAGTCGTAATGCTTCTGTAATGATTGTTCTCTGATATCCATAGTACCTTCCAATCTCCCTTAAACCAATTCTTCGGGATGAAATATTTGATCGAATTCCTCTGCGCTGAGAAAGCCGAGCTGTACGCAGGCTTCTTTGAGCGAGAGGTTTTCTTTATATGCTTTTTTGGCGACCTTGGCGGCGTTGTCATAGCCGATGTACGGGTTGAGCGAGGTGACCAGCATCAGCGAGCGATAGAGGTTCTCTTTCATCTTCTCGCGGTTCGCTTTGATGCCGCTGACACAGCGTTTATCAAATGAAAGGATGCCGTCGGTCAGCAGACGTGCGCTTTGCAGGAAATTGTATGCTGTGACCGGCAGAAAGACATTGAGCTGGAAATTACCCTGTGACGCGGCAAATCCGACGGTCGCGTCGTTGCCCATGACCTGTGCGGCGATCATGGTGATCGATTCACACTGGGTGGGGTTGACCTTGCCGGGCATGATAGACGATCCGGGTTCGTTCTCGGGGATCGTGATCTCACCCAGTCCGCATCTCGGACCTGACGCAAGCCAGCGAACGTCGTTCGCGATCTTCATCATATCCGCCGCAAGCGCCTTCATCGCGCCATGCGCGAATACCATTCTGTCCAGCGAGGTCAGGGCGTGGAATTTGTTGGGATTGCTGACAAAGGGCAGACCTGTTTCAGCGCTGAGCAGTTCGGCGACCTTATCGCCGAAGCCTGCGCACGCGTTCAGTCCCGTACCGACCGCCGTTCCGCCGATCGCGAGATTGCACAGCCCTGTGAAAGCCTGCTCGAGCTGAGCCTTGTCCGCCTCGAGCATCCCGCGCCAGCCGGAGATCTCCTGCGAAAAGCTGACCGGTACCGCGTCCTGCAGGTGGGTCCTGCCGCTCTTGACGATGCCTTCGTTTTCCGCTTCCAGCCGTTTCAGGGTGGCGATCAGCACATCGACGGCGGGGATCAGTTCCTCTTTGACCGCAGTCGCCGCGGCGATGTGCATCGCGGTGGGGAAGGTATCGTTTGAGCTTTGGGACATATTGACGTCGTCATTCGGGTGCAGGATGCGCTTGCCAGCGATCGCGTTACCGCAGTTTGCGACGACCTCATTGACATTCATGTTGGATTGTGTGCCCGAGCCGGTCTGCCAGACTACCAGCGGGAATTCATCGGGCAGCTCGCCCGATAAGATCTTGTCACAGGCGGCGGTGATCGCCTCCGCCTTTTCTACGGACATCTTGTCCGGCTTGAGGGCAAGATTCGCCTGCGCCGCCGCTTTTTTCAGCAGGGCGAAGGCGCGAATGATCGCTGCCGGCATTTTCTCCCAACCGATGGGAAAGTTCATCAGACTGCGCTGGGTCTGCGCGCCCCACAGGCGCTCTGCCGGTACGGCGACCTCGCCCATCGAGTCGCGCTCGATACGTGTGTTTTCCATTCTCTACCTCCCGAATGTTATCTATGTAAATCTGTTGCAATCAATTTGCGGACGACCTCAAGGCAGAACTTCTGACAATACCTGCCGTAGCTTTCATCGAAGTCCTCGCCGGCGTAACGCTCGCTGTTGCTGATGACGCGGATATCCGCGCAGCTGACGCCAAGCTGAGCGCATACCTGAGCGACCGCGAAGCCCTCCATTTCCTCACAATCCGAACCGAGCTTTTCTCTGAGCAGGTCGATCATATCCAGCTCGCGGTTCCAGATGTCCGCCGCGCCGATAGTACCGCGGATTACCTTGCCGTGAGGATAGGGGATAGAGGCGGCAAGATCGATGACGTCAGGATGGCTGTGGAGCACTGCGATCTCTTTCAGTTGTCCGCCGCTGACGATCTCCGTGCCGGGAAATGTCCAGCGGGTGTGATCGCTCCCCTCGCCGCTGTCACGGTGCGAGGTGAAGTATCTGCCGAGGTGGACGAGGTTTTCTCCAAGGACGATATCGCCTTGGTGCAGGTCGGGGTGATGCGCGCCGGAGGTGCCTTGGATGAGGATCAGGCTCGGGTGAAAATGCTCGATCGCAAGGGCTGTCGCCGTCGCGGCATTGACCATGCCGATATAAGTGCGCCCGACGATAACGGGATGATCGTCGACCAACCCCGATACAAATCGATATGCGCCGATTGGATGCTCTGTCGGATCGCTCAGTTTTTCGATCAAATATGCCGATTCGCTTTCCATCGGTCCGAGGATCACGATCGGTCGTTTACGCTCTTCCATAATCTGCCTCCGTATTCCCGCTTATTCTACCACATTCACGCGCGCAGGTCAAATAATTAGTTAGGAGTTAGGAATTAGGAGTTAGGAGTGGAGGGAAATGCTGAAGCGTTTTGGAATAATAAGACTTGATTGTGAAATAACTCCTCACTCCTAACTTCTCACTCCTAACTCAATACTATCCAAGCGCAACGTCGAGCGCCATCATCAGCGTAAAGCCGACGCCAAAGGTCATCACGCCGACGAGGGAACGCTCTCCTGCGGAGGTTTCGGGGATCAGGTCATCGACGACGACATACATCATCGCGCCCGCCGCAAAGGTGAGCAGATAGGGCATCGCCGGGGCGATCAGCCCCGCATACGCGACCGTCAGCAGCCCGAACAGCGGTTCCACCGCGCCCGACAGCGTACCGTCGATGAATGCGCGTGTGCGGCTATGACCCTGTGCGTGCAGAGGCATCGAGATGATCGCGCCCTCGGGAAAATTTTGGATCGCGATCCCGGTCGCCAGCGCCAGCGCTCCGCCCGCTGTGATATCGCCGATACCGGCGATCAGTCCTGCGTAGACGACCCCGACCGCCATCCCCTCGGGAATGTTGTGCAGTGTGACCGCGAGCGCCATCATCGTGGTGCGCATCCCGTTCGTCGATTTTTGCGCGCGCAGATACAGTCGACGGATCAGACGGTCGAGCAGCACGAGAAAGAGGATCCCCGCCCAAAAGCCGATGACAGACGGCAGAAATGCCCAGAAGCCGAGCCCCTCGGATTGTTCGATCGCCGGGAGGATCAGGCTCCAGACCGACGCCGCGACCATCACTCCCGCCGCAAAGCCGGTCAGCGCTTTTGCTACCCTGTCGCTGAGCTGCTTTTTCATAAAATATACAACCGCCGCGCCGAGCGTAGTGCCGATGAACGGTACCGTCAGCCCGAGCAGTACATCAGAATTCAGAAGCATATCCATTTCCTTTATGTGTATTGCGTGTTACTTCCATGTATATTGAAACTACCACGATACATCATATGCAAAAAGTGAAAACACGTACCGCAAATCGGTTGACAATCGGATCGCATATACGATAGAATAGAAGCAGAATCAGTTTGCAAACGGGGTTGACCGCGATGAAAAAAGATGTGTTACTGCAAAAGCTGAAATCAGGCGATTTTGACGGGGAATTGAGCGCTTTGTACGGCGGCTCGGACGCGATCCTTACGCGGCATAAGGAACGTATCGTCCAAGCGATAGAACGGTTTGACGTTTATTTTCCGAACCGTGACGACATCAGGATCTTTTCCGCTCCCGGCAGAACCGAGATCGGCGGCAACCATACCGACCATCAGCACGGCTGTGCGCTGGCGGCGGCGGTGGATCTCGATGTGATCGCGATCGTCGCTTTCCATGACGAGGGCGTTATCAGGCTGAAATCCAAGGGGCATGATATCGGTATCGTGGAGCTTTCGGATCTGACGATACGCGCAGAAGAAAAGGGAAGATCTGTTTCGATGATCCGCGGGATCGCGGCGCGCTTTGCTCAGATGGGCGTGAATGTCGGCGGGTTTGACGCGTATACGGTGTCGGACGTCCTCAGCGGCAGCGGGCTGTCGTCATCGGCGGCATTCGAAACGCTGGTCGGGACGATTATCAATATGAAATATAACGACGGTAAGACCGAACCGGTGGAGCTGGCGAAGATTGGTCAGTATACCGAGAATGTCTACTACGGCAAGGGCAGCGGTCTGCTTGATCAGACGGTTTGTTCCGTCGGCGGTTTGGTATTCCTCGATTTTCAGGATACGAAGAATCCGATCGTCAAAAAACAGCATTTCAGCTTTGCGAGCGCAGGATATCGTCTGTGCGTGACCGATACCAAGGGCAGTCACGGCGATCTTGAGGACGAATACACCGCCGTTCCGAACGAGATGAAAGAGGTCGCGCACCAATTCGGCAAGGACGTCCTGCGCGAGGTTGACGAGGAAGAATTCTATCGCTGTGTCCCGAAACTGCACGAAAAGTGCTCCGACCGCGCGATCCTGCGCGCCGCGCATTTTTTCGGCGAGAGCAGACGTGCTCAAGAGGAAGCGCAGGCTTTACAGAACGGTGATCTTGACGCGTTCTTTCGCCTGTATCGCGCGTCGGGCTTATCCTCGGCGACCTTGCTCCAAAATCTGTACTCCGCCAAAAAGCCGATCGAGCAGGGGATCACCCTTGGCATCATGCTCAGCCGCAGGATCCTCGGCGACGATGCGGCGGTCAGAGTCCACGGCGGCGGCTTTGCGGGGACAATCCAGGCGATCGTGCCGATCGACAGAGTTGATGAATACGTTCGCGCGATGGACGATCTGTTCGGCGAAAACAGCTGTAATGTGCTGCGCGTCCGCACCGTCGGCGGCTTGGAGCTTTTCGGTAATAATCATGACAGCAAATAAAGAGCTGAGCGTCAGGCAATCGGAGCTGTTGATGGCGGCGATCGGGTAGGGATATGATATCATCATTTACGTATACGTTCATTAAGCTCCGGGAAAGAAAAATGATATGAAACGAAAAACAACAAAAGAGATTCTTGCGGAGTCATTCCGCGAGCTTGCAGAGAAAAAGAGTATCGACAAGATCACCGTCAGGGATATCACCGAGAACTGCGGTTATTCCTCGGCGACCTTTTACCGTCAATTCAAGGATAAATACGATCTGATCGCTTGGGCATATACAAAGGATCTGGAAAAGATCATGATTCAGATCGCTTTTGATGAGAATTCCTGGAAAAAGACCCTGATCGACGCGGCGTATTACTACCGCGATCACAAGGACTATCTTTCTAATCTGCTTCTGCATACGAGCGGTTATTTATCTTTTATCCGCTATATGTCGGAGATCAACTATCGCAGTCTGAAAAACACGATCGAAAAATCAGATCATTACATTCAGGATGAAAAGACAGATATGTACATCCGTCTGTACTGTCAGGGGACGGTCGCGCTGACCTGCGACTGGATACTTGAAAAATATCACGCGACGCCCGAGGAGCTTGCCGAGATCTACGAGAAATCTCTGCCCGAACCACTGAGAGAATATCTGTATTGATTACGAGAGAATCGATGCAATTTTTCTCATAATGAGAAAATATACAAATATTATGAATTGAAAAACCCCCGATTTTCGGTACAATGATAATTGTAATTGCGCACAATAAGAGAGCGCACAATAATGTACCAAAACGGAGGTTTTATTATGGCAAACGCAAAAGTAATCGAAGGCTTACAGATCATCGTTACCGATCTCGCTCAGCAGGCGGACGGTCACGCACTCCAGTCCCGCATCTTCGCGGCAGAGGGCTTCACAAAGCTCGCTGAAAAATACGCTGAGCACGCGACAGAGGAACGCGGCTGGGTAGAGAAATGCACCGACAGACTGCTCGACCTCGGCGTCGACGTCAAGCTCGAAGCGAAAAAAGAAGGTCCTGTCTATAAGGATCCGGTAGACTGGGTCAAGTATGACCTCGAGGTCTCGAAAGCCGGTCTTGCATGGCTCAAGGAGATCACCGAGGAAGCACGCGAGGACTACACCACCTTCGACATCCTCAAGGAGTATTATCAGGACGAGGAAGAGGATATGTACTGGGACGAGGCTCAGCTCGAGCTGATCGAGTGCATCGGCAAGCAGAACTGGCTCTTACAGCAGCTTTAATAACGAGAAAAAGAGGTTGACGTTAATAATCACGCCGACCTCTTTGTATAAGGGGATCATAATGCAGAATGACGAAACAATCAAGCTCGATAATCAGCTTTGCTTTCCGCTGTATGCCTGTGCCAAAGAGGTCGTCCGACAGTATCGCAAGCCCCTTGAGCCGCTGAATCTGACCTATACGCAGTACATCGTGATGATGGTGCTGTGGGAGTTCGGGAGCATGACAGAGGGCGAGCTGGGCAAGAAAGTTCGCCTCGATTCCGGCACGCTCGCGCCGCTGTTGAAACGGCTTGAAAAACAGGGGCTGATTAACCGTACCCGTCCCGAGAACAATGAACGCAAGCTGTATCTTTCACTCACCGATCAGGGCGAAGCGTTAAAGGAAAAGGCAGTATCCGTACCGCAAATGATGGACGGATGCATCCCGCTGACAAATGACGAATTGACTGTGTTGAAAAAACTACTGGACAAAGCGCTGATCAATATGTCATAATAAGAGAAAAGGAGGCATAGCTTATGATCATCAAAGCAGTAAAATTCAGAAAAGACGGTTTTTATACCCAGCCGTTCGTTTTCGGCGGCGAGGAAGGCGCTGAAAAATTTGACCCGACTGTCCGTTATCGCGGCAGCTTGCAGAATTACCTGATCGATACCGGCGACGAGGTGATCTTGGTCGATACAGGCTTGCCTGCGGGTACGCCCGAGGAAGTACCGGACGAAACCAGCATGGTATATACCGGCAAGGATATCAGCAGCTATATGGAAGCGCTTGCCGATCTCGGCTACAAGCCCGAGCAGGTGACGAAGATCCTGCTGACACATAAGCACAGCGACCATTCGGGGGAACTGAAATCCTTCCCGAACGCACAGATCTTTCTGAATGAAGAGGAAGTCAGCGCCGATGAATTACAGGGTATCCCGAATCTTGTCCCTGTCAAATTCACCGACGGCGCGTACTATAACTTCCCCGAGAGCCAGAAGATCACCGACGGTGTGTATCTGATCAAGGCGAAGGGTCACACCAACGGCAACAGCCTTGTCATTGCCGAAAAAGACGATCTGTTCTATCTATTTGAGGCGGACATCACCTATGTTGACGAGGCGCTGTATGAGAATAAGCTCTCTATCGTATTCGACGATCTTCCCGCGGCGCGTGAAACACTCGACCGTGTGCGCGAATTCGTCCGCAATCATCCGACTGTCTATATGGGTACTCATACGCCCCAGGGCTATGAGAATCTCGAGGCAAACCGTGTGATGGATTTGGATAACCCTGTCGAGACGGTATTTGCCGAGGTCGATTTCAGCGAGCAGAAAGCTACGGGCATCTACGTTTGCTCTATCTGCGGTTATGTTTACGATCCCGCTGAGCATGACGGCGTTGCATTTGAGGACCTTCCCGACGACTGGCGCTGCCCGCGCTGCAAACAGCCGAAAGCGAAATTCAACAGAGCATAATTCGATATTCACTTACCCATTTTTTATCATAAGAGAGGGCGGTTCAGCTGAACCGTCCTTTCCGCATACCACAGCTGCAGGAGGCGATTGAATGAACCAAATCATCATCCATGTCGATATGGACGCATTCTACGCCTCTGTTGAAATGCGCGATAATCCGGCGCTGCGCGGTAAGCCGTTGATCATCGGATCACTGCCGAACGAGCGCGGCGTGGTTGCTACCTGCAGTTATGAGGCGCGAAAATACGGCGTCCACTCCGCTATGAATATCAAGGAGGCATATCGCCGCTGTCCGAACGGCGTCTACATGCATCCGAACTTTGACAAGTACAGAGCGGTGTCCGAACAGCTCCATGAGATATGGAACACCTACGCCGAAGCCTCGGAGTATGTCGCGCTGGACGAAGCCTATCTCGACGTTACCAAGCATGCCGTGACCTTTGACGGAGCGCGTGAGATCGCCCGCACCATCAAGCGCAGGACGCTCGACGAACTCGGACTTTCCTGTTCTGTCGGCGTAGCGTATTCCAAGACGGCGGCGAAAACCGCCAGCGAGGAGAAAAAGCCGAACGGCTATTTTGAGATTCCCGATGAAAAGACTTTTGTGGAGCTGATGATCGACCGCGATGTGCGCGCCCTCTATACGGTTGGAGCAAAAACCGCTGAGAAGCTTCACGCCTCAGGTATCCGCACCGTCCGCGATATTCAGGAAAAGCAGGATGAAGTCGTCCGACTGCTCGGCAAGCAGGGGCATTGGCTGACACAGCTCTCTTTCGGTATCGATCACCGAAAGGTAGAGCCGTATTTACCCCAGAATGCAAAGTCTATCAGCCGTGAGCTGACCTTTCAGGAGGACGTCACCAACGAAATTCTGTTAAGGAATGTGCTCTTTTTGCTCGCGCTGTGTGTGGAGCATCGGGCAAAGCGGTACGGGCTGTACGGAAAGGGCGTCACCCTCAAGATCACCTATGCGGATATGAAAAGCATTACCCGCTCCAAGGCGACAGCTTCGAGCAATTCTGCAATAGAGATCTACAAGGAAGCGGTACAGCTTTTTGAGCAGGTGGAGAAGCGTCCGATCCGTTTGATCGGCGCGGGGATTTATAACCTTTCGACAGAATATGAAAAGCAGTTGAGCTTTGATGATCTTCTGCAGAATACAAGTTATACCAAAGCGGCTGAGCTGAAAGAACAGTTCGCTGCCATGCAGCGCAGATACGGTCTTGATTTTGAGGGACATCTGGAGCAGATCTACCGCTGGGATACGCTCCACAAAACGGCGGAGTATATGCGAAAGCATAGTTAAAAAGTGACAAGGCTATTTTATCACACAACTAAAAACCGGCATAGTCTTTTCAATGATGAGATCTATGCCGGTTTAATATTTGGTCGGAGTGAAGTACGCGTTACAATGTCAAAACTTCTGCCTCGTCTTGGGAGCGCCCTGCGGGCGACAGAGGTAGATCAACGCTCTCGCTAAAATTCTCCTACAGGTTAAATTGATAACCGACGGAGTGAAGTACGCGTTATGATGTCAAAACTTCTGCCTCGTCTTGGGAGCGCCCAGCGGGCGACAGAGGTAGATCAACGCTCTCCCTGAAAATGCCATACTATGGCATTTTCACCTACGAGATGCGCTAACGCTTATCCCTCGGCACGGTCGCCTTCAAATCCCTTCACTCCTCCTACAGGTTAAATTGATAACCGACGGAGTGAAGTACGCGTTATGATGTCAAAACTTCTACCTCGTCTTGGGAGCGCCCAGCGGGCGACAGAAGTCT
>CACYPH010000012.1 GCA_902776185.1 uncultured Ruminococcus sp.
CGTTCAACGGGTGGTTTGTCCTACCCCTAGAAGGGGATATTACTGGCTTGCCCCCTGCAGCCGGGGGCTCTGAATTATTATCATCGCATTACATGCCCCACAACCCGTGAACGGGTCAGGTTCGCCCTACACAAGGTTTTCTGTATTTTGCAAACTACCTTTTCTCGGGTTTTGGTTTACCTACGGTAAACATTTTTGCACTGCTTTTTTATTTTCCCCCGGTTAAACCGGGGGGTTATTTCCACGCCTTAAAGGCACCAAAGAATTCCCCTGCTGTGATAAAATACAGCAGGGGATGAAGTGTATGCTTTCAATACACCTTCCGATGGATTTGCTGTCAGGCGTTGACCAACTCGGCGACTGCTTTCTCGACCTCTTTCATATCTGCGGTCGGCTCAAAGCGCGCGACGACGTTGCCCTCGCGGTCGACAAGGAACTTGGTGAAGTTCCACTTGATGTCGGGGCTGTTCTTATAATCCTTGTTGGCTTTCTTCGCCATCGCCTTCATCGCAAGCGCGGCTACGCCCTTGCCGAAGCCCTCAAAGCCTTTCTGACTTTTCAGATAGGTGAAAAGCGGCAGCTCGTTCTCGCCGTTGACGTCGCTCTTCTTCATCTGAGGGAACTGAGTGTTGTACTTGAGGGTGCAGAAATCGTGGATCTCTTCGTCGGTGCCGGGGGTCTGACCCGCGAACTGGTTGCAGGGAACGTCGATGACCTCAAAGCCCTTGTCGTGATACGCCTCGTACATCTTCTCGATCGGCTCATAGTGGGGCGTAAAGCCGCAGCCGGTCGCGGTATTGACGATGAGCATGACCTCGCCCTTGTAGGCAGAGAGAGGGTATTCGTTGCCTTTGCGGTCGTACAGTGTGTAGTCATAAATGCTTGCCATAAAATATATCTCCATAATAATATTTTTTACAATTGACAGTTGTCAATTTTAATCTGAAATGTCCGTATCGAGCGTTACATAGAATGTATACTCGGGATGGTTCTTTTTCAGCCTTTCGACGATCTGCTGATAATATTCCCGGCGGTTGCCGACGTCAAAGCTGATGATCATATCGAACACGGCAGTCTTGGTTTTCTTATCCAGATTGAAGCCGTGGATCTGCAGAACGTGTTCGTCAGCCATGACCTCCGCTTCGATCGCGTGGAACAGGTTATCTGTCTCGGGATCCTTGAGGTCGATGGAATAGATAGAAATACCGGTCAGGGTAACGTTGAATTTCTGATAGATCTCGGCGGTCATGCGGCGTTCGAGGACGTCCAGCTCGACTGCAGAGAGCGTGTGATCGACCTCGATATGCACCGAGCCGATGAGCAGCTCGGGGCCGTAGGCGTGGAGGATCAGATCGTATGCGCCGTTGACATGGGGATAGGTGCAGAGCTGTGCTTTGATCTGCTTACTCAGATCACCGTCGATACGCTCGCCGAGGATCTGAGAGATAGTATCGCGCAGGGTGTCAAAGCCCGCCTTGATGATGAAGACCGAGATGATAACGCCGAGGTATGCTTCCAGCGAAACGCCCCAGATCAGGTAGATCACGGCGGCGACCAGTACGGACGCCGAAATGATCGAATCCATCAGCGCGTCCTTGCCGGAGGCGACCAGCGAATCGGAATTGACATTTTTGCCGGTACGCATGACAAAGGTACCGAGGAAGATCTTGACCAGCACCGCAACGCCGATGATGATCAGCGCAACAGCGGAATAATCGGGCGTCTCGGGCTCGATGATCTTCTTAACGGACTCGATCATCGAGGTCACGCCGGCGTACAGCACGATGACGCCGATGATCGTCGCCGAGAGATACTCGATCCTGCCGTAGCCCATCGGATGCTTTTTGTCAGAGGGCTTTGCGCTGAGCTTCGCGCCGATGATCGTGATGACCGATGACAGCGCGTCACTTAAGTTATTGACCGCATCAAGTACGACCGAGATCGAATTGGATATCAAGCCGACTGCCGCCTTGAAGCCCGCGAGGAAGATATTCGCGAGGATTCCGATGATACTGGTGCGGACGATCACTTTTTGTCTGTCCACTTTATTCTCCTCCTTTGTTCAGCAAAAGGTATAGCAGGGTGTACATCGCACCCGCTTCTTTTTCGTCGAGCCCGATACATCTGCCGACCTTGAAGGGAATCTCTTTCGCCTTCTCTTTCAGCGCTCTGCCCGCATCAGTCAGGGTGACGATCACTACACGTTCGTCGATCTTATCGCGCGAGCGGGTCAGGTAACCGGCGGATTCGAGCTTTTTGAGCAGCGGGGTCAGCGTTCCGTTATCGAGATACAGCCGCCGTCCCAGTTCGCCGACCGGGATACCGTCTTTCTCCCAAAGCACCAGAAAAACGATGTACTGGGTGTAAGTCAATCCCAGCTCCTTGAGATGCGGCGTGTAAAGCGACACGACCTGACGCGCCGCGGCGTATAAGGGAAAGCAGAGCTGGTTTTCGAGCTTTAATGCTTCATTATATTCTTTCACTGTCATCTGAACCACCTTTTGAGAAAATCAAATCATCTTATCTGTTGTTTTAATTATATTTGATAAAATATAATTTGTCAATAGCTTTTTATGTTTTATCAAATATTTTTAATGAACATCCCCGGTGCAAGCACTAAAGTGTCCACCGGACACTTTACCCGCGCACAGCGCGGGCGGGGTATCACTTCGCTTCGCTCTACGGATTACTACTCGACTGACTCTTTCGCTGCAAGCAGCGGGGAATTATACCCTAACTATGTTATTAAAAATGAGTATAACTTGCACTCTGCGATGATTTGATATATAATGGGTTCGATGAAAAGGAGCGTTCGGCATGGGTAAAGCATTTCAACATTTCAAAACCATCACCCGCCACCGTCACGAGGTCATCCGCAACTGCAAACGCGCGGGGATCTTCTGGCAGGGGCTGCGGCATGATTTGTCCAAATACTCCCCCACCGAGTTTTTGCAGGGCGCAAAGTACTGGCAGGGTACGCGCAGCCCGAATGACCGCGAGCGCGAGGTCAAGGGTTACTCGGACGCGTGGATGCACCACAAGGGCAGGAATCGCCACCACTTTGAGTATTGGACGGATTACTCGCCGATAGACAAGGTCGTCCGTCCGGTCGAAATGCCGCTGAGATACGTCGCCGAGATGTTCTGCGACCGTGTCGCCGCCTCCAAGATCTATATGGGCGAGAATTACACCGACAGAAGCCCGCTGGAATACTTTGAGCGCGGTAAGCATCGCCGCGTCGCGCGCATCCACGATAAGACCTCCGACCTGATCGAAAAGATGCTGACCGTGCTTGCCGACGAGGGCGAGGATGCGGCGTTCGCCTATATCAGAGGATTGCTTAAGGAAGAAAAGAAGGAAAAGAAATCATGACACAGGAAATCAGCGATTTATCAAAGAAGCAACTGGAAATGGAAGTCAACCGCGTTGCGGTGAGAATGAAGACCGTTCACCACGGCGACACGGATAAGGTACAGCATTTTGTGCGCGTGTACACGCTGGCGAAAACCATCGGAGAGCTCGAAAAGCTCTCTGAGGAAGAGCAGGAGAATCTGGAGCTTGCCGCGGTGGTACATAATATCGAGGGTGAGGAGAAGATCCCGACCGTCAGGGACATCCTCAGCTCCTGCGGGGTCGAGCCTGAGACCGCGATGCGCGTCTGTCACATCGTCGAAAACATGGACAACTACGAGCATATCTCAAGCCTCGATCACCAGATCTTCATCGAGGCGCGGATGATCGTCGAGTTCAAAGAGCATAACACCCCCTCCTACGAGATCGTGAAATTCGCCGAGGAACGCTTTATCACCAACTACGGCAAGATGTTCCTCAAGCGCGCCTTTGACGTTTAATACACGGATTTCAGGGAGGGTATTGGCCCTCCCCTTTTTCATATCGGAGCGATTCTCATGCGTCACTATTATTCTTTAAATGAATATTATCAACAAAAATTCGGCAAAAAGGTCTACAAGCTGTCTATCAGCGCGGGGCTGAGCTGTCCGAACCGCGACGGTACGCTTGCAACAGGCGGGTGTATTTTTTGCAGCCGCGGCGGGTCGGGAGAATTCGCCGCCTCCTGCTCCCTGTCGATCACAGATCAATTGGAGCAAGCAAAAAGACGCATCGCGTCCAAAACGCGCGACAATGCCTATATCGCCTACTTTCAGCCCTTCACCAATACCTACGGCGAGATCGACTATCTGAGAAAGATCTACTTTGAGGCGATCGCACCCGAGGAGATCGTCGGGCTGAGCATCGCGACGCGTCCCGACTGTCTGCCCGATGAGGTGCTCGAACTGCTCACAGAGATCAACGAAATCAAGCCTGTTACGGTGGAGCTCGGGCTGCAGACGATCCACCCCGCCACCGCCGCCTACATCCGGCGCGGCTACGATCTTTGCGTCTATGATGAAGCGGTCAAAAAACTGCACAGCATCGGCATCGAAGTCGTCACGCATATTATCCTCGGTCTGCCGGGTGAATCCGCTGATATGATGCTCGAGAGTGTTCGATACGCAGGCAGGGTCAGCAACGGGATCAAGCTGCAATTACTGCATGTGCTGAAAGATACCGACCTTGCCGATGCATACGCCGCGGGGAAAATCGAAGTACTGAGTTTGGATGAATACACCGACGTCCTCTGCCGCGCGATCGAGGTCCTCCCGCCGAACGTTGTCATCCATCGGTTGACCGGCGACGGCGACAAGCGCAGTCTGATCGCTCCGCTGTGGAGCGCCGATAAAAAGCGCGTCCTCAACCACATCAAAAAAGCCTTGGGTGACAGGGAAATCATCCAAGGCAATAAGGCATAGAAAAAGCCGTCCGAACCAAATCGGACGGCTATGTTTTTATTCTTCTTCATCGGAGAGCTTGACCTCGCCGCTTTCCTTGCGGGCGATGATACTCTCATACAGCTGTTCTACCGTGCTGACAAAAATCTCTTTGCTGAACGCGTAGGACTTCGTGATCGATACCTTTGACATCTCTTTTTGCCTCTCAGGGTCGCCGAGGATGGTCAGGATATGATCGACAAAGCCCGCTTCATCCGTATAGGTGAAGC
Organism: uncultured Ruminococcus sp.; assembly: GCA_902776185.1. GTDB lineage: Bacteria > Bacillota > Clostridia > Oscillospirales > Acutalibacteraceae > Ruminococcoides. The sequence goes on from CACYPH010000012.1 coordinate 5,060, forward strand.
CGTTTTTGCCCTGCTCGATAATATTGATCAGGCATTTATCCTCGCGGCATACCAGCGGCAGACCGTTCGCCAGCGCCTCGACATAGGTCAACCCCTGCGTCTCAAAGGTCGATCCGCTGACGAAGACATTCCCCAGCTGATAGTATCTGTAGACCTCATCCGAGGGGATCATGCCGGTAAATATGACACTGTCGTTGAGTTTGAGCGCGTCAACCTTTTCACGGAGCTTTTCAAGGTGAGGTCCGCCGCCGACAACAATCAGGCTGACCTCGGGATCTTTTTGAAGCAATGCGGGCATAAAGTCGATCAGCTCGTCGATGTTCTTCTCCTTGCTGATGCGCGACACGGTGACCAGCACCTTGTTGTTATCCTTGACGCCGAGCTGAGCGAGCAATTTTTCCTTGCCGCCTTTGACGTGCGGATGGTTGCGCAGTTCGATACCGGTCGGGATGACCACAACGGGACATTTGACCTTGTAGATCTCAACCAGTTCCTGGATCTTATACGACGGCACGATCAGGGTATCCGCCTTGCCGTAAACGATGCGCTCAAAGTTCTTGATGATCACGCGCGAGAGCTTGCTGTTGATCTTCTTCGACTTGAAGTACTCCTCATAGTTGGTGTGGGAGGTCATGACATACGGGATATCGCATTTCTTGACGACCTTCATCGCCAGCCACTTTGCCGAAAACTCGGTCTGGATATGAGCGATGTCGGGCTTCCACGCGGCAAGCTCGTCGATCAGCTCGTCCCATACCGCAACGCTCAGGCGCATATCGGGATAGATCAGCGCGTCCACCGAGGCGATATAGTAGTCGTCGCCCTCGCGGTGCGACTTATGATCGGGCGAGAGTGACAGCACCTTGACCTCGTGCCCGATCTCGCGCAGTCCGTGAACCAGAAGGCTGACGGAATTGGACACGCCGTTGATCTGTTTATAGGAATCTGATGCAATCAGGATTTTCATCTTTGTACCTTCTTTGGGATTATGCAAGTTTGAGGTCGCCGTCCTTGACCCAGCCGAGCTTGCGCAGCGGCAGGTTGATCAACAACGACAATACCGCAGGCAGGACGATACAGATCAGAGCAAGCCCGATCCAGTCCATCGCGGCAGGGGTGATCGCCTCGCCGACGGTAGGGGTATACCAGCCGGTGATGACGCCGATCGGTCCGCATAAGCCGCAGGTACCCATACCGGAGTTGACCGCTACGCCGTTCATCTCGAGATGAAAGACGCAGGTCGCGATCGGACCGGTGATCGCGGACGCGAGCGTCGGCGCGATCCAGATACGCGGGTTCTTCATGATATTCGGCATCTGGAGCATAGAGGTACCGAGTCCCTGACTCACCAATCCGCTCCAGCGATTCTCGCGGAACGAGATCACCGCGAAGCCGACCATCTGCGCACAGCAGCCCGCTACTGCGGCGCCGCCTGCAAGCCCCGTCAGTCCCAGCGCGGCACAGATCGCCGCCGAGGAGATCGGCAGGGTCAGCGCAATACCGACCAGCACCGATACCGTAATGCCCATCAGGAAGGGTTGGAGATCGGTCGCATACTTGATCAGCGAGCCGAATGCGTTCGCCGCATCACCGATCGGCTTTGCGATCAGCGCGGAGAGTCCTACGCCGACTAAGATCGTGACAGCGGGGGTCACGAGGATATCGATTTTGGTTTCCTTTGAAACAGCCTTACCGCACTCAGCGGCGATGATCGCGATCACCAGAACCGCCAGAGGTCCGCCCGCGCCGCCGAGGGAGTTGGCGGCATAGCCGACCGTCGCCAGCGAGAACAGCACCATCGGATCGGCTTTCAGCGCGTAGCCGATCGCCACTGCCATCGCGACGCCGGAGACGTCCTTGGTATAGCCGCCGATCTGCGTCAGGAATTCGATGTCCGCAAGGTTGCCGATCGTACCGATGATCGTACCGATCAAAAGCGAGCAGAACAGACCCTGCGCCATCGCGCCGAGAGCGTCGATACCGTAGCGCTTGAAGCTGATCTCAATATTTTTACGTTTCAAAAATGCCTTGAACTTTGACAATTTGACCACCTGATTCTTTCATTATCGGTTAAATGAAGTATACAAAAGTCAGGGTTATTTGTCAATCGCGTCTGTGCAAAGTCCGTATTTTGTACAAGGAGCTCCTGACATATGGAAACTTTTTCGGCGAAATTGAAGGCTGTCACCCGACGGATGACAGCCTGTCGTTTATTTTATGACCATTGTAAGGAATACTCTCAGCCTGCGTTTGCGGTCGCCACAATATCGACGCCTGTGGCGCCGACATTCTCGATCAGCACGTCACCGATCTTTATCGGCGCAGTAACAGTTACCGCGTTGATCTCAGCCATCACCGCGGCGATCTTATTCTTCGGGATATCCGACGCGGTCTTGCAGGAGACGCGTTCCTTACCGCCGCCTGTGACCCTGACGGTCGAGGTGACGATGCGGGTCGGATTGGTGACCTCTTTTTCGGCATAAGTCTTGCCGCGCGGGCAGGTATAGCCGCTGACGGACTTGACTTCGCCGCCGTCCATCTCAACAGTCATGCGGCAGCCCATCGGACAGCCGATACAAATCAATTCTCGTTTTTCCATGTTACACCTCTTCGACCTTAAGGGTGATCGCGCTCAGCTCCGGGTATTGCATGATCTGCTTTTTTTGCAGGATGACCTGCTCCATCTCGCCCGGCGCGATGATGCGCTTCTTCTTATGTTGGACGCGCTCGCCGTCAAAATACACGCTGACGTACGCGTCCTTATACACGTCGCCGACGCGGAAACGCACGGTCAGCAGATCGTCCATCGCATCGGGGTTCAGCGTCGTCGGAACGGTGTAGCGAACGCCGCTCTCGGCGCGGATGGCAATCGTTTTGCCGCGATTGTCAGTGATCTCTCCGCGGACATATTTTGCGGCAGTTTCGCCCGCCTTCTTCGCTTCCTCAGACACATAGTCGACGAGATCGTGCACATGCAGAACGTTGCCGCAGGCGAACACACCCTTGATGTTGGTCTCAAGGCTCTCGTTGACGACAGGGCCGCCTGTCACCCTTGACAGTTCGACTCCTGCCGACGTACTCAGCTCGTTTTCGGGGATCAGGCCGCAGGACAGCAGTAAGCAGTCGCAGGTATAGCGTTCCTCCGTGCCCTTGATCGGTCTGCAATTCTCGTCCACCTGCGCGATCGTCACCGCGGTGATATGCTCCTTGCCCTCGATATCCACCACGGTGTGGCTGAGTTTTAAGGGGATATCAAAGTCGTCTAGGCACTGGACGATGTTGCGCTTGAGCCCGCCGGAATAGGGCATCAGCTCGGCGACGAGCTTGACCGTTGCACCCTCTAGCGTCATGCGGCGCGCCATGATCAGCCCGATATCGCCCGAACCGAGGATGACGACCTCTTTGCCGGGCATCCAGCCCTCGATGTTGACGAGCCGCTGTGCCGTGCCTGCCGAGAAGATTCCCGCAGGACGGTAACCGGGGATGTTCAAAGCCCCTCTGGGCCGCTCGCGGCAACCCATCGCAAGGATGACCTCCTTTGCGGTGATCAAGAACATCCCGTCGTCACGGTTCATGGCGGTGACCACGCGCTCGGGAGAGATATCCATGACCATCGTATTCAGTTTATATTCGATTTGCAGTTCTTTGACCTGCTGTATGAAACGATCGGCGTACTCGGGACCGGTCAGCTCTTCCTTGAAGGTGTGCAGTCCGAAACCGTTGTGGATGCACTGATTGAGGATGCCGCCGAGTTCATTGTCGCGCTCGAGGATCAAAATGCTGTCACAGCCGCTTTCCTTCGCCGCGACTGCCGCCGCCAATCCCGCCGGACCGCCGCCGACGATCACGATATCATACTGCATCATCATTCGTCACCGTCCTTTGTGCGGCCGATAACGATATGGGAATCGCCGCCGCTCTTCGTGATATCCTGCATGGATAAGCCCCACTCGCGCACAAGGATATCCATGACCTTCGGGCTGCAAAAGCCGCCCTGACATCTGCCCATTCCCGCGCGCACACGGCGTTTGACGCCGTCGAGAGAGCGCGCGCCGAGAGGACGGCGGATCGCGTCGATGATCTCGCCCTCAGTGACCGATTCGCACCGACAGACGATCGTGCCGTAGGCAGGCTCTTTTTTGATAAGTTCGTTGCGTTCTTCCAAACTCAGCTTTGAGGGATCGAGGATATCTTTGCGCGTTGCGACAAAATCCTCTTTCTCGCTGAGGGTCAGTTTTTCTTTGATCAGGTCGGCAATATATGCGCCGATCGCGGGTGCAGACGACAGTCCCGGCGACTGGATGCCCGCACAGTTGAAAAAGCCCTCGGCGTCCTCAGCCTCGCCGAGGATGAAGTCCTTGCCGGCTTCTCTCGCGCGCAGACCCGCGAACGAGGTGATCACCTGTCTGGTCGGCAGGCCTTTGATGCTGATCGCCGATTTTTCCGTCACCTGAGCGATCGCGGAGGCGGTGGTGGCAGTGCTTTCCTTGTCGTCGATATCAAACGCTGTCGGGCCGATGATCGTGTTGCCGTGGACCGTCGGGGTGACCAGCACGCCCTTGCCCAGCTCCGTCGGGAGCTGGAATACCGTATGGCGCACATAGCCCTGAGCCGTGCGGTCGAGCAAGATATAGTCGCCGCGGCGCGGGATGATTTTTAGCTTGTTCTCGCTGACCATGTTGTTCATCTCGTCGGCATAAACGCCCGCGGCGTTGACGATGGTTTTGGTCAAATATTCGCCATGGTTGGTCGTAACCTTCCAGCCCTCATCCGCTTTTTCGATTTTTGTCACTTCTGTCATCAGATGAAATCTCACGCCGTTTTCGCAGGCATTCTCCGCGAGCGCGATCGTCAGCTTGAACGGACAGATGATGCCCGCCGTCGGTGCATAAAGCGCGGCGACAACGCCGTCGGCGATATGCGGCTCGATTTCGAGAAGCTCCTCGCGGTTGAGGATCTTCAAGCCCGGCACTCCGTTCTGTTCCCCGCGCTCTTTGAGCTTTTCAAGATCTGCAATCTGGCTTTCGTCAGTACAGATCGTCAGCGATCCGATACGCTTGAACGGAACATCCAGATCGCGGCACAGGTCATCCATCATCGCGTTGCCGCGCACGTTGAACTGTGCTTTGAGCGTGCCGTTCTTTGCATCATAGCCCGAGTGGATGATCGCACTGTTCGCCTTTGACGTACCCGCACAGACGTCCTCATTCTTATCCAGAACAAGAACATTCGCGTTATATTTACTTAATTCTCTCGCAACGGCACAGCCTATTACGCCTGCGCCGATTATCACAATATCATACATTTTGAACCTCCTGAAAGTTAGGAGTGAGGAGTTAGGAATGAGGAGTTTACTCTTCATTCCGATCCCTCATCTAATCATTTTTCCTTTGACGTTTTTGTAATTGACGAAAGCAAATTTCTTTATCTCTCGACAATCTGAAATGATGGATTGAAATTCAATTTCTGTCAAAAAATCAGAATCATACAATAATTCCAACCAGTATTCTGTTTCTGCACACTCTTTGAAGGCAATATACATTTTTGACAAAAAGTCTTTTTCACTGATAGCGCAGTTGGCTTCAGAGATATTTGCTCCGATACTTGTTCCGCATCTTAGCAATTGCTTTGACAAGACATACTCTTTCTTGTTCTCTTTCAAGTATTGATAGAGTCTTATAATCCTGACAGCAAATATTTTACTCTTTTGGTATGTGATACCTTCTTTCATAACTCCTAACTCCTCACTTCTCACTCCTAACTATTTCGCCCATCCCATAGTGGCATGAATCGCTTTTTTCCATCCGTCCAATTCCGCATTTCTTCTCTCGTCATCCATCGTCGGAGCGAATGCGCGGTCGAGGCTCCAGTAGCGCTTGACGTCATCCTTGTCCTGCCAGAAGTCGACCGCCAGACCCGCGAGATACGCCGCACCCATCGCGGTCGTCTCGACACATTCGGGGCGATGTACAGGGGCGTTCATGATATCCGCCTGGAACTGCATGAGGAAATTGTTCATGCTCGCGCCGCCGTCGACCTTCAAGGCGCTCAGGCGGATGCCCGAATCCAGCTCCATCGCGTGGAGAACGTCGTTGGTCTGGAACGCAAGGGATTCGAGCGTTGCACGGATGAGGTGGTATTTATTGACGCCGCGGGTCAGTCCGACGATCGCACCGCGCGCGTAGGGATCCCAGTAGGGCGCGCCCAGTCCGGTGAACGCGGGAACGACATAGCATCCCGCCGTGTCGCTGACCCGGGTCGCGAAGTACTCGGAATCGGGCGAGCCATCGATCAGTTTCAATTCATCTCTGAGCCACTGGATCGCCGCGCCCGCGACATAGACAGAGCCTTCTAAGGCATAGTTGACCTTTCCGTCGAGACCCCACGCGATCGTGGTGAGCAGTCCGTTTTCGGAAAAGACGGGCTTTTCGCCGGTATTCATCAGCATAAAGCAGCCTGTGCCGTAGGTATTCTTTGCCTCGCCCTCGGTAAAGCAGGTCTGACCGAACAGCGCCGCCTGCTGATCTCCCGCCGCGCCCGCGATCGGGATCGCGCCGCCGAAAAACTCGGGATCACTCCCGCCGTAGACACAGCTCGACGGCTTGACCTCGGGAAGCATAGAACGAGGAATATTCAGCTCGCTGAGGATATCCTCGTCCCAAATGAGCGTGTTGATATTGAACAGCATCGTGCGGGATGCGTTACTGTAGTCCGTTACATGGATCCTGCCCTTAGACAGCTTGTACATCAGCCATGTGTCGACTGTGCCAAACAGCAGCTCTCCCCTCTCGGCTCGCTCGCGCGCGCCCTCGACATTCTCGAGAATCCAGCGCACCTTGGTGCCGGAAAAATACGGGTCGATGACAAGACCGGTCTTGCGCTTGTAGCTTTCGGTCAAGCCCTTTTCCTTTAAGGTATCGCAGTAATCCGCCGTGCGGCGGCACTGCCAGACGATCGCATGGGTGATCGGCTGACCGGTCTCCTTGTCCCAGACGATGGTGGTCTCACGCTGATTGGTGATACCGATGGAGGCTATCTCGTCGAAGGTCACGCCGAGCTTGCGCATCGCCTCGCGCGCGACGGACAACTGGCTCTGCCAGATCTCGTTAGCGTCGTGTTCGACCCAGCCGGGCTGCGGAAAATACTGGGTGAATTCCTTTTGGGCAACAGAGCACATCCGTCCCTCTTTATCAAAGAGGATGCAGCGGTTGCTGGTGGTACCGGAATCGAGCGCCATAATGTATTTTTTCATCAAAAAGCCTCCTTTTTATATTTGCCGAATTTAACAATGTTATTATACTATATTTTGCGCGGCTATTTCAATGTCAATAAGCGATAAATATAAGGCTTAGTTTTTGTATAACTAAGCCTTTTTCAAGCGAGTATCGATATACTCCGTATACGGTTTGCGGTTGTAAATGCTGTCGGGGTGAGCTTTGTACCAGAGGAATTCCTCCCTTAAGCCCTGTTCCAACGGCAGGGTATCGGGCATGAGTTCGGTTTGCTTTGACACATCCAGCACATATTCATAGTCGTAAAAGCAGAAATAATCGCGCTGTGGCACAGACTTGTCGACGCTGATAAAATCAGGCGTTTTTCCTGCGGCGCGGTAGCACAGCTCGACCCATTGTCTGACAGTCACGACGTCCCTGTTGCCGACGTTGAAGATGTGATTATCGGGACGCCTGCTGAGCAATATCTCAATGAACCTGCACAGGTCGGCGACGTGGAAAAATTGCAGTTTCATACTGCCGTCGCCCGGCAGATAAAACGGTCTGTCCGCCATCGCGCAGTCGAACACAAATGCCTCGCGGTAGAGGTTCTCGTAGACGCCGTAGAAATACGGCGGGCGCAGGATATAGGCGTTCGGGACGCGTTCCCTTAAGGCACGCTCGGCTTCGAGCTTATTGACGCCGTAGTCGCCCCAGATGTTGTTCTTTCCGCAGGGCTGATCTTCGGTAAACGGCTGCGGATTCGTTTCGGGATAGATCGCGCTGGAGCTGATCAAGATGTAGTCGTCAAAGCTGACGCCGGTATCGAGAAGTCCGCGAATATGCTGAGCCGTATAGGCGGTGATATCGAGGATCGCGTCAAAATACTCGCCGCTGAGCAGTCCCGCCGCCTGTGTTCTGTCGGCTTTAATGAGCCTTGCACCCGCAACCTGTTCGCGACTGCCGCGGTTGAGAACGCACACCTCGTCGCCGCGTTTGACAAAATATTCCGCCGTAAATTTGCTGACAAAGGTCGTGCCGCCAGTTACCAGAATTCTCATTATTTCCTCCGCTTGTTTATTCCTTATTCTTCTGTTGCTGATACCGCTCTCTGCCCCACCAATCGGGGATCAGCTCTTTCAACATAACTGTCGAGCGATTGTGATAATCTGACAGGATCTCCATATCCTCGTTGCGCTCGTCAAGCTGCATAAAAAACTCGCGGCACGCGCCGCAGGGCATACCGCTGTCCTTGCCGTAAGGCGGTTCATCACGAAAGGCAATCAGACGCTTGACGACCGTTTGACCGCTTTGCAGATACATATTCAACGCGGCGACCCGCTCGGCGCAAAGGTTCATCACGCCGCTGCAGCCTTCGATACAAAAGCCGGTATAAATGTCACCGTTTTCCGCTTCTATCGCGCAGACAACATGATGCGCCGTTATGAAGGGCGACACCTCCTCCGGATGATATTCCGCTTTTGCCCTGTTATATAATTCTTCCCATATATCCATAATCTTTCCTACTCCCTTGTCACAAAATGCTTGACGTCTGTTTCTTTGTCAAAGTCGATGGTCTTGATAAATTCGGGATAGAGCGTCAACCCGTCGCTGTGCTTCAAATCGATCCATGTCAGATACTCGCCCTCGGGTCCGTGATCGGTCAGGTGACCGTTCCCGATCTGCATCAACTGCTCGTTTTCTTTGATCGTGAAGTACGCCGATATCTCATGATACGGTACGCCGAAGCTGTCGACAAAAAAGTTCTCATGAATACAGACAAGGCGATCGACCTCGCAGTCGATACCGGTTTCTTCTTTCAGTTCGCGGATCACGGCGGCGGTCATTTCCTCGCCGTACTGCACCCTTCCGCCGACGGAATAGTAATACGCGCGCCGATCGTTCGGATTACGCGCCATCAGCGCCTTACCGTCCTTGACGATAATGACCCCGACGCGGAAATTGAATTTTCCTTGTTCAGTGCCGAATGTACAGTCCATGTTTTTCTCCTATAGCCATTGGATAAACGCGGTTTTGTCGGTACAGTTATAGCCCGCGTGGTGATAAAAATGCAGTGTCTTTTCGTCTTTTGAGCCGGTGAGCAGCATCATCTTGTAGCAGTTCGCGGCTTTTGCCAAATCGCGCGCATAATCAAGACACGCCGTCGCATAGCCCATGCCCCTGTAGTCGGCATGGGTCACCACGTTCTCGATGAACGCATAGGGTCTGATATTGCGGGTGAGGTTCGGGATGATCACACACACGCATGATGATACCAACCGACCGTCGACCTCACACACGATGATATGGTGGTTTTCATCCGAACAAATCGTATCCCATATCTCATGCAGATGCGCGTTATGCTCCGGTATTCCGTCCTCGTGCAAATGCAGATACAGCTCAAGCAGCGCGTCCAATTCATCCCTGCGGATCTCGCGGATCATCCTATCACCCTTTCGACAATGATTCTGTCACCAGTATAGCACAACCGTCATTGACATACAAGAAAAAGCTGCCGCAAGGTTGCCCCTGCGACAGTTCCGTTATAGTTCCAGACGATAGACATAGTCGTCCATATAATATCCGCTACCGATATCGTTCTTCTCACTGCGGACGCGGACAAATCCGAGCTTCTCATAGATAAACTTGGTCTGATTGTTCTTGTTGACGTTCAGCTCAATCGCGTTCAGACCGACCTTCTTCGATTCCTTGCCGATCAGTTCAAGGATCGGACGCGCAAAGCCCTTGCCGCGCATATCGGCGCGCAGGTAGAGCTTGCTCAGATACATCGCGTCATCATGCGGATAAAAGCAGAAGAATCCGATATCCTCTCCGCTGTACTGCACAAAATAATACTGCTTACCCTCATCGAGCTGCTGCGCAATCGAGGCGGCGGACTGGAACATCTCGATCATGTAATCGTTCTGCGCTTCGCCGAGCAGCGGATCGTAGTATTCCTTGACGATAGCGCTCGCAAGCTCGGACATCTGCGCGATCCGCACCGTATCGCCTGCAGTCAGTTTTTCAAATTCCAAATTCATATAACCATCCCTTCCGACAATTATCATAACAGAAAAAAGTCGAAATGTCCATATGGACAGCAAAACCGATTTCTGCTATAATGATCACATCAAAAGGAGGCGCGTTATGGAATACAGAGAATTCAGCGGAAAGTATTATATCCGATTGGATAAGGGCGACGAGATACTCGCTTCGTTGACAGAAGTCTGTGAGCGCGAGGATATCAAAGTCGCACAGATCAACGGGATCGGCGGCTGTCAAAAGGCGATCGTCGGCGTGTTTGATACTGACAAAAAAGAGTATGATCGCGAGGAAGTGAACGCGATGCTCGAGCTGGTCTCCCTTGACGGCAACATTACCCGATATGAGGGAAAGCCCTATATCCATGCCCATGCGACCTTTGCCTACCGCGGTGAAAGTGGAAAAGCCGCGATCCTCAGCGGGCATCTGCTGGAGGCAGTAATCGGGTTGACCGGCGAGATCGTTCTCACCCCCGCCGACGGAGCCATCACCCGCCGCTATATCGACGAGCTCGGCATCCGCGTCTGGGATTTTTCAAAATAAGTCACCGTATACAAAGTCACCCCCGGAATAATCTCCGAGGGTGATTTTTATACTAATCCTTGATAAAAAGATTGAATAAGATATTAGAGATATATTTCACAGAGCGCGGCGGACGACGCAGGCAGGCACCTGTCAAGGAGTCCAACAAAGCTATGCGAAATATAGCTCAATAGATGTTAAAGATTTTTATTAAGGAGTAGTATTATATACGGATATTCACAAGATGCGCGATCGATGGGATCGTCTGCTTTTGCAGAACGGTCGTCGGGCTGAGCAGCGCACCGGTCGCGATAAACAGGATGTTGCGGTATTTTCTCATGCACATATTCCGCAGGATATGACCGCATAATACCGATGCACAGCATCCGCATCCCGAGCCGCCGGCATGGACGTCCTGATCGTCATCGAAGATCATCACGCCGCAGTCCTTGTGCTTTGCCGCAATATCGATGCCCTTTTCGAGCATCAGATCATACAGCAGGCGCGAACCGACCTTTCCGAGATCTCCGGTAAAAATCGCGTCATAATCGTAGACGTCCGTATTCGTCGAGCAAAGGTGGCGATAGATGGTGTCCGCCGCGGCAGGTGTTGATGGTATACTGGGAACATAACGGTCAGACGGGACATATCCATCAAACCGGTATACTGTCTTTTCATCATCAAAATCAGAAAGGAGGTATTGTGTCAGCGCCCCGCCAAACCGACTGAAAGCGACAAAAATCCCACCGTTCCCAAAAGGGTCGGCGGGATGCTTTCGTTTATACAGGTTCGTGGAAGGTATCCGGATGACTGCTGTCAAAAACCTCGTTCGCCCACATCAGCGTGACGAGCGGTTCGGAATCCGAGAGATTGATGATGTTGTGCGACCAGCCGGGGATCATATGGACAGCTTCGATTTTTTCGCCGCTGACCTCAAAGCTGACCTTTTCATTGGTGTGGATATTGCGCTCCTCGATCCGCGCGCGTCCCGCGACAACGATGAACAGCTCCCACTTTGAATTATGCCAGTGCTGCCCCTTGGTGATACCGGGTTTAGAGATATTCACGCTGAACTGACCGCTGTCCAAGGTTTTCATCACCGTTGTAAACGAACCGCGGTGATCGGTATTCATTTTCAGCGGATATTTGAACGCCGCGGTCGGCAGATAGGTCAGATACAGGCTGTACAGCTTCTTCGCAAAGCTGCCGTCGGGAATAGACGGCATCATCAGCGAATCATGCTGCGCCTTGAATTCCTGCAGCAGATCGACGATCTCTCCGAGAGTCACGGTATAGGTCAGCGGAACGTAGCAGAATTTTCCCCCTGCCCGCTCAACGGGGCGAAGTCCGTCATATTCACAGCGCTTTTCCTTGCCCTCCAGCAGGTCGAACATCGCTTCAACAAGATCGTCTATGTACAGCAGCTCAACGGTCGCTGAGCGGTCATTCACCGTGAAAGGCAGGTCGTTCGCCACAGCGTTGCAGAAGGTTGAAACCGCGCTGTTATAGTTCGGACGGCTGTGTCCCATCAGATTCGGAAAGCGGTAGACCGCGACCTTTACCCCGTTCTCCTCGCCGTATCGAAAGAACAATTCTTCGCCTGCGAGCTTGCTTTTGCCGTAATCACTCTCACCATATCTCCCAATAAGGGTAGCTTGAACAGATGACGACAGCATCACGGGTGCCTTATTCTCATACTTCTTCAACATATCAAGCAATTTGGAACCGAAGCCGAAATTGCCCTGCATGAATTCTGCGTTGTCCTTAGGGCGATTTACTCCCGCAAGGTTAAAAACAAAATCTGCTTTTCGGCAATAGTCCTCGAGCTGCTCATCGGTGCTGTCGATATCATACTCATAGATGCCTTTGATCCTCAGCTCGGGTCTGGTGCGGTACTTGTTGTCGCGAATATTTTTCAGATTGTCGACCAGCGCTCTGCCGACCATCCCCTTAGCGCCTGTTACCAAAACATTCATACGTCTTTTCTCCAAACCATCTTGTTCACAACGCCGGTGTAAGACTGGATCAGCTTGATGACCTTATCGGAAACATTTTCGTCGGTATAATCCGGCACAGGGATACCCAAATCGCCGTTCTGATTCATCTCGACTGCGGTATCGACCGCTTGGAGCAGGCTCTTTTCATCGATGCCGGCAAGGATGAAGCAGGCTTTATCGAGCGCCTCGGGACGTTCGGTCGAGGTGCGGATACATACCGCAGGGAAAGGCTTGCCGATGCTCGTGAAGAAAGAGCTTTCCTCGGGAAGTGTACCGCTGTCAGACACGACCGCAAAGGCGTTCATCTGCAGGCAGTTGTAGTCATGGAAGCCGAGCGGTTCATGCTGAATGACGCGCGCGTCCAATTGAAATCCGCTTGCCTCCAAACGCTTTTTTGAGCGCGGATGACAGGAGTACAGGATCGGCATATCATATTTTTCTGCCATTTTATTGATCGCCGTAAACAGGCTTTTGAAATTCTTTTCGGTATCGATATTCTCCTCGCGGTGGGCGGAAAGCAGGATGTATCTGCCCTTTTCCAGACCGAGCCGTGCATGGATATCCGACCTTTCGATCTGATCAAGGTTATTGTGCAGGACCTCTGCCATCGGCGAGCCGGTCACATAGGTGCGCTCCTTCGGCAATCCCGTATCGGCAAGATAACGCCTTGCGTGCTCAGAATACGCCAAATTGACGTCGGAGATGATGTCGACGATCCTGCGGTTGGTTTCCTCCGGCAGGCACTCGTCCTTACAACGGTTGCCCGCTTCCATATGAAAAATCGGGATATGCAGACGCTTCGCACCGATAACGGATAAGCAGGAATTGGTATCGCCCAGTACTAATACGGCGTCCGGCTGAATCTCGACCATCAGCTGATAGGACTTCGCGATGATATTGCCCATCGTCTCGCCGAGATCCGCGCCGACAGCATCCAGATAGACGTCCGGATCGGCGAGCGACAGATCCTTGAAGAACACGCCGTTGAGATTATAGTCATAGTTCTGTCCCGTGTGGGCGAGGATCGTATCAAAATACTTTCGCGCCTTATTGATCACCGCTGAAAGGCGGATGATCTCGGGTCTTGTGCCGACAATGATCAGCAGCTTTAATTTTCCGTTATTCTGAAAGGAAACGTTACTCATAGCGACCTCCTAAGTCATTGAGCTTTTCTTTGATCCGGCGTCTCTTAATCTCTTCTGAACAGATCTCTGGTGTACACCTTTTCGGCGACATCATCCAGTACGGCATCATAGCGGTTGGCGATGATCGCGTCGGACTGCTGTTTGAATGACGCAAGATCATTGACGATCCTTGAGCCGAAAAAGGTCGATCCGTCTTTCAGCGTCGGTTCATAGACGATGACGGTCGCACCCTTTGCCTTGATGCGCTTCATAACGCCTTGAATCGAGCTTTGGCGGAAATTATCTGAATCGCTCTTCATCGTCAGGCGGTACACACCGATCGTAACGGGGTGTTCGATCTCCTGATTATAATCGCTGTTCTCGTGATAATAACCTGCTTTTTCCAGCACCCTGTCAGCGATAAACTCCTTGCGGGTGCGATTACTCTCAACGATCGCCGACATCATATTCTGCGGCACCTCGTCATAATTGGCGAGAAGCTGCTTGGTGTCCTTCGGCAGACAGTATCCGCCGTATCCGAACGACGGATTGTTATAATGCGAACCGATACGCGGGTCAAGACAAACGCCGTCGATAATCGCCTGTGTGTCCAGCCCCTTCATCTCGGCATAGGTATCCAGCTCATTAAAGTAACTCACGCGCAGGGCAAGATAGGTGTTGGCGAACAGCTTGACCGCCTCCGCCTCAGAAAAGCCCATTATCAGCGTGTCAATATTTTCCTTGAGCGCACCCTCCTGCAACAGCTTTGCAAAGGTACGGGCGGCTTCGACCAAGCTGTCATCCTCCGTATCCGTACCGACGATGATGCGCGACGGATATAGATTATCGTACAGCGCCTTAGATTCACGCAGGAATTCAGGGCTGAAAATGATTTTTTTACTGCCGGTTTTCTCCCGGATATGCGCGGTATAGCCGACAGGAACGGTGCTTTTGATCACTATGATCGCATTCGGATTTGACTGCATCACCAGCTCGATGACCGCCTCTACCGCAGAGGTATCAAAATAGTTCTTTTTGCTGTCATAGTTGGTCGGCGCGGCGATCACAACATAATCCGCGTCCTTGTAGGCGTATTCTGCATCGAGGGTCGCTTCTAAATCGAGCTCCTTTTCGGTCAGATACTGTTCTATATATTCGTCCCGGATGGGCGATTTTTTGTTATTGATCAGCTCTACCTTTTCGGGGACGATATCCACCGCCTTGACCGTGTTATGCTGTGCGAGCAGTACAGCGATGGAGAGTCCGACGTAGCCTGTACCTGCTACTGCTATTTTCATATTACTCACCTAAATTTGATAATACTCTTTATACCATGCCGCAAACCTGCGTAAACCTTCGCGCAGCGGCGTTGACGGCTTGTAGCCCAGATCGCGCTCCAAAGCGGATGTATCCGCATAGGTCACAGGCACATCGCCAGGCTGCATGGGGACGAGTTTTTTATGCGCGTCAAAATCGTAATCTTCGGGCAGCACGCCTGCTCTGATCAGTTCTTCCTGAAGGATCTCCACAAAATCAAGCAGATTCTCGGGATGACTGTTGCCGATATTATACAGAGCATACGGCGCCAGAGGCAAGCCGTCATCACCGTTTTTACGCTCGGGCGGATTCATCATCACGCGCCTGACGCCCTCGACGATATCGTCGATATAGGTAAAGTCGCGCTCACAGTTACCGTAGTTAAAGATCTCGATGGTATCGCCTTTTAACAGCTTGTCGGTGAATCCGAAGTAAGCCATATCGGGGCGGCCGGCAGGGCCGTAAACGGTGAAAAACCGCAGGCCCGTCGACGGGATATTGTAGAGCTTTGCATAAGCGTGCGCGAGCAGTTCGTTGCTTTTTTTAGTTGCGGCATAAAGGGATACCGGGTTGTCCACCTTGTCGTCGGTCGAGTACGGTACTTTTTCGTTCGTACCGTAGACCGAGGACGAAGATGCATACACCAGATGCTCGACGCCCTTTTGTCCGTCGTCATACGAATGACGGCAGGCTTCGAGAATATTGTAGAAGCCGATCAGATTGCTTTGAATATATGCATCGGGATTCTCGATACTGTAGCGCACGCCCGCCTGTGCGGCAAGGTTGACCACGAGATCGGGTTTGTACACATCAAAGGTTTCGTCAATCAAATCCTTATCCGCCAGATCACCCTTGATGAACCGCCAGCTCACATCTGCGGCTTTTTCAGCAAGCCTGTCGATCTCTGTCAGTCGATATTCCTTGAGCGCCACATCATAGTAGTCGTTCATATTGTCAAGTCCGATGATCGTCATCGGTTCATTCGTTGAGATCAGCTTCATCACCAGGTTTGCGCCGATGAATCCGGCGGCGCCGGTGATGAGGATGTTTTTGTTCTTCAGTGGCGTCATAAACTATCCCGTTCTTCGAAAAAATGATATATTTATATTATTATATTACTTTATAGGACAGGTGTCAAATAAAGTGCACAAAAAAACGAGGAGAAAACATCCATTTTGAGAATATTTATAAATATTTTTCCAAAACTAATCCCATAACATTCATCTGTCAAAGGAGAATCGAACCATATGGATCCAAGCCGGGACGCGTCGATTGATCCGTCCGATACTATTCCCCGTAATTTTGAAAATCCCTCAGCCTCTCCCCTGTCAGCTCCCGTAAAATCGGACGCCACGAGGGCATCCGATCCTTACCGCCTCGAAATCAACGACACGGTCGTTCATCTGCACTTTTGCGGTGCAAAAAGCCTGAACACCTGCCTTGCCGACGCCTTCGATACAGCCGCTCTGTGATGGAAAAATATACCGCTTGAGAAGCAAAAAGAGATATGGTATACTGTCAGCGATGAAAGACAGTATACCGCCGATAGGTTAAGGAGGTATACGATGCCATACGGCACTGATACAGGGCAGCCTGAGCGGGTCGTCAGGACCTACAAGGCTGCTCTTTATATTCGCCTGTCGCGTGACGACGGCGACAAAGCGGAATCGGATTCTGTCGTCAACCAGAAAGACCTGCTGACAAGCTTCGCGGACAGTCAGCCGGATATCGAAACCTATGATTGCTATATCGACGACGGCTGGTCGGGAGCCAATTTCAACCGTCCGGATTTTCTCAGGATGATGGCGGACGTCTATTCGGAAAAGGTCGACTGCATCATCGTCAAGGACAGCTCCCGCTTCGGCAGAAACGCTTCTGAGAGCGGCCGCTACATCGGCGAGATATTCCCGCGGCTGCGCGTGCGCTATATCGCCGTGAACGATGCGATCGATTCCGGCAGAAGCCGGGGCGTTGCGATCGACTTTCTCAACAACAGCATGCGCGGGATGATCAACGAATATTATGTTGCCGCAAACTCCGAGAACATCTGCGCCACGCTGAATATGGAGCGGCGGCGCGGGGATTTCATCGGTTCATTTGCCAAATACGGCTACAAAAAAGATCCCGCCGACCGCCACAAGCTGATCATCGACGAAGAGGCGGCACAAATCGTGCGTCTGATCTTTCGGATGTTTCTGAACGGATCGGGGATTCGAACGATCGTCCGTCATCTGAACGATAACGGAATCCCCAATCCATCGACCTACAAACGCCGTCTTGAACCCAATTACCGAATCAGCGGCTCGACGCTTTGGAGCGATAAGACCGTCCGGCGCACACTGCACGACGAGATGTACATCGGCAACATGGTACAGGGCAAGTTCAAAAAGGTCAGCTACAAGGACAAGGCGATCATCGCTCAGCCCGAAGCAGAATGGATCAAAGTCCGAAACACCCATGAGGCGATCATCTCAAAAGAGGACTATGAACACGCTCAGCGACTGCTGGAGCAGCGAGCAAAAGCCTCTGCCGTCAGCGGTGAGATCGGTTTATTTTCGGGATTGCTGAAATGCGCCGACTGCGGTCACGCGCTGATCAAAAAGGCCAATAAAAATGCGAACAAAACCTATGTTTACTACCGTTGCTCGACCCACTGTAAATGCAAGACCGCCTGCTCCTCCCACACCGTCAGCTACGACAAGCTGTATCACACGGTGCTGTGCTGTATCCAAAGGATGGTGGAAATCGCGGTCGACGCCGATGAGGTGATCAAAAAACTGCGCCGGCATCGATCTGCAGCTGCGGATGACGACAGACGGATACAGCTGCAAAAGCAGGAAAATGAACTTGAAAAGGTCACAAATCTGCTCGCCGACCTTTACCCTGACTTCAAAAGCGGCATACTGAACGTCGATCAATACCGCATCAACAAACAAAAGTATGAGAAAATCCGCGAAAGCCTGACGCAAAGTATCGAAGAGCTGAGAGAATCTATCCACGATTCCAAGCTTCCGGATAAAACGAACGCGTTTGTCGAACACTTTAAACGTCACGGCAACATCGACCGTCTGACCCGCCCCCTGCTGACGGAATTGATCGAACAGATCGTCGTGGATGAGAACGGCGATCTCGACGTTACCTTCCGATTTCGCGACGCCTTTGAAGAGGCTCGCAGGGCAACAGCTGGTCACAAGGCGTGAATCAAGGTCAATTCATGGTAGACAAACCCTTCGATTTGTGGCAAAATAAGAACAGATCGGAGGGATTCATATGATTTACATCGGCTGTCACCTGAGCGTGACCAACGGGTATGAGGCGATGGGCAAAAAGATGCTGGATTTCGGCGGCAACACCTTTGCTTACTTTACCCGCAATCCGCGCGGCGGCAAATCCAAGGAGATCATCCCCGAGGATGCGGCGGCGCTGAATCAACTACTCAGAGAGAACCGTTTCGGAGCGCTTGTCGCACACGGCAGCTACACCATGAACCTCTGCGCTTCCAATCCCGTCACCAAAGCGAACGGCTTAGATATGCTGCAAAAGGATATTGATCGGATGGAAGCCTTTCCCGGGAACTTCTACAACTTCCACCCCGGCGCGCATACGGGTCAGGGAGCGGACAAAGGGATCGAACTGATCGCCGAGGCGCTCAACTCAGTTCTTTTCCCTCAAATGCAAACCACCGTTCTCCTCGAGACCATGGCGGGCAAGGGAACGGAAATGGGCAGGAGCTTTGAGGAGCTGCGCGCGATCATCGACCGTGTCGAGCTCAGCGACAAGCTCGGCGTATGCTTCGACACCTGTCATGTATGGGATGCTGGCTACGATATCGCGGGCGATCTCGACGGCGTGCTGCAGCGGTTCGACGATGTGATCGGTCTTGAGCGGCTCTATGCCGTCCATTTCAACGACAGCAAGAATCCCTGCGGCTCTCACAAGGATCGCCACGAAAAGCTCGGAGAGGGCTGTATCGGCATGGAAGCGATGAAGCGCATCGCCCTCCACCCCGCTCTGCAAAACAAGCCCTTCATCCTGGAGACACCGAACGACGACAGCGGTTACATCAAAGAGATCCGCACCGTCCTGAGCTGGATGAAATAACAGAATCATTACATAAGTACGTCCGCTGTCAGCAAGCGCTGTTGACAGCGGACGTTTTAAAAAAGTTTTGTTCCTTACTTGACATCAGCAGGTGCCATGGCGGCGCCCATATTATTCTGGTCGGTCACGGCAAAATCGGTAATCATTCCGGGTCTGGCGGCGCGGATATACGGCATTTGCGTATTCGGAAAAACCGTCTGCCGCTGATCTTTTTCGCCGTTTGACTGCTTGAATCCGTCTTTTGATCTATCGCTGTCGGCTTCTATGACACAGGCGCCCGATCCGGTGACGGTCCACTGGGCTGTCGGCGGACGCTGAGAGCCGTACTCGAGCGGCATCCTGTATTGGCGCTCGGCGGTACAGTAATGGGACGAGGCGGCGCAGACCGCACGGAGCGCTGCGCCGCTTTCGACAGCGACCGCGGACATCATCAGCCCCAGCGCCATCGTCGAACAGGCGCCGTATATCCCGATATACGGGATCCCGAAGCCGCTCATCGCAAAGCTCGAGGCAACGCACTGGTTCAAGAGATCGCCGCAGAAAGCAAGGTCGATCTCCTCGCGCATCATCTCGCCCTTTTCCAGTGCAATTTCTACAGCGGTACGCATCATTTCTGTTTCCGCCTTTTCAAAGGTATCCTGACCGAAATAGCTGTCATAGACGATTTTGTCAAAATCCTCGCGCAGCGGTCCCTGCGCCTCTTTTTTGCCGACAACCGACGCAAATGCGCTGATGCGCGGTTTCTGTTCAAATAACAATGTTCCGTTACAATTCTGCATTCAAAAACTCCCCTTTGCGTTATTATCCGCAAAGGGGAGCGTTTCATTCGCAATAGATTTGATAGGAAAACAAACCTAATTTTTCCATTATTTTACCTGACGATAAATCTAGGTTTCCTCAGCGGACGATGCGTCGCCGCCGTCATCCGAAGACTCGTTGCTGTCCGCAGAACTGCTGCCGGCGGCTGAACTGCTGCCGGAATCTGCCGCACTGCTCGATGAAGCGGAGCTGTCGGAGGATTCGCTGGAGGAATCGTCATCGTCATCATCATCTTCGTCTTCACCATCGTCATCGTCGTCATCATCGCTCGAACCCGAGCTGGGCGCGACGGTATAATAGGTAGACTTCGGAAGCTCGTCCTCGTCGACCTCCTTGCCGTCCTTCATATAGGTGCGCCATGCTCTGACGGTATAGCCGGTCGAGAAGTAGTCCGGGTCGGAGGTGGAGATTTTGACCTCGTCAAAATTCGGGTTCTCCAGTCCGTAGATCTCACAATTGAGCTCGGTTCCGTCCATCCAGCACTTCATGAACAGCGGATGGTCAAACGTGTTCTTCATCTTGAGATCGATGTTGCCGTAGTCGATCGTCGCGTCGCGGCCTGCGTCGATATAGGTCGACTTGTAGTAGTGACAGGCGCGCTCGATGATCTCCATACCGCAGAGGATACCGGCGTTGTAGATGGTCGTGGAGGACTGGCAGATGCCTCCGCCGATACCGGTTTCGCTTCTGCCCTGAATGATAACACCTGCAGGCTTGTACCCGTTGTCGGGATCGTTCGAGTCACCGGTGCAGTCGTTGAAGGACCAGGTCTCGCCGGGCTTGATGACAGAGCCGTTGCAAGCCTTGAGCGAAACACGCATATTCTCGTTGCCGTTCTCGTTATTGGTCGAATCGGTAGAGAATTCGGAGAGCTTGATGATATGATCCTGCAGATACTTCTTGGTCAGCTTAGGCTCTACGGTCTTGACGACAGCCGTGACCTCGCCGGAGGACTTGCCTTCTTTAAACACGCCTTCGATCCCGGACGCCAGCGCCTTGGTATCGACATCCTTGCCGGTGATCTCCTGACTGATCGTAAACATATTATCGGCGGAAGGATCAAAGTCGGTCACCTGAGCGTCGGTAGGCGCGGCGTGAACCTCACCTGCGATCTTTTCGGCGATCCCCTGCGCGGCAGAGGTGTCGACCTGCATCTTGATCTCGAAATGCTTTTCGCCCTTATTAAAGCCCTTCTCCTCGGAATGCTCCTTGATCTGCTCAAGGACGTCCGCGGTGTTGAAGGTGTAGGAGAAGTCGTCTTTTGTCAGGGTGTAATCCTTATCGTCCGCCTTGACATGAACGTTGATGCCGTCGGCAAGCTCGTTCTCGATATCGGTCAGCTTCTGCTCGGCTTCCTTGACCGTCATGCCGCCGATATTGACGTCGTTGACATAGACATTATCGGAAACGACCGTCGAGGAGCCGGAGTTCTGATACATATACCAGGTAAATCCGCCGCCTCCGACAAGGAGCAGTACCAGGATCACGACGATAGCGATGACCAGAGGCTTCTTATTCTTTTTCGGTTTCTGATTTGCCCTTTCGTTCTGAGCCGTCTGCTGATAGGTGCCTTGACTGCTGATATCGACATAGTCGGTATCGTCAAGCTGTTTTTTCGAGACAGCCGGCGCGGCGGTACGGCGCGCGGGAGCTGCGGCGCGGGTCACGGGCTGACGGCTTTCAGACAAGCTTTTATTCCTGCTGCGGGCTTCTTCCAGAATGGAATTGATTTCCATTGTGTTTGAGGATGGTTTTTGAGCCATACAGGGCCTCCGTACAAGATATAGTTATCTACAATGAATTACCTACTATTTCAGTTCACATTATATAGCTGTCGAAATTATTTAAATTTCTTATTTAGAATTATCGTGCAAAAAATATCACGGTATTTTTAAGGTATAACAGATACTTTTATATCTAAATTGAATAAAGTATGAATAAACATTTAACAATGAAATGAAAATGCCCTGATTTCCGCAGAAATCAGGGCTTGTTTTATGATTTATCAAATTACTCAAAGAAGATGCAGAAGGACGTCGCGCCGATCGTAACGATATCTCCCGAGCGCAGACGGTTCGGGGCAAAAATCTTCATGCCGCCGATATAGGTGACGCCGGCTGAAGAGCATTCATCGAGCGTGACGGTATTCGCGTCAACAGAGATCACCGCGTGCAGGGGCTGCATCGCGCTGTCTTCAAATACGATATCACAGCCTTTGTCCGTACCGATGGTCAGGTTGCGTCTGAGACGAAGGTTCAACTCGGCGTTGTAGCATTCGCCGGACAGGATCTCCAGCCGTACCGGCATTCCCCGCGACGAAGAGCCGTGCGTCGGCTCATCGGTATCAGCGGGACGTTTTTTTCTAAGTAAGATCACGAAAATGACGATCAGCAAAATCAATACGATCGCGCCGCAGACAGCCGCAATCATGATGATCGTATGATCGGGAGTATCTTCCTGCGCAGGGGTATCCTGCACACTGCCGACCACACCTTTGTCCGAGAGAACGCTCTCGGTGCTTGACTGTGTTTCTGCCGCCTGCGTTTCTTCCGTTCTCTGTGTTTCTGCCGCTTTCTGTATTGCTTCTGTTTCGCTTTGCGCCGGCTCGGTGCTTTCCTCAGTTGATCCCCTTTCGGTCAGCGCGTCATCGTGACTGTTCTGCGTTGCGGAGGTATCCGCCTCGACGACCTGAGGGTCATCGGGCAGAGGACGATCTCTGCCGGGAGGGAATCCCGGTGCGGCAAACGCAGTCAGGCTCAGCGAAAACAGCATCAAGAGCGTCAGCAGAAAAGCCGCTGTTTTTTTCATACCGACACCTCCTAGCGAATCATCGCGGTCATCACGGTCAGGTTATCGCTGCCGCTGCCCAGCCGCTCGATCACGCGCAGCATCAACAGCTCGGTCCACGCCTGCGCGTTGTTGGTTTTCAAAAAGTCGAAAAGGATCTCCTGATCCTGTACATATTCCCAAAAGCCGTCGGTGCAAAGCAGAAAGCCGTCGCCCGCTGTCAGCGGTTCGGCCGTCTCGCCGAAGTCGGGCTTGAGCTTAGACTGAGATCCGAGCGAGCGCAGAAGGCTCGACTGATCCTCGTCGGTCGCGATCTCGGCGCGGGTGATCTCACCGGCGCGGTACTTTTTGAACGCGACGGAATGATCCTCGGTCACCGCTTCGATCCGATTGTTGTGCAGATAATACAAACGCGAATCGCCGACGTGCGCCCACGTCGCCTTGGTGCCGCTGATTTTCAGCGCGACCGCAGTGCTTTTCATTTTGTTCGCCTGCGCCGCCTGCTCGCTGAGGATCGCCTGATCCGCTTCCTCAAGCCGCTTTCTCAGCCAATCCTTATCGTTTTTGTTATCGTCCAGAGGCTCGGCGAGAACGGTATCGACGACCATCTTTGAGGCGACGTCGCCGCCGCGATGACCGCCCAGTCCGTCTGCGGCGACCAATACTGCGCCGTAGGTGGTATAAGCAAAGCCGACGCTGTCCTCGTTATACTCTCTGCCGCCCTGTGAGGTAAAGGAATAAATATCTATCATAGCTGTTCTCCCTTATGATTTGTCAAGGGTATCCATCAATATTCGCACTGTACGACCAGCGCGGTGTAATTATCCTGAAAACGTCTTCCCGCCGCCTCGACCTTCTCGTGCATCAAACGGCACATCTGCTCGGGCGACGAAGCGCTGAGGCACTCTTTGAGCTGATCTTCATCGAGCACGCCGCCGACGCCGTCGGAACAAAGGAGGACAACGTCGCCGTCCATCAGCGGAATCGGACGCAGCACATAATCGATATCCTTCAGCTCGCGCATTCCGAGAAAACAGGTCAGCGCCGCTTTCTCAGGATGGGTCCTGGCGGGAGTGCAATCGACCGAGCCTTCGCGGATCTGCTGCAGGCAGACGCGGGTAAACATATTCTGCTTGCGATTGAGATGATAGATCCCGTCGCCGCGCTTGAGGATCAGATAGCTGTCGCCGACGCTGGCATAATAGAGGCACTCGTTATAGAACACACAGATGATCCCGGTGCTGCCGCCCTGCGCGTTGAGCGTCGCGAAGATCTCGTCGTTCGCTCTGATCATGCTGTCACGCAGGCGGGTAGGGATATCCGATGTGACGTCCATGCTTTCAAAATCCGCCTTGATGCGCGCGATCGCCGCCTCGCTGGCGATTTTGCCGTCCTTCATGCCGCCCATACCGTCCGCGACGACTGCCAGCAAGCCGCGTGTCCGCATCAGCGTCACGTCGGAGATATTGACAAACGCAAACGAATCCTCCTGATGGGAGCGTTTGCCGATTTGCTGGAGCTGAGCGCCGTGGTAGCTCAGATAATGCGGTATCGGCGTTTCGGAAAGATACGCGCGCGGGGCATTCAATAAAGCTGTATTGCTTTTCTTTTTCATCATGTTCACCTTTCAGCCTGTTTTTGAGATGCAGGCAAATAAAAGTGTATTACTTCAACAACAGGATAATCACCAGTATCACGGCGAAGACCGCCATGCTCGCGCCGAAAGAAATCAGAAACGATTTCAGCGGGGTGAGCTTCTTTTGCACCGGCGGCTGAGGTACGGATACCGGCGGTGCTGGGATGACCGGCGGTGTTGTCGGCGGTATGTACGGCTGCGACGCAGGGCTGCCGGACGAGCCGGTATTCTGCGGCGGTGCAGGGGGGCGATTCCCGTTCGGCGCGGGTCTGAAAAGCGCCGGCGGGACCTGTCCGGTTGTCAGCAGACATTCCTTGAGCTGCTGGGTCGACTGGAATCTGTCCGACGGCTGGACTGCCAAGCCCTTGAACAGTGCAAACTCGCCCTGAGGGGTGAGGTCGGAGCAATAATAGCGGGGTGTGACCAAAAGGTCATTATCCATACGGTCGATGGAATCCTGCGGGATAATGCCGGTGATCGCGCGGTAAAAGGTCGCCGACAGAGAATAAACATCCGTATAAGGACCCTGACGGCCGTGGCGGGAATACTGTTCTCTGGGCGCATAGCCGTGCTTTAAGACGACGTCCAGACTGCGGCTCATATCGCCGATGCTGTATCTAGCCGCGCCGAAATCCAGCAGCTTGATATTGCCGTTTTTCGTGATGATGATATTGTCGGGACTGATGTCACGGTGGACGATCCCCTTGGAGTGAACGATCGACAGCGCATCCATCACGGGGACAAGAATCCGTTTCGCTTCTTCAAAGCTGATCTTGCCGCCGTGGCTCTTGAGGTAATCCTTGAGACTGGTTCCCTCGATATACTCCATGACAAAATACGCGGTACCGTTCTCCTCAAAATAGCGGTAAACACGCACGATGCTCGGATTGCCAAGGAAGGTCGCGAGGGTTTTCGCCTCTTCCAAAAAGCACTGTTTACCGTATTGGAAGCCTGCACCTCTCTCTCCCGAATGCGCCGAAACGGTATGTGTCGCGGTACGCGCCGCCATGCTGTCGGG
Source organism: uncultured Ruminococcus sp. (assembly GCA_902776185.1). Lineage (GTDB taxonomy): Bacteria > Bacillota > Clostridia > Oscillospirales > Acutalibacteraceae > Ruminococcoides. Next base: position 30,634 of record CACYPH010000012.1, read on the forward strand.
GAAGTATTCCTTGATCGCGACGCGCTTGCCGGCGGTGTTATCCTGTGCTACATAGGTGATGCCGAAGCCGCCCTGACCCAATACTCTGCCGAGGGTGAAGATCTTTCCGACAACCGTTCCGGCAGGGAGCGCCGAGGGAAAGCGACCGTTATTTTCCGCCGCGTTATACTGACAATGAGGGCAAATCGGACTGTCGCCCTTATCCTGAAAACAGTTATAACAAATCATTGTCTGCCGCACTTCCTTACTGCATGATAAATAGATATATATATTCTATTTTATTATACTAAATCCTGCATACAATGTCAAATAGTATCTCACCCGCTCCTCAACGGTCGCCTACATACGCTAATTATTCCAAAACTGTAATCAATTATTAAAGAATCTTTCATTTACTATAGATTCAAAACATAATATAATATATTCTGATTTAGCATATTCTTGCATCGAATGAGAAAGGAGGGTGAAAAATGCTGCAGATCAAAAACATCAAAAAAGTATACAAAACCGGCAGTCTGGTACAGGAAGCGCTCAAGGGCGTGACGCTCAGCCTGCGCGACAATGAATTTGTAGCGATCCTCGGACCGAGCGGCTCCGGAAAAACTACCCTCCTGAATATCATCGGCGGACTTGACCGCTACGACGACGGCGACCTTGTCATCAACGGCATCTCAACGAAAAAATACTCCGAGCGTGACTGGGATTCCTACCGCAATCACACCGTCGGCTTTGTATTCCAGAGCTATAACCTGATCCCCCACCAGACGATTCTCAAGAACGTCGAGCTGGCGCTGACCATCAGCGGAATCTCGTCGAAGGAGCGTACCGCCCGCGCGACAGAAGCGCTCGAAAAGGTAGGGCTGAAGGAGCATATCCACAAACGCCCCTCCCAGCTGTCGGGCGGTCAGATGCAGCGCGTCGCGATCGCGCGCGCCCTTGTCAACGACCCCGACATCCTGCTTGCCGACGAACCGACAGGCGCGCTGGATTCGGAGACCAGCATCCAGGTCATGGACCTGCTCAAAGAGGTCGCCAGCGACCGTCTTGTCGTGATGGTCACCCACAATCCCGAGCTTGCCGAGACCTACGCGACGCGCATCGTCACCCTGATGGACGGCGAGATCACCTCGGACTCCGACCCCTACGAACCGAAGTCCGGCGATGCGGTTCACAAGAATATGGGCAAGGCGTCCATGTCGTTCTTTACCGCGCTCGCGTTATCCTTCAACAACCTGCGCACCAAAAAAGCGCGCACGATCCTTGTCGCCTTCGCGGGCTCGATCGGCATCATCGGCATCGCGATGATCCTTGCGCTCTCTCACGGTGCGACGCAGTATATCCACAATGTCGAGGAGGAAAGCCTGCAGAGCTACCCGATCACCATCAGCGACACCAACTTTGATTTTACGTCTATCTACACCGACAACATCTCAGATGATAAGAATAATGACGAAAACGATGATGACGGCGGCAAGCCCGTCAAAGAAATGCGCGTGCTGTCAGCGATGCTTTCAGGCGTCAAGAAAAACGACCTAAAATCCCTGCGCGCATATTTTGAAAGCGACGACTGCGACATTTATGATTATGTACAGTCGCTGGAATACGGCTATGAGCTGGTTCCCCAAATCTTCAAAGAGTATGACGACGAATACCGTCAGGTCAATCCTGACAAAACACTGACCGCGATGGGATTTTCCAACGACGATTCGCTGATGAGCGGAATCATTTCCTCTTTCTCTACCACCACAACCTTCAACCCTCTTCCAAAAGAGGAAAAAATATACACCGAAAGCTACGACGTCAAGGCGGGAAGATGGCCGCAAAGCTATGATGAATGCGTCGTTGTTCTGACGAGAAACGGAAAAATCCCCGACAGCGCTCTCTACAACCTCGGCTTGAAAGATCCTACCGAACTGGACGAGCTGATCAAGGCATATACTGAGAACACCAGCACCCGCGTGGAAGAAGCGCCGCTGACCTTCGATTACGATGACTTTCTGGGGATTGAGTTCAAGCTGATCTCCTCGACCCAATACTATACCTACGACAAGAAAAACAAAATCTGGGTCGACCGTTCAGATAACCAAAAGGCGATGAAGCCGCTGCTCGATAAGGCAGACAGTATGCGCGTCGTCGGCGTCGTTCAGCCGACAAAAGACAATATGTCCCCTATCCTCGTACAGGGTATCTGCTACCACGCATCCATCACCGATCATCTGATCGAACTCTCAAAGGATACCGATATCGTCAAGGCACAGCTCAAAGATCCGAAAACCGACATCTTTACCGGCAAGCCCTTCGGCGAAAAAGATACAGCCGATCCGTTCGATTTTTCCAAGCTCTTCTCGGTCGATAAAAATGCGATCAACAAGGCGTTTGACCCGAACTCGCTGAATATTGAGATCCCCGAGATGGATTTCGGTTCGATGGATTTTTCCGATATCGATCTGGAATCCGCCGTGTCGGACTACGATTTTTCCGAGAGCTTTCCCAAGCTCAGCGCAGACGATATCGAAGAGCTGTTCAAATCCGTCAACTTCACCGTCACAGCAGACAACATGAAAGAGCTGTTCGAGAAGCTGATCGACGGTTACACCGCTTATGTCAAAGATAAACCCGAGGCGAATCTCGAGAATCTTCCGGACGCCTTTGCTCAGTATATCACCTCTGAGGAAGCGCGGACGATCTTGCTCGACGATCTGAAAACCATCATCGAATCCAAAGCCGAATACCTGATTACAACAGAGGATATCACCGCCCTGATACAGTCTGTCATGGAGGGGTATCCCGAATTCCTGGTTGAAAACGACCTGAGCGAAACCGTCACCTACGCCCACCTCGCCGAATACCTGCAAAGCGAAACAGCGCAGGCGCTGATCGAGAGCGGCGTGGAAGCGCTGCGCGAAAAGCTGAGCAAGCTGATGTTCACGACCGAAGAGGTCACCACGATCACAAAAGACCTGATCAACGGGTATGAGCCTTTCGCAAAGAAAAACCAGCTGCCGACCACCTCGTCGCTGCTGACGGGATTTATCGAGTATCTCTCGACCGACAGCGCAAAGGAGCTTATCACACAGACCATATCCGGCGCAGTCGATACCACGGCGATGGAAAAGACCATCGCGCGCTATACCGATCTGATGTCGGAACAGATCAACGGCGTGATCTACCAATTGCTGGACGCCGTCAAAACACAGATCACAACCGCGCTGCAAAGCGCGATGAACTCGCTGACGAGCGGCATCTCAAGCGATATGCTCAGCGCGTTCAGCTTCGACGCTTCACAGCTGTCGGATATGATCAAATTCAATATGACCGCACAGGAGATGAAGGATCTGATGACGTCGCTGCTCTCCTCTACCGAAACCACTTTTGAGAGCAATCTGCGCAAGATCGGCTACGCGGACGTCGAAAAGCCGTCCACCATCACCATCTATCCCGCTGACTACGACAGCAAGGCGCATATCAAGGAACTGATCGACGATTACAACGCCCGCATGATCGAGAAAGGCGACGATGATAAGGTGGTCGAGTATACCGACCTTGTCGACGCCTTGATGGGAACCGTCACCACTATCATCGACGTCATCAGCTACATCCTGATCGCGTTTGTCGCCATCTCGCTGGTGGTATCGTCCATCATGATCGGCGTCATCACCTATATCAGCGTTCTCGAACGCCGCAAGGAGATCGGAATCCTGCGCGCGATCGGCGCGTCAAAGCACAATATTTCGTCGGTATTCAACGCCGAGACCTTTATCATCGGCACGCTGGCGGGACTTTTCGGCATCGGCATCACCGAGCTGCTGATCATTCCGACCAACCTGATCATCCACTCATTGTCCGGTCAAAACGATATCAACGCGATCCTGCCGCCGCTGGGCGCAGTGATCCTGATCCTGCTGAGCATCGTGCTGACGCTCATCGGCGGCATCATCCCCTCGCGCAAGGCGGCAAAATCCGATCCCGTCACCGCGCTCAGGTCTGATTAATCCATCAATAACGATTTATTCTTATACATCCGGAGGAAAACTATGATCAAAGTCATCAACAAAGAGGTCCTGTCCTCAGACAAAATCCATCAGCTCAAGGGAAAGATCTATATCCCCGAGGGACCCGCCCGCGGACTGTTCCATGTCGTTCACGGCATGACCGAGCATATCGGCAGATATGACGGCTTTATGCGGCGGATCGCCGAAGAAGGCTACATCGTCTTCGGCTACGACCACCTCGGTCACGGATACACGGCAATCAACGACAGCGAGCTGGGCTTTATCGCCCACGAAAACGGCTGGGAAAAGCTGGTCGATGACGTATTTCTGTTTGGCAACGAGATCAAAAAGGCGATGGGCGATTCGCTGCCCTTCATCCTCATGGGTCACAGCATGGGCTCGTTCATCGTTCGTCTGACCGCGGCGAAATACAACCACTACGACAAGCTCATTATCATGGGCACCGGCGGTCCCAATCCTGCGGCTGGCGCGGGAATCAAGGCGGCAGGCATGATCAAGAAGATCAAGGGCGAGCGTCATATCTCGAACTTCATCTACAAAATGGCGTTCGGAACATATAACCAACGCTTTGAACAGGAAAACGATCAGTACGCATGGCTGTCGGTCGACCGCGAAAACCGCGACCGTTACCGCGCGGACAAGTACTGCACCTTCCGCTTTACTGTATCTGCGATGCAGGATCTGGTCCGCCTCAACAAGAGCTGTAACGAAAAAACTTGGTTCTCCTCCATCGATAAGCAAAAGCCGATCCTGCTGGTGGCAGGCGGCGAAGATCCCGTCGGCGATTACGGCGAAGGGATCAAAAAGGTCTATGATGGCCTGTGCGCCGCCGGCGCAAATATACAGATGAAGCTGTATGACGGCTACCGTCACGAGATCCTCAACGACTACTGCAAGGACGAGGTCGTCGCAGATATCATCCGCTTTATCGGATAACGAAAGAAGCGCTTCTGCCCGAATGAGCAGAAGCGCTTTTCATACATAAAGACAGCGCCGACTCGCATAGAATCGGCGCTTTTCGGTTGATTTGTTACAGATGATTGATCAGAGATACAGGCTTGCCATCTGAGCAGCGGAAGAAGCGGAAATAGTACCGCCGACGTTCATCTGGCAGCACAGATAGAACATCCATGTTGTCAGTGCAACACCGAGCATCACGAACGCCGCGATGATGATATTGCGCAGGAAAACGTTCTTGGTCGTACCGCATTCCTTGAGGGTGTTGGAAACACCGATAACGACATAGTAAGCCATCGCCAGACCGATAAACGGAACGGTCAGCCAGCAGGTCGCCAAAGTCAGCAGAGAGCCGAGGAACAGCCACAGGCTTACGGGCATCGAATGGATACCGAACTCGACCAGCGCGTCGATAAACGCATCAGCGGGTTTTTTCTTGTAAAGGATCAGCGAGCTGAGGAAACGGAAGTTGATGTACAGGCAGGCTGTAAAGACAGTCATGATCAGCGCGCTGAGCAGGACAAAACCGAATTTGAACGGAGCGGAAGCCGCGAAAGTGCCCGCGAACATACCAAGGCCGCGATGATAGTTAAAGGTGCTGTCGGTCATTCTCGCAAAGTAGCAGATGCCGAGGATCAGGTTCACAAAGAACAGGATGCAGATGAACAGCAGCGGCAGGATCCAGTCCTTGCCCTTCTTCGCCGCGCCCTCGAGCTTATCGCTGTTTGTCCAATAGCTCTTGAAAACGACGGGGATGTTCTTGAGCGCCTTAACAAATTTTCCCTCGGGAGCCTTCTGGACAGGCTGACCGTAGTAGGGCTGCTGAGGCATCACGGGACGCTGCTGAGGCTGTGCGCCGTAGCCGGGCTGGGGCTGAGGCTGGGGCTGAGGAGCAACAGGACGCGGAGGCTGGGGAGCCGCAGGCTGCTGATATGCCGCCGGCACGGTACGCTGATCTTCAGCGGCGGGCTGACGCTGTGCCTGACAGTTACAGACTTCGTTATCCTGTAAAGGTCTACCGCAAATCTGACAGAATTTCATTTTGGATTACCTCCATTTGATTAATTGAACCATGGAAATGCTTAATTCATTATATTCCCATAATTGTCAATATTATAACATGCCGTTATTTCATTGGCAAGTGATGTAACAATATTGTAGGTTTTATTGTTCGGCGATCAGGATATACGGACTTGCGGAAGCATTCAAAGCGCTGAGATAGCTCAGCACCATTTCGCGCGATACCGCAACGCATCCCGCAGTCGGGCTTGAGCCGACATGGAAAAAGATCGCCGATCCCTTGTTATACTCGCAGGCGGCGTTATAGTTGATGACAAACCCGTATTCGTAGTTGTCGTAGTCGATCATGTGTTCCGCACTGCTCCAATCCTGAACGGACGGGTCATCCACGCGCTGATTATAATATGCCGAATCCGGATCGTCCACCCAGTAGGTGTTCTGCGTGATCTGAAAAGCGCTCAGACCGGTCTGCGGAGCGGAATACTGATAGAACGCTTCGCCGATCGAATACAGTCCCAGCGGGGTCGCGGAATGCTGCTCGGACATCGATGACGGAGAGATCGTCCCTTCCCCGCCGATGAATCCGGAACAGTCGAGCGCTTCGTCGCGCTTCCACTGACCGTCCTCACAGGTATACAGGCTGATGCGCGCCGAGCTGCCCGATGCGCTGACGGTCACCAGCTGACGACAGCCGTTCGCCGTCAGCTCCTCGACGGAACTGCCGGATGCTCCGAGCATTCTCTCAAGCTCTTCCGGCTGAGCCGGAGCATCTGTCGGCTTTGACGCTTGTGTCGCGTCGGATTCGCTATGCGGCTCGGTCGCCGCCGCTGTACTCTCAGCCGCAGTCGTATTCTCGGCGGACATCGTCGCAGGCTGTGTTTCCTGCGCTGTCGCCGACGTCACAGACTGCGTCGACCGTGTCGCCGCCGTTTCATCCGGCGTCGCTTGATTCTGCGGCGTATCATTTTTGCCGGCCGCGATCATGACCACCACGGCGATCGCCGCGACCAGCGCGACCGAGATACACGCGATCAATAATTTCGTACGATCTTTCATAGCGTTACTTTGTCTGAATGATGATGACGGGCTTCTTTGTATAATCCAGCTTGCTCAGCAGGATCTCCATATCCGAGGCGGAAATATCGACACAGCCGTAGGTCGGCTCAAGCGCGCGTTTCATACCGCAGATCGTGATCGCCGAGCTGTCGCCGCGCGAGCGGCAGGGGCTCAGTCCGTCGCCGTTATGATTGATATAGATCATCGCGGTCGTATCGGACGTCAAATGATGACCGATCGGGTCGTAGTGGACGCCGTCGGGGATGTTGTAGAATTCCGTGATCTGGTTGTAGCCCGAAGAATTCGGGTCGTCGATGACGCAGGTGTCGTTGGTCGCGTGGTAATAACGCGCGCCCTTGACGGAGGGATCGGACGTCGCCAGAATGACGCCGAGGTCATGCGTTCCCGCGGGGGTATAGGAATTGTTCTCGCTGTTCAAATAACTGATGCCGTCCTTGCCGACCATCGCGTTGAACTTTGCTTCCTGCTTCCACTCGCCGTCCGACCATGTATAGAGCGTCATCGTCGCACTGGACGAGCCGGACGCCGCCTCCAGAACGACCTTCTGGGAATAGCTTTCCGGCGATTTTGACGAACCCTTTGACACGATGAAGGTGACCGTATCGCCTGCTTCGACCTCGGTCGATACCGGAGAATGGCTGATGATGTTGCCCTTTGCGACCGTATCGCTGAACGCCTCATCCTTCTTGATCTTCACGCCCTTTTTCTCGAGGTCCTTTTTCACCGTCTCAAAGCTCTTGTTTTTATAATTACCTACCATGATCTTCGAGACGGTCGGCGCGTCGGTGGGAGCGTCAGTCGGCTTTTGCGTTTCAGCCTTTGTTTCATCCGGCTCGGCTGAACTGTCCTGCGTTTCGGCGATCGCCGTCGCTTCCGTCCCGGAAACCGCGCTCGAAGATGATGACGAGCTGTCGTTGTTCGGGGCGATGACAAAGAAATATACCAATACGCCTGCGACCGCAGCGATTGCAAGGCACAGGAGGATGACGATAACGATCATCAGGGTGTTTTTCTTTTTCGGGGGCTTTTGCGGTAAGACAGGCTGATAATTCGGCTGCGGATAGCCGTTGTTCTGAGGATATCCGTTATTCTGCGGGTAAGGATTCTGCGGATACGCATTCTGAGGATACTGCTGGGGATAACCTGTCTGTGCGGGATCCTGATAGTAGCCTCCTTGCGGAGCCTGAGGCGGATACCCCTGATTCTCCGTCGGGGGCAGCTCGGTGAACTGATCGCCGTAGGTCCTCTCGTAGGGCGCGGACGGCTGATTTGTCGGGAAGCCGGACGGCTGATTGACAGGCGCGCCGCATCGCGGACAGAACTTTCCGTTCGTCACCTCAAAACCGCATTTGTTACAAAAGCTCATGATTCACCTCTCTTATGGATATCTGCCGATCGGCAGAATCATTAGTCCGTACACTCGATCACGATGCAGGTGACGTTATCCTTGCCGCCGCGCATGACCGCAAGGTCGATCAGCTCGCATGCTTTGTCGGGAACGTCGGAGTTGAGCACATCGGCGATCTCGCCGTCTGTAACCATGCCGAACAGACCGTCGCTGCACAGAACAAGGCTGTCGCCCTTTTGCAGAGCGATCGGCTCGTATTTTTCGGCGCGCGCAGCGGAAGCAGGCTCGATTCCGAGGAACGCGGTCAGCTTATGTCTGTCGGAGCTGTTCTGCGCCTGCTCACGGGTATAGATGCCCTGGCGGTACTTATCCATCGCGACGGTATGATCGTTGCTGACCAGATACAGGCTGCCGCCGGTATGCAGGTACAGACGGCTGTCGCCCAGCGAATAGGCATACAGCCTGCCGTTGTTGATGATCGCCATCACGAACGTCGTTGCGCCGCGGCGGCCGCTCTGATAGTAGAATTTTTCGAGGATGCCGGAGTTGCACTCGCTGACATAGCGGGTCATCAACCGCTCACGGTCAGAGGGACTCTGGACATAGCTGTTATACATCCAGGTCGCATATTCCGCCGCAAGGCGCGACGCCGCAGGACCGACGTCAGTACCGCCGGTGCCGTCGAATACCGCGCACAGCAGCGGCTCGCCCATCCCTCTGGCGCGAAGGCTGCGGCTGGTACCCTCTTCAAGTCCGACGATACCGTTGATGGTAAAATTATCCTCGTTGATACTGCGCACCTTGCCCTCATGGGTAGAGCCGATCACGTTGTACCTGTGAGGAATGTTCTGAGCGTCGGGCATATTGCTCGGCGCCTGTGTGTTGTTGTTGTAAATACTCATGTTACAGCCCTCGTCTTTCAGGATTTTTTATTTCTGATTGCTAACGCCACATAGGCGATAACGGCAAAAACAGCGGATATCATCAGACAGATCAGGAACGATCCGCCGATAAAGCCGAACCCGTCGCCGTAGGAATGCGGATCGGCGAACGCGGTATTTTGCAGACCGGCGATAGAACCCAGCGCGTGCATTCCCCATCTGCTGAAGGTGACACAGCTAAATACGTCGCCCACGCCGTCCAGCTCAAACATAACTCTGTCATCGCACATCAAAAGTTGTACGATCAGCACGAACGGCATGATCGTCATCGCGGTCGTGGGCGTACCTGCGATACAGGATACCATCAGACCGAGGATGGATGCGCCGAAGATCAGGATATCAAAGGCGATCAGGCAAAGGAAGATATTGCCGCCGCTGAGGTTGCGATAAAAGCCGAACGGGATCAAAAACAGGAACAGGATGAATGCCTGTACAAAGCACAGCACCGCCTGCCACAGCACCTGAGCGATCACATATGCGCCGATATTCATGCCCTGGCGGTACTCGGCGTTGATGATGTCGTGCTCTTTGCAGACGCTCTGGATGGTGTTGAAGATACCCAGCCATATACAGCCGGATACCGTGACGAATACGCCGCTGTGGTTGAGCTGGCCGACGATCGCGCCGATGATCGCCGCGATGATACCGGCGAAGAGAACGAACTTCCACGCGCTCTCTCGGATATTGATCCTCGCAAATTTTTTGAAATATACCGGGATCTGCTGGTTAATGGGAACACTACTGTACATGGTGACCTCCTTCGGCGTACTGCCTCTCGATATAGTAATCGGAAAGTCCCTTGCCGCCCTCGTGCTGGGGATTGATCTCTTTCATGATGTCCTGCAGGCGGGTGACGTTGAAATATTTCAACGCCGCCTGAGGCGTACCGAAAAATGCAAGGTGACCGCTGCCGTCCTTGGTGGATTTGGCGATGACCAGTACTTTTGTAAAGAGGGTCTGATGGGTCTCGGGGTTGATCGCGTCGTCAGGCTCGTGAGAGATGACCATGACGATCTTACTGCTGTTCGCCATCTCGCCGATATGCTCGGTGATCCCCTTGAAGATGCTCATCTGCTGTTCGCGGGACGCCGCGTCAAGACCGGAATCCGGTTCGTCGCAGATGAACACGCGCTGGAAACCGATCAGCTGAGCGGCGACCGAGGTCTTTTTCTTCTGACCGCCGGAAAGCTGTTTGAGATAATGATCCTTCAGCGCGGTGATACCGACTTTCTCCATCACGTCGTAGACGCGCTGATCCTTTTCCTGCTTATCGTAATAGCGGGAGTCGAGCTTGATGTCGGCAAGGTCGCGCAGGGTGTTATAGACCTTATCCTCCAGACGCAGATCGATGAACTGCGGTACCAGACCGATCATCGCGTGCATATAGCTGGGATCTGCTTTCAGATCCTGACCGTCGAGAAGGATGTCCGAATCGGAATCCATCTTGCCGAGGATCGCGTTGATCAGCGTGGTTTTGCCCGCGCCGGAACCGCCGAGGATCAGCACAAAATCGTTGTTGTCTACCGTGAAGTTGACGTCGCGCAGCAGGGCGCGCTTGCCGTTGTCGACGGTGACGCTGCGGATGTTGACCGACAGTGCGCCGGCGCTTTCGCCGGGATTGTTATACAGAATGATATTATCAAGAACGATCAGCGTCGTGCTTGCCACACGGATGACGTCGTGGTTATACAGCAGCGCCGAGCCGTTGATCTTCTGGGCGTTGACATACACTCCGTTCTGACTTTTCATATCATAAACCGCCAGACCCTGCTCGGTCAGCGAGATCATCGCGTGCTCGCGCGAAGCGGTCATATCCTTGATACGGATGACGTTGCTCTTTGCACGGCCGATGGTGATCCGCGCGGCGGCGTTCAGGTTAACGCTCTGCCATCTTTCATCCGCCTTGAAGCTGCGGCTGAATACCATCAGCACTGCCTGGGGATGCGGCTCGTTGAGCGTCTTGCGGTCGATTCGCAGTACATCGCCGTCGGCAAGACGGTATGCCTCGGGATTCTGACCGTTCACAGAGATCAACTGCTTGCCGTTGATGTACGTGCCGTTCGTCGCGCTGTAGTTGACGTAGTAAAAGCTGTCGGTCGCCTCGTCAAAATAGAACTCGCCGTGTCGGGTGCTGGCGATCTCCGATACGACCCTGAGCTGTGCGGTCGCGCCGGGACGCTCTCTGCCGAGCGTCATATTGCCGGTCAGGCTGACCATCATCGGACTTCTGCGCGCATCGATGAGCAGCAGCGACGCGGTTTTAGCGGCGGCAGTATCGTTCGACGCGGCATAAAATGTCGTTTTGTTCGCCTCCATATTCTCTCTCCTTATCTGTAATATCAAAATTTATTCAACGGTATCCGCAAAGTATGCGTCAAGATCCTCCTTCGGGACATACAAAAGCATATCCTGATAGACGATCTCATAAAACTGTTCATTGCTAAGATAGCCTACGACCGTGACCTCGTCGTCCGTATTCAGCTCGAACGCCATCGAAGCGTAATCGGGGCTGTCATAGACATAGACGTCATCGGTACAGATCATCGGTCTGAGGTACTCTTCATCGTAGACATAGTCCGCGTCCGGTGACTTAGAAAAATATTTGGACAGGACATAGCCGGTAAAGAGGTTACAGCGGACCTTATAGAACTCTCCCTCCAGCTCTAAAAACTTCACCGCAGTCCCGGCGGGGATCTCGAGATAATACTCAGAGGTGCGGGAGGGATTTTTGTGCAGATATACGCCGTACCTCGCGCGGTTATAGTAGGTCACTTCTGGCTCGGTCGGCTCGTCGGTCGCCTCGGTGGGTTCTTCGGTCGGCGCTTCTGTCGGCGCCTCGGTCGGACGCTCGTCGGGGATATACAGCATGATCCTGGTGCCGGGCTCAACGGATGAACCCCCTTCGGGGACCTGCTCAACGACATAATTCTGGGTCATATCACTTTGGATGGTCCCGACGTCCCATGTCAGCCCCGCCGCCTCGATTTCCTCTTTTGCATCGGTCAGCTTTTTGCCCGTCACATCGGGGACGGAGATCATCTGCACCTCGGTCGGCGCTTCGGTGGGCTGCTGCGTTTCGATCTCAGTCGCCGACGTCGGCTCGGTTTTATTGCCGGATTTGCCGAAAATCGAATCGCTGAACACGATCAGCAGGACAATGCCGATGACCAGCAAACCTGCAACGACCGAAATGATAATGACAGGAGCGGATGATTTTTTCTTTTTCGCCGGCTGACGGCGGGAATCCTCCGCCTCGTAGCCGCGGGTGTGATTCTCGGGCAGCCGATCATCCGACGAAAAGCTGTCGCCGTAGGTCTTGCTCCGATCGCCGTAGATCCTCTCTTTGTATGCGCCGTCCTCAGTGCGGGATTTCAGCACCGTACCGGCGGTGGTATTGATATTGACCCCGCCGCCTGCGCGCGCGATGGTCACAAGCTCGATCAGCTCGGTCATATTCTGACAGCGGTTTTCTCTGTAGACCGCCAAGCCGTACATCAGGACGTCCTCGAGCGACGCAGAGATCCTGACGCCCAGTCGCGACGGCGGTACAAGATTATCCGAATGGATACGGTCAAGCCCGTCCTCCGGCACCTCGCCGGTGATACAGCGATAGAGGGTCGCGCACATTCCGTAAACATCGGTCCACGGTCCCTGGTTTCCGTTCTTGCGGTACTGCTCCTCGGGGGCGTAGCCCTGCTTGAGCATGACAGACATTTCTTTTTCCTCGTTGGTAAAGTGCCTTGCCGAGCCGAAGTCCATCAGCTTCAGCGTGCCGTCCTTGAGGAACATGATATTGTCGGGGCTGATGTCACGGTGGATGATGCCCGCGGCGTTGATTTTCTCCAGCGAGCGCATCACCGGCAGCATCAGGTCGAACGCCTTGTCGGCAGGGATCGGACCGTAGGTGTTCAGATACTTATTCAGGTCGATACCGTCGAGGTACTCCATGATGATGTACGCCGTACCGTTCGCCTCAAAATAATCGCGGACGTCGACGATACCTTTCTCAGCGGAAAACTTTGCGACGTTGCGCGCTTCTGTCAGAAAACGCTGTTTGCCTTTTTCAAAAAATGCCCGCTGCTTATCGGAATTGACGGTGACGATGCTTTCCTTGAAGCTGTTGCGGTTAGTGTAGCCGGAGGGATAGAACTCCTTGACGGCAACGCGCATATCCAGCGTCGTATCGCGGCCGATATAGGTGATGCCGAAGCCGCCCTCGCCGATCGCGTACCCGACCAGATACTTGTGGTTGAGCACCGTACCGGGGCGCAGATGATGCGCGGCGACGCGTCCGTCATTCTCTCTGTGACAATACGGACAGACCGGTGAGCTTCCTTTTTGATTCATGCAGTGATAACAATACATTGCATCCTCCAAAATTGCGATGAGATGAGAATCCATTCATCGAGGGGCGCCGGACAGATCGTCAAATTTGTCTGCTACCCCATACTAATCTAATATAGTATTATACCATTCGACAAAATGGGTGTCAATATCATCGGGGTATTTCGGCAGAGCAGAAAGGATTTCCTGCACATCTTTAAGAAAGCAAAAAGACCGCTTCAAACGAAACGGTCTTTTACTCATATGATTGACTGTCAGGCGCGGATCACGGCGACACTGCCGCCGGACGGCTCTTTTGTGACGACGATCTGCCTGTCGATCTTTTCTTTCAGCTCCGCAACATGGGAGATGATGCCGACCAAGCGATTTGCTTCGGTCAGTCCCGCAAGCGCCCTGATCGCCTGCTGCAGCGATTCTTCGTCGAGTGAGCCGAAGCCCTCGTCGACAAACATGGTATCGAGCCGTATCCCGCCGGCGGAGGACTGGATCTCGTCCGATAACCCCAGCGCCAGCGACAAAGACGCCTTGAACGTTTCGCCGCCGGAAAGCGTATTGACGCTGCGCTCGCTGCCGTTATAGTGATCGACCACATTCAGCTCCAATCCGCTCTGACTGCGGTTATTCATCGCCTGTGCGGCGCGTTTTAGCTCAAACCTGCCGCCCGACATCACCATCAGCCGTGTGTTGGCGCGCGCGATGATGCGGTCGAAGTAGGTCATCTGGACATAGGTTTCCAGCATGATCTTCTCTTTGCCGGAGAGTGTGCCGTTCGCGGTATCGGACAGCGCCTTCACCCATGTCAGCCGCTTTTCAACAGCGGTGATCTCATCCGCTTTTCTGCGAATATTGCCGAGGATCGAAATGTTGGTGGTATGGCGGGTGGAAACCGTCTGTCTCTTCTCGAGAAGATCGGATTTTTGCTCCGACGCTTCAGCGAGCCGTGTTTTCTCAGCGTCGATATCGCAGCCCTCTTGATCGGTCAGCACCTTCTTCGCTTCGTCGATCGCCGTTTTCAACGAGGCGACCTCTTTATCGCACGCCGAATAGTCGTCGGAGGCGGTTTTGATGCTGTTCTCCAAGGCTTCTTTCTGTCGGGTCAAGGAATCGATCTCGCTGTTCGCTTTTTCCTTTGACGCAAAGCTCAGCTTCTTTTGGAGCGCCTTGATCGATGTTTCAAGCGAATCCTTCTGCGCTGTCAGCGACGCTTGTTTTTTCTCCAGCGCGGCAGAGTCCTCGTTCGCCTTCTCGAGCTGCTGCTCGGTCAGAGGAATCTGCTCCTCGAGCTTCGCCCTGCGGTCGGACTTTGCCTTTGCGGCTGTCAGCTTCCGATCAAGCAGATCGGACTGCGTTTGTATCTGTTCCTTCTGTGTGATCAGCCTGTCTGCGATCTCGTCAAAAGACACTGCACCGAATGATTTTTCCGCGCTTTTGAGGATCGCTTCCTTCTTCGCCGCGATCGTCGCGCCCAATGCATTCGCGCTTTCGCTCGCTTTTGCGGCGAGTTGTTCGGCATTTTCTGCCGCCGCTTTGCTTTGCTCCAGCTCGTCCTTCGTCGGAGCATCGAGCGATACTGCCGCAGGAGCTGGATGTTCTCTTGATCCGCACACGGGACACGGTTCATCGTCCGCGAGCGTCTGCGCCAATACGCCCGCCTGTTCGTCGAGGTATGCCTTGTGCTGAGTGTCATACCTCTGCTTTTTGGACTGTGCATCGGCTGATTTTGTCAGATAATCCGCCTGCTTATCGGCAAGATCATTTTGCAGTGTTTTCAGCTCGTCCATCGCATCCTCGATGTCCGTCATCTCAGCAAACTGCTTTTTCAGCGATTCCTGTTCCGCTTCCAGTTTCAGCTTTTCCTCGTCGGCATTTTTGAGAGAGGCTTGCTCCTGCTTTTCTTTGACGAGCTGTTCTTTCAGCGATTGCGCGTCCTTTTTTACCTTTTCGATAGCAAGCGCGGTGGCTTTAACGGATTCGTACAGCGTATTCAGCACCGTTTGCTTTTCTTCGACATCATCGTAATCGGGCAATTCTGCTCTCAGCGCGGAAATACGGTCGTTGCGCTTTGTGATTTCCGGCTGTTTTTCCTGCGCCCGATCGAGCGCTTCTTTCAGCATCTGTAATCGCGGGACAGCTTCGGTCAGCTTTTGTTCGGACGCCTTCAACAGCGCCTCTGTTTTTTGCTGTTCCTGCACCTTTGCGATGCGCGCGGTGATCACGGAGATCTCCTTTTCGACCGCTTCGAGTGCTTCATCCTGCTTTTCCAGCAGAGCATGATCGTTCCCGATCAGCTGCTCTAACAGATCGACGACCTCGTCCGTCGGCATCTCTCCTGCGATCGCCTTTTCGACCTTGATGCTCAGCGGATCATCCGCATCATACAGCATCCCGCCGATATACTGACGGATGCTGTCGGTCGCCTTTGCATATGCCTTGTAAAGCTCTGCCGCTTCATTCTTCAATCTCAGCTGCAGATCCGCGTAACTGCCGGTATGGAACAGCTTCTGGAATATCTTTTTGCGCTCGTCGGTGGACGCCATCAAGAGCTTTTGGAAATCGCCCTGTGCGATCATCGCGATCCGCGTAAACTGGCTGCGGTCGATGCCCATGATCTCGACGACCGCCTTGTTGACCTCCCGGAGCTTGGTAACGACACGCCCGTCGGGATAATGCAGCTCGGCGTTCGGCTTTTCGAGCATCATCCCCTCGCCGCGGGTCTTTCTGCGCTCATATTCGGGATTGCGCCTGACCGTATACCGCTTGCCGGCATATTCAAAGGTCAGCTCGACAAAAGTCGGCGTATCGGGCGCGGCGTATTTGGAGCGAAACATCTCCGCACTGCGATAACTGCCGCTCGCTTCGCCGTACAGCGCGTAGGTGATCGCATCAAAGATCGTGGTCTTGCCCGCGCCGGTATCGCCCGTGATCAGGTACAACCCGCCTGTCCCGAGCCGCTCGAGGTCGAGGTCGGTTTTGCCCGCATAAGAGCCGAAGGCGGACATCGTCAATCGGATCGGTCTCATACTTCTCCCTCCCATACGCGCTCGATCATATCGCTCATGAACGCCGACTGTTCCTCAGACAGCGGCACACCGTTCTGCTTTTCGTAGAATTCGGCGAACAAAGTGAGCGGACTTTTCGTTTCAATATTTTCTGCCGCAGTCAATTCTGCGTGATGACGCGTTCTGCGGTTGTCGTAATCCAGCTTCATCAGATTGCGGTAGATCACCCTCAGCTTGGATACCGCGTCGGGGATATCCTCCTCGTCGGTCAGGGTGATATGCACATAGTCTTCTGTGTAAGAGGTGTTTTCGTAATAGCGCTTCGCCGTCAGCTCGTCATAAGAACCTTTCAGCTCGACCATATCGCGCAGCGGGCTCAGCGGCACGGTGCGGATATCAAGCTCGCCTTTTTCCCGAAGTGCAACGATGCTGACGGATTTTTCGTGCTTTGCTTCCGAGAACGAGTACTTGAGCGGTGTGCCGCAGTAACGGATCCGTGCGCCGATATTCTGCGGGCCGTGGATATGCCCGAGGGCGACATAGTCGAACCCGTCAAACACAGACGCGTCGACACTATCAGAACCGCCGACAGAGATCTCCTCGCTCTCTGAGCGCGACGCGCCTGTCACGAACTGATGCGTCACCAAAATATTCCGATGATCGGAATGGATATCCATCCCGCCGATCGCTGTTCTGAGAGCGTCGGTATAGGATTCGATGGTTTCCTCGGGATAATAACGGCGCACGTGGACGGGCTTGATGAACGGCAGCAGATAGATATCGACCGCGCCGAATTCATCCGTCAATCGGAACGATTCGACCTTGCCGTCATACACCGGCGAAAAGTGGATACCGCTCAGATCCATCAATCGGCTGCCGAAAGCAAGACGCTCGGGCGAATCATGGTTGCCGCTGATGATAAAGGTCTCGAGCCTGCGATCGGCAAGGCTGACGAGAAATTCGTCAAAGACCTCGACCGCCTCTGCGGGAGGCACGGATTTATCGTACACGTCGCCCGCGATAATCACACCGTCGGGGTGTTCATCGTCGATGATGTTGAGGATCTTTTTCAGGATGTATTTCTGGTCATCCAGCATCGGGAACTCGTTGACCCGCTTGCCGAGATGCAGATCGGATAGATGTATCAGCTTCATATTTTTCCTCGTATATACCGCGGGGAAGGCAACGCTGCCCTCCCCTGCTTTGTTGCTGTTTAATTGTCAGGCAAGTAATCCTTCAAACGCTCGATCAGCTCGCAATCCTCGCTCAGCTCGCGGCGTTTGCCCTGTTTGATGAGCCTGTCGCTGTAGTTGTAATACGCCTCATAGTAGTCGGCGCAGGTTTCCCATTCCGCTTGCTGGCTATCGCTGAGCTCGCGCGGGCTGACAGAGTAATGCTGTTTGAGATAATCGGTCAGAAAAGCGGTAAACTTCTTCTGCCCGTAAACATTCAGATGATCGAGATTATAAAAATCGTGATTCTCGTCCAGCTTTGTCAGCGCGATATCACGCTCAAAGTTGAGATAGTCAAAGCCGTATTCCTCGACGATCTCGCCGACGGTATTGCTGCGCGCAAAGCGGTCGAAGGTTCTGCGCACGACGATATGCGGAAAACGCGCGAAAACGACGTTGTCGAGCTTTTCATCCTTGCAGAATTGCAGAAGATCGCGCAGACCGTTTTCTTCGACCTCGGTGAGAGGTTCCTTGACATTCGCGGAATCGGGCAGCGAATCGTTCATCGATCGCTGGGTGTTTTGGAAAATGTTGGTTTCATTCAAGATCCCCTTGAGGTAGTTATAACCTCTGATCTGATCCTGTATGATGGTTTTTTTATAGACCTGCTCTTTATTATGCCGGGTATCGCTCCAGATGCCGTGGTACTTGATAAACGGGAACAGGTATTCGATCGCCTGATCGCCGGTATTCTGCATGATCCACTCTGCCTTGTTGAGATCCAGCGGAACGTTATCGGCATAATTGCGCAGATTCGGTTCTTTCGTCGCCTCATGCTCGTCGCCGTAGACGGCGCCGTTGAGCTCGATAACGATCAGGTCGGGATCCTGGCGGCTGAGGATGTTTTTTAATTGGCTCTTGTAATTGAGGATGGAATTCGCCTGGGTCGCGAAGAGATAGCTTGTCACGCCGCCGTTCTCATACGCATAGCCCGGGGCGATATCGGAGTAGACCTCGCTTGCGCCCAGATACACGATATCGAGTGAATTTTTATCCTCTTCATAAAAGCCCTTGAGCCGCTGGCGGTTATGGTCGGCATGGCAGAAAACATATTCCTGCAGCAGTCCCACCGTCAAAGCAACCGCGAGTATCAGGCACAAAAGCTTGATGACTGTGAAAATGCGTCGCTTCATATGATCACATATCCTTATATGATAAGAAAAGCAGGGACACATCAGCGCCCCTGCCGAGTATTAAACGTCGTAGTAGTAGCTGATTTCCTGTACCTTGTCGTCCTGGACGAAGAACTGCAGTGACTTGCCGTCGCCGCCTTCATAAGCGTAGTACATACCGACCTGCTTGTAATCGGAGCCGTAAGCGGCGGTGACGTCGGCAACAGCGGCGCCGACCTCGATGCCCTTAGAGGTAGCGATACCGGGCGCATTAACAACGATCTCGAGCACGCGGTCCTTGCCGTCGAGCGGATAGGTGTTGAGCACAAAGCCGTCGTAGGTATAGGTTTTGTCGTCGCCCTCACCGTGACAGCTCAGCTGAGAGGACACATCCTTTGCTTCGCCGAGCTGAGCGACAGCCGCATCAGCGTCGCCGTTGAGTTCAACGGTCACGCCATTATAGCTGAAAACCAGATCCTCAGCCGTCAGAGCGTCGGTATCAGCGCTTTGGCTCTCGGAAGTCGTATCCTTTTTCTCTTCTTTTTTATCGTTCCCTGCTTTGTCCGAGCCGCAGCCGACAAGCGCGGCAGTCAGCGACAAAGTCATTATTACAGCTAATAACAGTGATAATGTTCTTTTCATCATCATACCTCCACACATCTATTATTTTATTTATTATACCTCTATCCGACGGATTTGTCACTATGCAAAATAGCGAAATATACCGGTTTTTATCAAAAAAACATCAAAACAGGCGCAAACAAATGAGTGTTTGCGCCTGTATCATTGTCAGATTTTGGAATTTATGCTGTTTACCACGAACCGATCATACGGTTTGCGTTCCAGCCGGAGGTAGTATAGGTACCGCCGAGCTGAGTGGTCAGGTCATCCGTCTGGTTCCAGACAGAGCCGTTGTTCCAGTCGATATCCATGTTGGGATCGGCACGGACAAAAATGATGTTGGAATCCAGATCGGTAAAGACGACCGCAGATGCACTGCCGTTACCCTTGACCCATCTGCCTTCGCCGCTGCCCCATGTCCAAGCGTACCACGCCTCGGGCTCGGTACTGGTCGCCGAAGCGTTCAGGGTCACGCCGTTGCCGGGAGTAGGCGTATCGGGCTTTGTGGTCGGGGTGACAACAGGCGTTGTGCCGTCGGAATACTCGCCGACCTTGGTCGAGGTATGGTAGCCCGCAAGCCAGCGCTGGATACCGGTCGCATCAAAGATCGTCAGGTCGTTGTCGCGGTCGACGTCGCCTGCAGCCAGACCGTTGCCGGTGAGAGTGGAAAGTCCTGCCAGATGACGCTGGATCACGGTCGCGTCAAAGATGCTGATGACGCCGTCCTGATCCGAATCGCCCAAGAGGACCTTGCCGGCAGGTGTGGGGATGACGGGCTTGGTCGTCGGGGTGGGAGTTGTCGGGTTGACCGGCGTGATCGAGCCGCCGTCATAGATCGTCCATGAGCGGTTGTCGCCGAAAATCATCGAATTGTAGTTCAGATCCAGACCGGGGTCGCCGTCGCCGGGATAGCGGTGGTCACTTGCATCGCGATCCTCGGTAAAAATAGCTCTGCCGTTCTCAAGACCGAGGGGTACGTCGTAGTACCAGATATTGCCCGAGCCCTGTGTCATCAGCTGACCGGGCCATTCGCCGTTCGAGATGATACTGCCGTTGTTGTCGGCGTAGATATAGCAGTAGACCTGCGACCAGTTATAGTTGTTATTGTTGAAGTAGACCGTCTGGGTCGCATTGGGATCGACCTTGGTGTAGGTGTAGGTCGCCTGATCGGTCTGAGAACCGTTGGTCGCGCGGACGGTCACGGTGATCTTCGAGCCTGCGCTGACGCCGGAGCCGATGGTGATCGTCTGACCGTTTGTGAAGCTCTGGTAAGAACCGCCGTTGATGGAGTAGGTACCGGAGGTCGCATTGCTGTAGCCGAGGGTCACGCTGAGGGTATCGGTCTTGAAGGTCGAAGAACCGGGATTTGCATATACGGTGGGACCTGCCGCGGGCTGGTCATAGATGACCGCTACGCCGGTGTCGCCGATATGGCCGCTGATCGAGCTGCCGTTGACGGTCCATGTGCTGCCGGAAACCTCATCCTTGTAGGTGCCGGAGGGAACGAGACCGCCGCCGTTCTGAACGGTGATATCGAAGTTCGAGCCGCTCGGGGAGACGATGACTGCACCGCCGCCGCGGCAGACGACAAAGCAGCCGTTATCGGTCAGAAAATATTCCTTTGTGCCGACCATTGCGTTATGGAAATGGTTGACAGCCGCGATCTCTTTCGCGGTAAAGTGAGTGCTGCCCTTCTTGGCATACTGGATGCTGTCATGATTTTTCTCAAAGGGTCTTGAGAGGTACAGCGCCTGAGAATCCGTGTGGCTTTTCGCGTAAAATAAAAAAACTTTTCGCATAAATTAAAAAAATCAAAAATATCCACAATTTTGCATATTTTTGAAGAATAATTTCTCTGAAAATAGAAAAATCCCCGCAGGGAAATAGCTTCCCGCGGGGATTTTTTGCGTTTTAATCACTGTTTAAGTCATTTGGTTTGTAGACAAGCAGCTCCGACAAATCGCATCCAAGTACGTCGCATATCCTATCAAGATGTTCCAAATTCACACGGACAGCAAATTCATTGTAGATCTCGTTGATCGTCGCCGGACGAATCCCCGTTTTACGCGACAACTCAATCTGTGACATTCGCCTTTCGCCTAGTAATGTAGATAACTTAATTCGTATCATAATAACGCACCGTGTACAATAATAACATGGAGCGTTAATTAAATCCTGTTTTTGTAATTTCTATACGAATATTGTAATTTTAATAGTTGGTTATAATCAACTCTTTATATTTTGGCAATGGCTTTGATGGTAAAGAATTGTTCCGATCAACCCCGATCATATTGAAGTCATAGTATAATTCTCGCACCAGCTCGCAGTCATTATAAGACAAAATAAACTTGCCTTTAATTCGCTTTAAACACTCATTTAACCGGATATGATCTGCTTCTCCAAAGCTGCTATACTTCCGATTATAGTATTGTTCAGAGCCAACGTAAGGCGGGTCTACATAGAAGATAGCGTCAGGGCGATCATAGGTGTTTATAAGATCCTCGCAGTCTCTGTTCTCTATGATAACATCCCTTAATCGTTCCTGATAAAGCGGTAATAAATCAATCAAGTTGTACGGCTTAGAGGGGGTTGTGGCGAATGAATGCCTATTACAGCCAAAGCTGCAGCGAATCAAATATAAGTAACGCGCAGCCCGTTGAATATCCGTCATCGGGGTATTTGCATTGAAATTGTTTCGGAAATCAGTGAATAACTCACGAGACTGTAACCAGTCCATTTCATTTTGAAGCTCAGAACAGTGATATTTGATTTGTTGGTAGAGGTTGATCAGGTCACCGTCAATGTCATTAAACACTTCCATTTGACCTTTGATCTGTTCCTTGCCAAACAAGATCCAACCAGCACCACCGCATACTTCTATATAGCGGGTGCATTCAGAAGGCAGTAACGGAATAATGTACTTTTTCAGCTGGCTTTTGCCTCCGATCCAGCCGATAAAACTTCTCATATAATCATCTCCATAATAGTATTAGGGGCGTTATTATGGAACGTGATTATTTCAAAGGCTTATTTACACTGAGAGAGGTGCTGATTATTTCGCGCCGGTCAGCTTCTTCCACGTCGCCGCGCCTACAATTCCGTCAGCCGTCAAACCATTTTTCTTTTGGAATTGGCGGACAGCGTAGTCGGTATTGGCGTCGAATTTGCTGTTGATCGTCAGCTCCTTGCCATCCTTGCCCTTATACTGAATATCCCGCAGAAGTCTTTGCAACATCTTGACCTGCGCGGGTACGTTGGTATAGCCCGACAGCGCAAGATAGTTGAATGTCAGCGTAGCTGTTTCTGTTTTCTTTGCGGTGGTCACTGTTGTCCCTCCCAACTGCTTGTTAACCTCTGCCGCGATCTGCGGATGGAGATTGTAGAGGTAATCCCCGGGACACGCCTTATTTGCAGCAAACCATCGGTGAACGGTCATGACCAGCTCGTCAGACTTCGGCTGATAATTCAGCGACTTGCTCTTGTCACCGAACCAGATCAGCTTCTTCTTACCGTTGCGGCGGCAGATGTCAACGAGCAACTTGATCAGCGCATTATACGCTTTCTCTGTCACCCGGTACGGCTCAAAGGTATCGCTCGCGACCTCGATGGTGATCGCGCGGTTATCATTGTCATAGCTCGACGTACACCACGAGCGGTACGATTCCGGCAGATACTGACCGATGCTGCCGTCAAAGCCGACGCCGTAATTGGACGACGCCTCATATCCCGCACTCGCAAACATATTCCCGAGGCTCGATGCGTACACCTGACCGACCACACAATGAACAGAAACGCGCGTCAGCGAATAGATACGCTTGCCGGAGTGGTTCGGGGACGGTACGACGACCGATACCAATTTACTGTCAGCTATCATCTTCGGGGTCCCCCTTGTTGTCAGAGAGATTCTCGTATGTAGCTTCTGTTACCTGCTCGCCGTCAGGCATGGGTGCAAAGTCGGTCATCGTCTTTCCTCCAGTTCAGGCAGACCCGCGACAGACATCAGCAGGGAAACGATTCCCGCAAGTCCGGCTGCGGACGCAACGACAGCCCAATTGACATCAGAGATTAGCGCAGAGGCTCCGATCGCGCCGATGGCGGTCTGTGCAACAGTTTTGATTGCTCTTTTTCCCGCGGCTATCAGCCATTCTTTGAAATTATACTTCATAATATCATCCTTTCATTTTTAGCGGTAAGGCGTTGACGGCTTTCATCAGCTCGTCCAAATCGCCGTTCCCGTTTAATCCGTTGTGATATACCTTGTGCATACTGTTGAGGATCCTGCGATCGTCAAAGTCGATCTTCCCCTCGGCAATGTAAGCTTGACCAAGGAAGCGAATCCTGTCGTATAAGATAAACTTTAGGGCTTCGCTTTGGTTAGCGTTCTGCTGCTCCATCGCTGTAAGCCGATCCTCGATGTTCAGCTCCACGTCATCCTTTTTCTTTGCGCGACGGTTTAAGAGCCACATCACTACCCCAAAACCGCCTTGTATCAGCGCGACAATCGCGCCGCCGGTGAGGAAGGCGATCCATGTTGAATTATCCACTGGAATCACCCCTTACATTTCCTCGTTGATTGTGATAACAGTCACACCATCTGTGAAGGTTCCTACACACGAAACGTGCATATAGCCGTCCACGGCATTCGTACCGCCAGTCCACTTGAATGAGTGCAGAATATTATTGGCAGTGTCATAGTCGATGTTGGTCATATATTCCAAGATATCGGAGC
This sequence comes from uncultured Ruminococcus sp., assembly GCA_902776185.1. GTDB lineage: Bacteria > Bacillota > Clostridia > Oscillospirales > Acutalibacteraceae > Ruminococcoides. The sequence continues at coordinate 55,027 of CACYPH010000012.1, forward strand.
GTTCGGTATATTGTGACCAGTTTGATAGAGTCGCGCGCACGAGGCGCGTATCTGACGCATTCTGAACGTGCATCGACAAGCCTCCTGATGTTCCCTTCAAAATACCGCCGTAGAAATGCACCACGTCACCCGCCTTGAGATGGATATATCCTACCGCGAACTTATTCGGTACGCCCGATATACTGCCGTTGTCTTCAACGTTTGATGAATTCCAGCGATAATCTTGTTTGTACCCTGTATCGTTATAAAGCTCGGTTCCACCGATGGCGGCTGTAGCGTGTAGGATTTGATTAGTATACATCGAAGCCGCGGCCGCTGTGATCACAACCGCGCCGGTGACTTGCGGAATGGAGATAACTCCGTTGTCATAACAAGATGAGGTGATATCTGTTCCACCCATCGTGATGGATACGGTCGCTCCGCTGAGAGAATAACCGGTATCCGCCGACAGCGTCGCGGTATAGGGCGAATACATCGGTGCCTGCGCTTCTCCCGAGAGAGATATGTGCGTCAGGTTCGCTGTGACTGCGGCGTTCCCGTAAGGATTAGTCAGAATCGTAGGCGTGCCGTCGATCATCGCCGAGCGGAAAGCGTTGATGGTTTCGATCGGGATACCGAGGGTGATCGCCCACGCAACAACCTTGTCGCGGAGCGTATT
>CACYPH010000013.1 GCA_902776185.1 uncultured Ruminococcus sp.
GTCGGCGCTGTAGGACGCGAACGCGGTCGGGATGCACAGGGTTTTGCCCTTGATAAATGCGTAGGAGGTGGGGTCCCATGCGGTGTAGCCGCGCGCCTCGAAGGTCGCGCGCAGTCCGCCGGAGGGGAAGGAGGATGCGTCCGGCTCGCCCTTGATCAGCTCCTTGCCGGAGAACTCCATGATGACCCTTCCGTCGGGCGACGGAGAGATGAAGCTGTCGTGCTTCTCGGCGGTGATGCCGGTCAGCGGCTGGAACCAGTGCGTGTAGTGGGTCGCGCCCTTCTCGATCGCCCAGTCCTTCATCGCGACTGCGACCGCGTTGGCGACGGTCAGGCTGAGCGACTCGCCCTCGTCGATCGTTTTGCGCAGCTTCTGATAGATCTTACCGTCCAGACGTTCTTTCATGACCTTGTCGTCAAATACCAGACTGCCGAAATACTCTGCTACATTTGCCATAATACCTTCTCCTTTACAGAAAATAGAAAAAGCGCCCTGAACTTTCGTTCAAGACGCCTTTGCCTTTACGACTTGCATTATACGCGCTGAAAGCGTTTTTGTCAAGTGCAATTTTCGAAAAATTTGCAACTTTTTCAAAAAATCCTGCATTTTTCTTAAAAATAGAATTGACAACCGCATTCTGTGATGCTATAATATTTCAGTAATGAGCAAAGGCGTTCATTCAGGTTATGCCCTGAGTGACGCCTTTTTGTTTTGGGAGGAAACTGTTATGAAACGAGAAGGCGAATTCCGAAATCCGTCGGGCTGTGCGATCGCGGCTGTTATTTCGAAAGAAGGCAGACGCTTTTCCGCCGAAAAGATCATCGAGAGCATGATCCCCATGCATGACCGCTCTAACGGTCTGGGCGGCGGCTTTGCGGGATACGGGATCTATCCGAAGTACAAGGACTTTTTTGCATTCCACCTGTTCTTTGACGACAGACACATCAAAAAGGACGTCGAGGAATATCTGAAAGAACGGTATGAGATCGTTCTCAGCGAAGAGATCCCCACCCGCAAGATCCCCGAGATCACCGACGAGCCGATCATCTGGCGGTATTTTTTGAACCCGCTGAAATCGGTTTTGCGCTCGGCGCAATTGGATGAAAAAGAGTTTACCGCGCGCGTCGTCATGCACATCAATACAAAAATGAACGGCGCGTATGTCTTTTCGTCCGGAAAGAACATGGGTGCGTTCAAGGCGGTCGGATTTCCCGAGGACGTCGGACGCTTTTATATGCTCGACGAATATGCAGGCTACAGCTGGACGTCGCACGGCCGCTATCCGACCAATACTCCCGGATGGTGGGGCGGCTCGCATCCGTTCGGACTGCTCGACTACAGTGTTGTTCACAACGGCGAGATCAGCTCTTATGATGCTAACCGCCGTTTCATCGAGATGTTCGGCTATAAATGTACGCTGCAGACCGATACCGAGGTCATGGCGTATATCGCGGATTTTCTCTTAAGACGCAAGGGTCTGACGCCGAAGGAGATGGCAGAGGTCATCGCCGCGCCGTTCTGGTCGACGATCGAAAAGAAGGACGAGGCAGAAAAGGCGCGCCTGACTTATTTTAGAACCATCTATTCCTCGCTGTTGATGACGGGTCCGTTTTCTATCGTCGTCGGTTATACCGGCGGGCTGATGGCGCTGAATGACCGATTGAAGCTGCGCTCGATGGTAGCGGCTGAGAAGGACGACATGGTCTATATCGCGTCCGAAGAAACCGCGATCCGCGTGATGACCCCCGAGGTCGACAAGATCTGGTCGCCCGCAGGCGGCGAGCCGGTGATCGTAAATGTAAAGGACGGTGTATGATAATGCCGATCAATTATATCTTACCTGAATTTGAAGTCGAGCGATCTGACTATCGCTGTATCCGCTGCCGCGTCTGCGAGCGTCAATGCGCCAACGGCGTCCACCGCTATGACGCCGACGGCGATATCATGCTCTCTGACGAGTTTCAGTGCGTCGATTGCCAGAGATGTGTTTGTCTGTGTCCGACGCACGCGCTGAAAATCAGAAAGAATGAAAATGAACTGCGCGAAAACGCGAACTGGAAGCAGAATACGATCCTTGAGATCTATAAGCAGGCAAATACCGGCGGCGTACTGCTCAGCTCGATGGGCAATCCCGAGCCGTTCCCGGTATATTGGGATAAGATCCTGATCAATGCGTCGCAGGTCACGAACCCCTCGATCGACCCCTTGCGCGAGCCGATGGAAACGCGTGTGTTCCTCGGCAAAAAGCCGCATGATATCGAACGGGACGTGAACGGTAATATCAACACGGAACTGCCGCCGCAGGTTGAGCTGCAGATCCCCGTAATGTTCTCCGCGATGAGCTACGGTTCGATCAGCTACAACGCGCATCAATCGCTCGCTACCGCCGCCGAAGCACTCGGCATCTGCTACAACACCGGCGAGGGCGGTCTGCACGAGGACTTTTATCAGTACGGAAAGAATACCATCGTACAGGTCGCGTCGGGACGCTTCGGCGTTTATAAAGATTACCTCGAAGCGGGCGCGGCGATCGAGATCAAAATGGGTCAGGGCGCAAAACCCGGCATCGGCGGTCATCTGCCCGGCACCAAGGTCGGCGCGGATGTATCGAAGACCCGTATGATCCCCGAGGGTAGCGACGCGATCTCTCCCGCGCCGCATCATGATATCTATAGTATCGAGGATCTGCGGCAGTTGGTATTCTCGCTGAAAGAGGCGACGGATTACAAAAAGCCCGTGATCGTCAAGGTCGCGGCGGTACATAATATTGCGGCGATCGCATCGGGTATCGCACGCAGCGGTGCGGATATCATTGCGATCGACGGTTTCCGCGGCGGTACGGGCGCGGCTCCTACGCGCATCCGCGACAATGTCGGCATCCCGATCGAGTTAGCGCTCGCCGCAGTCGATAAGCGGCTGAGGGATGAGGGCATCCGTCAGAATGTTTCGCTGGTCGTCGGCGGTTCAGTACGATCCGCAAGCGACGTCATCAAGGCGATCGCGCTCGGTGCGGACGCGTGCTATATCGCGACCTCGGCGCTGCTCGCACTCGGCTGTCACCTCTGCCGCACCTGTCAGAGCGGCAAGTGCAACTGGGGTATCGCGACGCAGGATCCCGAGCTGGTCAAGCGGCTGAATCCCGAGACCGGTAAAGAGCGGCTGGTCAACCTGCTGACGGCTTGGAAGCATGAGATCAAAGAAATGATGGGGCTCATGGGTATCAACTCCATCGAAGCGCTGCGCGGTAACCGACTGATGCTGCGCGGCGTCGGATTAAATGAAAAGGAGCTTGAGATTCTCGGTATCTCACACGCGGGCGAATGAAACGAGTATATGTGAATGAAGAATGGTGTCTCGGATGCCATCTATGCGAATACAACTGCGCCTACTCCAATTCCGGCATCAAGGATATGGTCAAGGCGCTCAAAGGAAAGACGATCACCCCGCGCATCCATGTGGAGGACGGCGGAAAAATCCACTACGCGGTTTCCTGCCGCCACTGCGAAGATCCCTTATGTATCAAGGGCTGTATCTCCGGCGCACTGACAAAGGATGAAAACGGCGTGGTCACTATTGATCACGATAAATGTGTCGGGTGTCTGACCTGTATGCTGCTGTGTCCTTACGGCTGTATCACGACGGATGAGAATGAAACCGTTCTCAAGTGCGAGCTGTGTATCAAAAACGGCGGTATCCCGGCGTGTGTGCAGGGGTGTCCCAACCGTGCGATTATCTTTGAGGAGGCAGAGGAATGAAATATGTGATCATCGGCAACGGCCCTGCCGCGGTATCGTGTATCGACGGTATCCGTTCTGTGGATGCAGAGGGCAGTATCACCGTTGTTTCCAAGGAGGCACATCCCGCCTACTTCCGTCCCCTGATCTCCTACTACTTAGAGGGAAAGAGCAAAGAGGACAATATTTATTGCAGACCCGAAAACTTTTATCAGAAAAAACACGTTGAGACCGTCCTCGGCGAGGCGGTCGCGATCGATACGAACAACAAGATCGTCGCACTCTCCGGCGGCGAAAATATCCCGTATGACCGGCTGTGCATCTGCTCGGGATCATCCCCTTTCGTCCCGCCGATGAAGGGGCTCGATACGCTGGAGAAGCAATTCACCTTTCTGACCATCGACGACAGCTTTGCGCTGGAGCAGGCGGTGGATAAAGACAGCCGCGTGCTGATCATCGGCGCGGGTCTGATCGGGCTGAAATGCGCCGAGGGTCTCAGAGACAGAGTGAAACAAGTGACCGTGTGCGACCTTGCGCCGCGGGTACTGTCGTCAATCCTCGACGATGAGTGCGCTGCTGTAGTGCAGGAGCATTTGGAATCCTGCGGGATCACATTTGCGCTCGCGAATACCGCCGATCATTTCGACGGCAGCACCGCCTATATGAAGGACGGCTCAGAGATCGAATTTGACGTATTGGTACTGGCGCTCGGCGTGCGCCCGAATATCGGATTTTTCAAGGATGCGGGCGGCGAATGTAATCGCGCGATCATCGTGAATAATGATATGAAAACGTCCATCGACGGAATCTTTGCCGCGGGCGACTGTGTCGAGCAGGAGGATATCACCTTCGGCAACAAGCGCATCATGGCGCTCCTGCCGAACGCCAACATCGGCGGCTATACGGCGGGCGTGAATATGGCAGGCGGCGAACAGCAATTCGATAATGCGCTCCCGATGAACTCGATCGGTTTCTGGGGTCTGCACATCATGACCGCGGGAACATACGCCAATGATGGAAACGCACAAATGATAGAGGAAAAAGGCGAGAAGAGCATCAAGCGGTTTTTTGTTAAGGAGAATAAGCTCATCGGGTTTATCCTGATCGGCGACGTCAAAAGCGCGGGTATCTATACGAATCTCGTCCGTTCACAGGCGGATATCTCCGCATTTGATTTCGATGCGCTGATCAAAAATCCGAATTTGTTGCCCTTCGGTGAAATTTACCGTAGAAAAACGCTGAGAGGAGTGGTATAATGGTATCGTTAGACGCTAAAGCGTTAAATCATCAAAGTCTGAATCAGCAGATCAAATCAGTCGATGAAAACGTCAAGCTGATCAATGTTCTCGGTCAGCGGTTCATCGCGGCGGGCGCCGCGGACAAAAGTCTTGATATCTACGGCACTCCCGGCAACGCCCTCGGCGCGTATCTCAACGGCGCTGTTATCAATGTCTACGGCAACGCGCAGGACGCGGTGGGCGATACGATGAACTCGGGACAGATCAATGTTTTCGGCAATATCGGCGATGCGCCCGGATATGCGATGCGCGGCGGCAGGATCTATGTCAAGGGCGACGCGGGTTATCGCGCGGGCATCCATATGAAAGCCTATAAGGAGCATCTCCCCGTGTTGATCATCGGCGGCAAGGCAGGTTCCTTCCTCGGCGAATATCAGGCGGGCGGCATCATCATCGTGCTGGGGCTGACGGACGACGATAAGGATATCGTCGCGAATTTCCCCTGCACCGGGATGCACGGCGGCAAGATGTTCTTGCGTTCCAAGTGCGAGGGCATCCACTTTCCGCATCAGGTGACGGCGGCATCCGCGGATGCTGAGGATATCGATCTGATCCGCGGGTATGTCAGCGAATTCTGCGAGGTTTTCGGCTACGATGCTGATGAGATCCTCAATGCGGATTTTACCGTCATCACCCCCGATTCAAGAAATCCTTACAAGCAGATGTATGTTGCGAATTGATAAAGCCTTCCCCTCAGGGGGAAGGGGGACCGCTTGCGGTGGATGAGGGGCAGGCTTTTCCTATAGCGCCCCGGATTCAGTGAAGCTGAACGATTACCATAATAACAGAGAGGATTAACTCTCTTTGCAGACTGGATATTGATGAAAGGTTAGCCCCTCATCAGTCAGCTGCGCTGACAGCTTCCCCCCGAGGGGAAGCCTCTAAGAAAAGAGGTAGTTTATATGACCCATTCCGAACTGGAAATCATGCAGTATATCGAAGAGGAGGACGTCAAGTTTATCCGGCTTGCATTCTGCGATATCTACGGCGCACAAAAGAATATTTCGATCCAGCGCGGGGAGCTCCAGCGCGCCTTTGAGCACGGGATCGCGATCGACGCGTCCTATATCGCGGGCTTCGGCGGCGATTACGGCGAGGATATCTGGCTCCATCCCGAGGCGGATACCATCACGGTTCTGCCGTGGCGTCCCGAGCACGGCAAGGTGGTGCGGATGTTCTGTTCGCTCAGCTATGCCGACGGTACACCCGTCGAAGCCGATACCCGCACCATCCTCAAAAATGCGGTCGCCTACGCGCGTGAAAGGGGATATCGCTTCCATTTCAAGAGCGAACTGCAGTTCTATCTTTTTAAGACCGACGAAAACGACGAGAGTACCCATACCCCCTATGATAACGCGGGTTATATGGATATCGCGCCGCGCGACAAGGGCGAGAATGTCCGCCGCGAGATCTGTCTGACCCTCGAGCAGATGGGCATCGCGCCCGAAAGCTCTCACCACGAGGCTGGCCCCGGTCAGAACGAGATCGATTTCACCTATGCCGATCCACTTTCTTCGGCGGACAACACGGTGACGTTCCTCTCGGTCGTCCGTACGATCGCGGCGCGCAACGGACTGTATGCGGATTTCTCGCCGAAGCCGTTCGCCGACAAATCCGGCTCGGCGCTGCACATTACGATGTCGGTTCATTCTAAAAGCGGCGAACAGGTGACAGACTACGCGATCGCCGGTATGCTGGATCATATCGCCGCGATGACGGTGTTCCTCAATCCGACCGACGACAGCTATCGCCGATTCGGACGGCTCAAAGCGCCGAAGTATATCACCTGGTCGTCAAAGAACCGCGCTCAGCTGATCGCGGCAACCTTGACCAAGAACGGCAATCCGTGCCTGCAGCTGCGTTCGCCCGATCCCGAGGCGAATCCTTATCTCGCTTTTGCGCTGATGATCTATGCAGCGGTGGAAGGCATCGAGAAAAAGACCGCGCTTTCTTCGTCGACCGACAAGGATGTGCTGTTCATGTCAGCTGAGGAGCAGAAGCTTTTCCGACTGCTGCCCGACACCATCGACAAGGCGCGCTCTGCGGCGCATGACAGCGGCTTCATCAAGGCGCATATCCCGGATCACGTACTCAAAGCCTACTGTAATAGATAAGAGGCGCGACAGCGTTGTTATGAAAAGGAGAGGAGGGGAGCAAAATGTCTTTATCAGAGCGCGTCTATCACGCGCTGATCGTATCGCGATCGGAAAAATTCATCAACGAGATCGGCTCCCTTCTGACAGTGGAGCAATTCAAAAAAGACTATGCCGCCGGCGCGGGAGAAGCGCGGCGCAAGATGCTGGAGCGGTCGTATGACTTTATCATCGTCAACGCGCCGCTGACGGATGAATTCGGCTCGCGGCTGAGCATGGATGCAAGCGCATCGGCGGGTACAATCGCCGTATTGTTTGCGATGTCGGACGTATACGACGAGATCGTCCACAAGACCGCCTCCCACGGCGTGTTCATCATCAAAAAACCCGCCTCGCGATCGATCGTCACCCAGTCGCTGGCGCTGCTGATATCGGCGCGCGAAAGGCTGAGATCGGTCGAAAAGAAGGCGGGCAAGGCAGAAAGCAAGATCGAAGAGATCCGCGTCGTGAACAAGGCGAAATGGTTCCTCATCGATAACGAGGACATGAGCGAGAACGACGCGCATAAATATATCGAAAAAGCCGCTATGGATGCGGGCATCACCAAGAAACAGGCGGCTCAGATCATCATCGAGAAATATAATACGTAGGGACGACCATTTGCCGTCCGCGGACGAGCGATGCTCGTCCCTACAGATAATGGGAGATAGAATGGTATGACAAAATATATCTTTGTAACAGGCGGTGTTGTGTCGGGACTCGGCAAGGGGATCACCGCCGCTTCTTTGGGCAGACTGCTCAAGGCGCGCGGGCTGAAGGTCGCGTCGCAAAAGCTCGACCCCTATATCAACGTCGATCCCGGTACGATGAGCCCCTATCAGCACGGCGAGGTCTATGTTACCGAGGACGGCGCGGAGACCGACCTTGATCTTGGCCACTATGAACGGTTCATCGACGAGGATCTGAACAAGTACAGCAATCTTACGACAGGTAAGGTCTACTCGAACGTGATCTCTAAGGAGCGCCACGGTGAATATCTCGGCAAAACCGTGCAGGTCATCCCGCACATCACCGACGAGATCAAGCGGTTTATCTACAATGTCGGCAAGCAGACCGACGCCGACGTCGTCATCACCGAGATCGGCGGTACGATCGGCGATATCGAATCCCAACCGTTCATCGAGGCGATCCGTCAGGTGGGACATGAGGTCGGTATCGAAAACCGCCTGTATATCCATGTCACCCTCGTACCGTATCTGAAAGCCTCGGGCGAGCATAAAAGTAAGCCGACCCAGCACAGCGTCAAGGAGCTGCAGGGCTTAGGCGTATCGCCCGATATCATCATTCTGCGTACCGACGAGCCGATCACGGACAAAGGGATCTTTGACAAAATCGCCGGCTTCTGCAACGTGTGGCCGGACTGCGTGATCGAGAATCTGACCCTGCCGATCCTCTATGAGGCGCCGCTGATGCTCGAGAAGGCGCATATCTCCGACATCGTCTGCCGCGAGCTGAATCTAAAGTCCCATAAACCGGACTTGTCGGACTGGGAGCATATGGTAGAGCGCATCAAAAATCGCGAGCGCACGGTCAAGATCGGTCTGGTCGGCAAGTATGTCGAGCTGCATGACGCGTATCTGAGCGTAGCGGAAGCGCTCCGTCACGCGGGCTTCTATCAGGATTCGTTCGTCGATATCGACTGGGTCGACTCCGAGAAGATCACTCCCGAGAACGCGGAGGAGCTCCTCGGCGGGATTGACGGCATCATCGTTCCCGGCGGCTTTGGTCAGCGCGGGATCGAGGGCATGATCACAGCGGCAAAATATGCACGTGAGCATGAGCTGCCGTATTTCGGCATCTGTCTTGGTATGCAGATCGCGGTCATCGAATATGCGCGGAATGTCGCGGGTATCGAAAACGCCAACTCCGGCGAATTTGCCCAGAATGTGCCGAAGGTGATCGACTTCATGCCCGACCAGAACGACGAGATCGACAAGGGCGGCACGCTGAGATTGGGCGCTTATCCGTGTCATATCGCACAAGGTACCGCGATGGAACGCGCCTACGGCACGCGAGAGATCAGCGAGCGCCACCGCCATCGCTATGAATTCAACAACGATTACCGCGAAACACTACAGAACGCGGGGATGACCCTCTCGGGCTTTTCTCCCGACGGCAGACTGGTCGAGACCGTCGAGCTGAGCGACCGTCCCTTCTATATCGGCGTACAGTATCATCCCGAATTCAAATCGCGCCCGAACAAGCCGCATCCGCTGTTCACGGCGTTCATCAAAGCGGCGCTGAAAAAATAAGCGCACCGGTAAAATCAGAACGCGCTGAAAATGAAAAAGCATCTTGACACATCAAGATGTTAGTGCTATAATACGGTAAACCGTTGAAGCGGAGATAAAGGCGATTATGCTTTCACAGAGAGCCCGCGATGCTGAGAATCGGGTAAAAAACAGATCGTATTATCGGTAGGAGCTATCGGTATGAAATGGACCGCTGAGGGCGCATCCAAATGAGAACGCGCAAATCTCAGAGTATGATGCGACGGGACGTCCCGTTACCGGCGAGGGATATGAAGTATCCTCAAAGCGCACGAAACATCGTGAATCAAGGTGGCACCGCGGATTTTTCCGTCCTTGACAGTATGACTGTCGAGGACGTTTTTTTGTTCCCGACATGACATGAAAGGAATGGTAGTATGAAAATTCGTCCGTCGATCGAAGAGGTACGGATGCTGAGGGACAAGGGACTGTACGATATCGTCCCCGTGTCGGCAGAGATCCTCTCCGATATCTGCACGCCCATCGAGGCGATGAAAAAGCTCAAAGCGGTCTCCGACCATGCCTATATGCTCGAAAGTGTCGAGGATAAGGAGAACTGGGGACGCTACACCTTTATGGGCTTTGACCCGAAATTTGAGATCACCTGTATCGACGGTGTGCTGAAAAGTGACGTCGAGCGGCTGCGCGTCAAAGACCCCTCGGGCTATCTGAGAGATCTAATGGCGGTTTACAGAAGCCCTAAATTTGATTATCTTCCGCCGTTTACCGGCGGTCTGGTCGGATACTTCTCCTATGATTACCTCGCCTACAGCGAGCTGAGCGTTCGGTGCGAGGTAGAGGACGAGGAGCGGTTCAGGGACTGTGACCTGATGATGTTTGACAAGGTGATCGCCTTTGACAATTTCCGCCAGAAGATCGTACTGATCGTCAATATGAAGCTGAACGATCTTGAGTATCAATATGAAAAAGCAGTCAAGGATATCGAATATCTCAAAGAACTGCTGACAAAGGGAGAGGCTAAGTCCTTCCCGGGAAAGCTCCTCGGCGAGGTCGAACCGCTGTTTGACAAAGAAACCTACTGCGGGATGGTCGATCGCGCAAAGCGCTATATCAGAGAAGGCGACATTTTCCAGATCGTGCTGTCGAACAGATTATCAGCGCCCTTTGAGGGCAGTCTGCTGAATACCTATCGCATCCTGAGAACGCTCAACCCCTCGCCGTATATGTTCTATTTTTCGGGCACTGACGTCGAGGTCGCGGGCGCATCTCCCGAAACACTGGTCAAGCTCGAGGACGGCGTCCTGCATACCTTCCCGCTGGCGGGGACGCGTCCGAGAGGAAAAACGTCCGAAGAAGATGCGGCGCTTGAAAAGGAGCTGCTGGAAGACGAAAAGGAGCTTGCCGAGCATAATATGCTGGTAGACCTCGGGCGCAACGACCTCGGAAAAATCAGCAAATTCGGCACGGTCGAGGTGGAAAAGCTCCATTCTGTCGAGCGTTACTCCCACGTGATGCACATCGGCTCGACCGTCCGCGGCGAGATCCGTCCTCCGTACGACGCTTTCTCGGCGATCGAGGCGGTACTGCCCGCCGGAACGCTGTCCGGCGCACCGAAGATCCGCGCGTGCCAGCTGATTGCAGAACTGGAGAACAATAAGCGCGGCATCTACGGCGGCGCGATCGGCTACATCGACTTTACCGGCAATATGGATACCTGTATCGCAATCCGTCTGGCATATAAAAAGAACGGCAAGGTGTTCGTTCGCAGCGGCGCGGGGATCGTTGCCGACTCCGTTCCCGAAAAGGAATATCAGGAATGTATCAACAAGGCGCAGGCGGTCGTGTCGGCGCTCAAGACCGCAGGGGAGGAAGAGCTATGATTTTGTTGATCGATAACTACGACAGCTTTTCCTATAACCTGTATCAATATATCGGCGAGATCGATCCCGACATCAAGGTCATCCGCAACGACGAGCTGACGGTGGACGAGATCGAAGAGCTCGCCCCTGACAGGATCATCCTCTCGCCCGGACCGGGTCGACCCGAGAACGCGGGCGTTATCATCGAGCTGGTGCAAAGGCTCGGCAAAAAGTTCCCGATCCTCGGCGTATGTCTGGGGCATCAGGCAATCTGCGCGGCATACGGCGCGACCGTGACCTATGCTAAACAGCTCATGCACGGCAAGCAAAGCATCACTCAATTGGATACCGACAGTCCGCTGTTCAAGGATTGCTCGGAAAAGACAGCGGTCGCGCGGTATCATTCGCTCGCGGCGGACGCAGATACCCTGCCGGATGAATTAAAGGTGATCGCAAGAACCGACGACGGCGAGGTGATGGCGGTAGAGCATAAAAGCTATCCCGTCTACGGCGTACAGTTCCACCCCGAGTCGATCATGACCCCCGAGGGCAAGCAAATGTTGAGAAATTTTATCAAATAAGGTATATGAGGTGAAAACAATGATCAAAGAAGCAATTGTCAAAATCGTGAACAAAGAAGACCTGACCTATGACGAGGCATACGCCGTCATGAACGAGATCATGTCCGGTGAGACCACGCCGACCCAGAATTCCGCATTCTTAGCGGCGCTGTCCACCAAAAGCGCTCGCGCTGAAACCGGTGCCGAGATCGCCGGCTGTGCGGCGGCGATGCGCGACCACGCGATCAAATGCGATACCGACCTCGATCTGTTCGAGATCGTCGGTACCGGCGGCGACAACGCCCACAGCTTCAATATCTCCACCACCTCCGCGCTGGTCGCGGCGGCAGGCGGGATGAAGGTCGCGAAGCACGGCAACCGCGCCGCATCGTCCAAGTCCGGCACAGCCGATTGTCTGGAGGCGCTCGGCGTGAACATCCAGCAGGATCCCAGACTGTGCCGCTATCTGCTCGACGAGGTCGGGATGTGCTTCTTCTTCGCACAGAAATACCACACCTCGATGAAATACGTCGGCGCGATCCGCAAAGAGCTTGGATTCCGCACCGTATTCAATATCTTAGGCCCGCTGACGAACCCCGGCTCGCCGAAAATGCAGCTACTGGGCGTATATGACGAGTACCTGATCGAGCCGCTGGCACAGGTATTGATGAGCCTCGGCGTGGAGCGCGGTATGGTCGTTTACGGCACCGACAAGCTCGACGAGATCTCCATGTCCGCTCCGACCAAGATCTGCGAGTTCAAGGACGGCTGGTTCAAGAGCTACACCATCACTCCCGAGGACTTCTCACTGCCGATGTGCGAGAAATCCGAGCTCGTCGGCGGCACGCCCGAGGAGAACGCTGAGATTACCCGCAACATCCTCAAGGGGATCGAGCGCGGCGCAAAGCGCAACGCCGTCCTGATGAATGCGGGCGCGTCCCTCTATATTGGCGGCAAGGCGGAGACCTTCTCGGACGGTATCGAGCTTGCCGCGGAGCTGATCGACTCCGGCAAGGCGTACCAGACCCTCGAAAAGCTGATCGAAGTGAGCAACAGCATTATCTGATTGCGGACAGGAGCAAGCTATGACCATCCTTGACCGACTGGCGGAGCACGCCCGCGAGCGTGTCGCCGCCGACAAAAACAATCTTTCGCTCAAAAGCATTCAGGCACAGGCGTTATCCATGCCGAAGGGCGATTTTCGGTTTGAATCTGCGCTCAGAAAGGACGGCGTATCGTTCATCTGCGAGTGCAAGAAAGCCTCGCCGTCAAAGGGCGTTATCGCCGAAGATTACCCCTGCCTCGATATCGCGAAAGCGTATGATAAGGCGGGCGCGGACTGCATCTCCGTGCTGACCGAGCCGAAGTGGTTCCTCGGCAGTATCGACCATCTCAGCGCGATCGCCTCTGCCGTAAGGATCCCGGTCATCCGCAAGGATTTCACCGTCGATCCCTACATGATCTATCAGGCAAAGCTCTGCGGCGCGTCAGCCGTACTGCTGATCTGCTCGATCCTCGAGCGCGCCGAGATCGCGGAATATCTCGCGATCTGCGACGAGCTGGGACTTTCCGCGCTGGTGGAAGCGCACGACGAAAAGGAGATCGAGACCGCCCTTACGGTGAACGCCCGCATCGTCGGCGTGAACAACCGCAACCTCAAGGATTTTTCGATGGATTTTTCCAATTCCGCGAACCTCAGAAGCCTTGTTCCGCAGGACGTGGTTTTCGTGTCCGAAAGCGGCGTCAAAAGTCATGACGACGTTGTGCGGCTCGCGGCAATCGGTGTCGACGCGGTACTGGTCGGTGAAACGCTGATGCGCGCCGCGGACAAAACCGCTATGCTGCAGGAACTGAGATACGGTAAATAAGATGACGAAGATCAAATTTTGCGGCATTCGCCGCACAGAAGACGTCGGCTATGTCAACGAGCTGCACCCCGATTATATCGGCTTTGTGTTTTGGGAAAGAAGCAAACGGTATGTTACGCCCGAAACGGCAAAGGTATTGAAAGAATCACTTGCGCCCGGGATCAAAGCGGTCGGCGTATTTGTTGATGAAGATGCAGAGATTGTCGCCGACCTGTGCGATCGCGGGATCATCGATATCGCACAGCTGCACGGCGGCGAGAGCGAGGAATATATCGCCGCGCTGAGAGAGTTGACCGACGCCCCGATCATCAAGGCGTTCAAGGTCAAGTCGGCTGAAGATATCGAATCGGCAAAGATCAGCTCAGCCGATATGGTTCTGCTCGATTCAGGTTACGGGACGGGCAAGGTGTTCGACTGGAGTTTGTTTTCGTCGCTCGACCGCCCCTTTTTCCTCGCGGGCGGGATCTCGGCGGAGAATCTCGGCGAAGCGATCGACCGCTTTCATCCCTATGCTGTCGATCTCAGCTCGGCGATCGAAACCGACGGCGTCAAGGACAGAATAAAAATGAAAGATATCATGGATATCTTAAGATAAAGGAAGGGTAGTATGAATGAGAGAAAAGGCCGCTTCGGCATCCACGGAGGTCAGTATATCCCCGAAACGCTGATGAATGCCGTGGCAGAGCTGGAGGAAGCCTACAATTATTACAAGAACGATCCTCAGTTCAACCGCGAGCTGACGGAGCTGTTCAACGAATATGCGGGCAGACCCTCGCGGCTTTATTACGCAAAGCGCATGACCGAGGATCTCGGCGGTGCGAAGATCTATCTCAAGCGCGAGGATCTCAACCATACCGGCGCGCACAAGATCAACAATGTTCTGGGACAGGCGCTGCTCGCGAAAAAGATGGGCAAGACCCGCCTGATCGCCGAGACCGGCGCGGGTCAGCACGGCGTTGCCACCGCGACCGCCGCGACCCTCTTCGGCATGGAATGCGTCGTGTTCATGGGCGAGGAGGACACCATCCGTCAGGCGCTGAACGTCTATCGTATGCGATTGCTCGGCGCTGAGGTCATCCCCGTCAAAACCGGCACGGCGACGCTCAAGGACGCGGTATCGGAGGCGATGCGCGAGTGGACCTCCCGCATCAGCGATACCCACTACTGCCTCGGCTCTGTGATGGGACCGCATCCGTTCCCGACAATTGTCCGCGATTTCCAAGCGGTCATTTCCAAGGAGATCAAGGAGCAGATGCTCGAAAAAGAGGGCAGACTGCCCGACGCAGTGCTTGCCTGTGTCGGCGGCGGCTCTAACGCGATCGGTGCGTTCTATCACTTTATCGACGACGAAAACGTCCGTCTGATCGGGTGCGAGGCGGCAGGCAGAGGTATCGACACCTTTGAGACCGCCGCGACCATGAACGTCGGCCGCTTAGGCATTTTCCACGGCATGAAATCCTATTTCTGTCAGGATGAATACGGTCAGATCGCGCCTGTCTACTCGATCTCGGCGGGACTTGATTACCCCGGTATCGGTCCCGAGCACGCGTATCTCCACGATACTGGCAGGGCGGAATATGTGCCTGTTACCGACGAGGAGGCAGTCTGCGCCTTTGAATATCTGTCAAAGACTGAGGGAGTGATCCCGGCGATCGAATCCGCTCATGCGGTCGCCCACGCGATGAAGCTCGCGCCGACCATGGACAAGGACAAGATCATCGTCATCAATATCTCCGGCCGCGGCGACAAGGACGTAGCGGCGATCGCGCGCTACAGAGGGGAGGATCTGCATGAGTAATATCAGAAAAGCCTTTGAAAACGGCAAGGCGTTCATCCCGTTTATCACCGTCGGCGATCCCGATATCGCCACGACGAAAAAAGCCGTCCTCGCGATGGTCGAGAACGGCGCCGATCTGATCGAGCTCGGTATCCCTTTTTCCGATCCGACCGCTGAGGGCCCCGTGATCCAGGGGGCGAATATCCGCGCGCTGAAGGGCGGCATGACCACCGACAAGGTATTCGACTTTGTCCGCGATATCCGCAGGGACACCGACGTTCCGATGGTATTCATGACCTATGCCAATGTTGTTTTTTCCTATGATGCGGAAAAATTTATCTCCACCTGCAGAGATATCGGGATCGACGGACTGATCCTGCCCGATCTGCCCTATGAGGAAAAGGATGAATTTCTGCCGATCTGCCGAAAGTACGGCGTCGATCTGATCTCGCTGATCGCCCCGACTTCTGCACAGCGCATCGCGATGATCGCTAAGGATGCAGAGGGCTTCCTCTATATTGTGTCGTCGCTCGGCGTGACCGGCACGCGCTCACAGATCACCACCGACCTCGATGCGATCGTCAAGGTGGTGCGCGAGAATACAGATATTCCCTGCGCGATCGGCTTCGGTATCTCTACGCCCGATCAGGCGAAGAAGATGGCGGGGATCTCCGACGGAGCGATCGTCGGTTCCGCGATCATCAAGCTGCTCGAAAAACACGGTGTCGACGCGCCTGCACCCATCGGCGAGTATGTGCGATCGATGAAAGAAGCCGTCCTCTCCTGAATGCGGCATACACGCATAAAAGTGAAATAATGATAAAAAGCCTGCGTATTTCGTGATGATTTACGCGGCTTTTTTGCATATTCTGTGATTGAAGGAAATTACATTATATGCAGTCGCTTTGTTTGATTTGTATTGCAGATGATTATGGAAGAATACACGGCGCGAAGCCCATGAAAAGCTATGCTGTGTATCGCATCAGAAAACGCGAGGGAATGCTCCCTCGCGTTTGTTCTGTATATGGTCAGAGTTCGATTTTGACGGTGGCTCCGAAACGTATTATTTTTTCCATCTGAAAATGCTGACAAATTCCGTAAAGAAATTCTTTTTGTCGGAAATCTTCTTTTTGATCTCTCCGATCGTGACGTCAGCCTGAGAGTTATGGGTGACCATCGCCTGTGCCAGTCTGACATAGATGCTCTTGAATTTCTCGATGCTCTCTTCGTCATACAGGCTCGCGGCGAAGTCAATCATCACCTGTAAGCCGTCGGCGCCGTCGAGTATCTCGATATCGAGGATCGTCTGGGACGCCGCCTGATTCTGGCGCACATCGACCGGCTGGATGTCAAAGCCCTCGAGACCGCCCATATCGCGGATATCCTGCTGATAGAGCAGATATGCCGCCTCGCCGCTGCCGACCTGGTTGACCGAGTCGACATAGGGATAACAGCTGTGCTCGATACTCTTCTGTACCTGTTCATGGACGTCGGCAAAGACGTTGCGCAGGGTGTCGCTGTCCTTGAAACGGATACCGATCGGCAGATCGCGGAACATCAAGCCCACGGAGCTGAGCATCTGCAAATCCTCTCTGCCGTTGTAGATCCACGACAGCTTGATATCGGAGGCGTTGTTGTAGACCGAGATCGCCAGCGCCGCCACGGTGATAAAGAACTCGTTGCGGCTGATCTTGTAGGCGCGTTCGACCGCCTTCATCTGTGCCTGCTCGATGTCCAGCTCTCCGAACAGCTCGCCCATCTTGTTTTCGCGGGACTCGTGGTCGGTCTTGGGATAGCAGGACCAGTCGATATTGTCGTAGCGGTCCTCGAAGTATTTTTTGCTCTCTTCATAGAACGCGGTATTCACCGCATCCTCACGCTGCTTGAGCATGAGATAGTAGTAGTCCTTGTCCATCTCCATGCCCATGTACGCCTTGCCGACGTCGCCGAGGAAAACCTTCAGCGAGGTGCCGTCGAACAGCGAATGGTGAACGTCAAAGAAGATATAGCCTGCTTTTTCAGTCTCGAAAACACGGCAGCGGAACAGCTTGCCGCCGACGATCTTGAAGGGATACACCAGCGTATCCTTCACAAATCTCATCTCGAATTCGGACAGCTTCTCCACGTGGATATCCGTCAGGTTCTCGGGAGTGTATCTCTGTACCAGCTCGCCGTCCTCGTTCCATGCAAAGGTGGTCAGGAGAGCGGGGTGGTTCATGATCGCCTTTTTCAGCGCTTCTGCCATCTGCTCCATATTGAAGAGCTCGGTGCTGACCTTCATCATCGAGAACAGGTTGTACATCGTGGAGTTCGGGGTATACAGCTGATAGTCGACCATATAAAGCTGTTCGGTCGTCAGCGGATGCTCCTCCTTGAGCGATGCATCGTTCTTTTCGTCGGGGCTTTCACCGTCGTTGTTCTCGAGTATCTCCTGATACAGCGCGGCGATCTTCGCGGGTGTTCTGCCGCGGAAGACCTCGGAGGTATTCAGACCGGGGAGATCTGCTTCGGTGATCAGCTCGATGGAGCTGAGCGAATCGCCTCCCATTTCATAGAAGTCGTCATTGATACCGACCTGCGAGAGCTTTAAGACCTTTTCCATCGCGTGACAGATCTTTTCTTCGATCTCGTTCGTCGGCGCGGCATAGTCGCTCTTGAAGTCGTCTATATTAGGTGCGGGCAGTCCTTTTCGATCGAGCTTGCCGGTCGCCTTGAGGGGTGCCTTATCGATCTTGATGTAATAGGCGGGGATCATATAGTAGGGCAGACGCTTCAAAAGCTCCGCGCGGAGCGATTCGGAGTCGATCTGCACATCAGCGGTGTAATAGGCGCAAAGGTAGCTTTTGCCGCCCTCCTCAAAGCCGCGTACTGCCGCCCATTCGATACCGAGCGCCTGCTTGACGGCGGCTTCGATCTCTGCCGGCTCGATGCGGTTGCCGTTGATCTTGATCATATCGCCCGATCTTCCGAGCAGGACATAATCTCCGTTTGCGTCCTTTTTGGCAAGGTCGCCGGTGTGATAGATCCCGTTTACGAACGCCTTTGCGTTCTCCTCAGGCAGGTTGATGTAGCCGCGGACATACGGGTTCTCAAAGCACAGCTCGCCGGTTTCGCCCTCGGCGACCTCGTTGCCGTCTTCGCCGAGAAGGATGATCTTCGTGTCGATCTCCGGCTTGCCGATCGGGCAGGTCTCGTAAGAGCGGTCTATCTTAAAAATACCTACCGCAAAGCCGCTTTCGCTGGCGGCGTATACGTTGATAAGATCTACGTTCTCATTATATACATTGTTCGCGGGTTCAGATCCGACGATCAGTATTCTGAGGAAAGGTCCGGTCTGATTTCCCAGCTTACGGACATAGGACGGCGTCAGGAAGGTGACGGTGATGCGCTTGGTGATGAAGTATTTTGCGAGCGCGGCGGGATTCTTGATGGTGGCGTAGGATACGACAAAGGTCTTTCCGCCGAAGATGCTCAGCGCTTTCAGGATAACGATGACCGAAGCGACGAAGTTCATCGGCGCGAGCAGCGCAAGCCGGTCGGAGCTTTTGAAGGGGGTCTGACCGTCGACCTTGATGGATTCGATCGCGCGGCTGAGGTTGCCGTATTCATGCAGAACGCCCTTGGGGTTGCCGGTGGTACCGGAGGTATAGATCGCATAGGCGGCGTCGTGATCGCCGTGCGCCGCATAGCCGCTCAGCGGTTCGGTGTGCATGATCTCGTCCCAGTTATCGGCGCAAAGATCCAGCTTGCAGCCGCAGTCCTCGCGGATGAAGTTGATGCGCTCCGGCGCGTAAGTGTCCTCTACCAGCGCCCATGCCGCACCTGCCTTCCATACGCCGAGCATCGCGATGATCGGGAGGATGCCGCGCGGCAGATTGATGAGGACAAAGTCCTCTTTACCGATACCGTTCTGCTTTAAATACGCATAGACGCGTCCGGTCATCTCGTCAAACTGCGCATAGGTGATGCCCTTGGTGTGCGTGTCGTCAAACAGGATCGATCCGTTGGGGTTTTCAGCGGTATACTGCTCCAGCAGTTCTAAAATCTCGGTCATATCAGTCTGCTCCTTCTATATCCAGAATATCCGAGAATCCTGTGACTTCAAAAATTTCCATGACGGTTTCGTTGACGTTGCAGACAGTCATTTTGCCCTGCTTGTTCATGAGCTTCTGAGCAGCGAGCAGTACTCTCAGTCCTGCGGAAGAAATGTAGCTCAGGTCTTTCATATCGATCGTCAGTGTTGTGACGCCGAGGAGGGACCTTTTCAGCTCCTGATCAAGCTCGGGAGCCGTCGTAGTGTCCAGACGACCCTCAAGAGCGAAAACAGCTGCGGCATTGTTGATTGTTTTTTTGATGTTGAGCATAATTATCAGATTCTCCTTTTCCTATTATTTATTTAGTATATGCTTGAGTGCTTCGACGTTCGAAAGCACGACAGGTCTGAGCAGATTCTCGATGATCAGCGATACGCGCCGATCCCTTTTATATGGATTCCGAGAAGCTGTTATTGATTGAATTCAAAAAAGTTCATCTGTGCGAAGCCCGTCGGCAGCGGTATCGTACACATATAAATGATACCGAAAACCAGAAATACGACCGCGATTGACAGGACTGCAATCCGATTCGGCATATTCTTGAAAGTGCCGACGATGCCGAGCAGGAATAGCACCAGCGAATAGATGACGGTAACAAGCTGATAGGAATCACCCTTAGTATTATCCCGCTTTCCTTCTGCGAGCAGCTCCTGAGATCGATCGGACGTTTCCTGCGCTGACGCAGAATATTGTTCAATCATGCCGGGCATATTGAAGGGATTGTCTTCGTTGTTTTCTTCCATCCATTTTATGCCTTTGGCAAGTGTGTCGCTGATACTCTGCTTCTTGAATATCTCGATCTTGCCGTTGATGAGATCGATCTTTGTCTGATCTCCGTCAACCTTTGCCGCTTCCAGCTCATAGGTATAATCCTTCAGGGTGTTCCATGCCATATAATCGGCAAGATACGCCTGCGTACCGAGGTTGTATTCCGCGGTACCCTGCGACGCCGTGTTATTGCTCTCGGTAAAGTGGATGGACTGGAGCCCTCCGTGCAGATGACCGATCCATGCGGCCCATGCCGAGAGCAGCGTGGTGACGCCGAGAAGCACTGCGACGACGGTTTCGAGCCTTTTGGGGGTCAGGATGGTTTTTTTGCCATCGATCGCGTTGCCGGGAGGAGTATCACTGTGCTTGGCGGTTTCGCTTTTTGTTGATTCGGTTTTATTCATATCGATGATCCTTACTGTACCAAAGAGTACGCCTTTTGGAGAATGATTTCGAGCGGCGAGCGCTTGGAGAGCTGTTCCTTTATCTCTCCCGACAGTTTCACGGAATCGGTAATGATCGCGTCGGCGTCGCTTGTCATGAAATACTCGATATCGTCTTCTTCATTGACGGTCCATACCATGACCTTCTTGCCCTTGTCGTGGATCGCGGCGATCGTCTCGTCGGTCGAGATCTCTTCCTCAAGAGCCAGATAATCGAAGGGGGTGCTCTCGATCTGACCAAAGGAGATAAAGGCGAGATAGCCGGTCTGCATCTCGGGGTATTTCTGCTCGATATACTCCAGTATATCATATTTCAGTGAGATTAGCACTACCTGATTTTCCATTTTCTTTTCTTTGACAATCCTGACGGCATCATCTGCCATTTGATTGTCAGCAGTCTCGCCCTTGAGCTCGACAAAGAGGATCACTTTGTCGCGGGACGCGTCGAGCATTTCTTCCAGCGACGGGACAGGTTCGCCGTCCACCCGAAGCTCCTTGACCTCACTGAGCGTCATTTCGTTCGGTGTTTTGCTGACGCCCGCAACGCGCTCAAAGTCTGCGTCATGGTTGACGACATAGTATCCGTCCGAGGTGCGCTGGATATCGATCTCACAGCCCTTGGCGCCGAGTTCATAGGCGGCCTCGATACCCTTGACGGTATTTTCGGGAGCTTCAACGCCGCCCGCGCGGTGCGCGATGATCTCAGCCGTGATCGTATGGAAGACCTCGTCAAATCGGTTGACGCCGATGACAGAGAACCCGACACAGAGTGCCAGCACAAGCACTGCGGCAGTGATGACGGACGGATTCTCCCCGTCAAGGAGCTTTGCGCCGTAGATGACCAGAGCATTCAGCTCGACCGCGACGTATGAGATGACCATCAGCAGGACACGAGATGAAATGTCAGCAGCTTTGGGATCGCCTGATAAAACGGAAGGAGTCGATTTTTCAGTTTTATGACATTACCTCTTTGATTTTTTGCGCAAAGCGGGGAAGAATCGCGCAAAGGAAGTTATGTATCCGCGTGCATACGGCGGATACGGTTATCGTATTGATCAGCGAATGCTTAATCTCTGGCGGCAAAGCCGCTGAACATGAGGGTGAAGCCCGTTTCGATAAAATAGATGCCGACCAAAACGCCGAGAGTGACCGCCATGCGCAGGGGCTCGAAGAACGAGCCGACGCCGACAAGAACTGCGAGGATGCCGAAGATCAGCTGCAGGATCCATAATCCGCTTCCGAATTTTCTTGTCACCGATACGGCATTGGTGATCGTGACGATACCCATCAGTACGAACCATATCGCTGTCATGATCAGCATAACGCCTTCGGCAAAGAGCAGAGATTCGGGAAACGAAAGCATGACGATACCCAGTATTACGCTCAGAATATCAAACACAAAGTTCACGCCGAATCGTTTTTCGACAATGGCTTGGATGATGCCGATAATGCCGAAAACAAACATCAGTATCACGACAAAATAACCGGTGTTCATGAAGGTAAGCAGCGGAGTGAAGATACAGGAAAAGCCTCCGGCAACTAACAGGACACCCAAAATAATGAATAAGACGGTCATAAAAAACACCTCACAAAAAATTTATCTGAATCCGAATCCTGAGGCATAACACAGGACACGGACTGACAGAACGCTGCTGATGATTATTATTTCGAACGAAATAATACATAATCCCACTCTATTTTACTATTTTTATTTGTATTATCCAATAAGATGTTCCATAATGGAACATCTAAATTCATAAAAAAACTTGTTTTTGGTTATTGTTTTTGTTTATAATAATATCAAAATAGCGCAAAAATAACAAGAGTATAATCAAAAACTACGGAGAATAACAAAATGAGTCAGTTTTTTTCGGATACATTGCGAAAGCTGAGAACTGAAAAAGGACTTTCACAGCAGATCTTGGCGGATAAGATGTACGTTACCCGTTCCACGGTAGCCCGGTGGGAGACCGGCTACCGTCTGCCGGACGTCGCTATGATATCCCGCCTCGCTGAGATTTTGAGCGTAGACGTCAATATGCTGCTCTCCGCAGCAGCGCAAAGCGACAAGTGCCCTAACGTCATCATGGTGGATGACAGAAAGCTGATCCTGTTGGGCGGTTTACCGATACTGGAAGAGGTCATGCCGAACGCGAACGTCATAGGCTTTACCGATGCGGCGGAAGCTGTTGAATTTGCAAAGGCGAACCGTATCGCGCTTGCCTTTTTAGATATCGAGCTGAGAAATACAAGCGGACTGGATCTGTGCCGCGAGCTGCTCCGGATCAATCCGCGTACCAATGTTGTGTATCTGACGGCATACAGCGAGTATGCTCTTGATGCATGGAGTACGGGCGCGATCGGTTTTATGCTCAAGCCTGTCACACCCGAAGGCGTCAGGGAACAGCTCAAAAATCTGCGATATCCGTTTTGGACGGGAGGCGAAGGCGCATGAACGACTGGACCATTGTCGCAGGTTATTCGCTGGGAGGCGCGATGCTGGTAATGATGGCGATCGGTATCGCGTTCTCTGCTTTTATGCCTGCGCTCGACCGGTGGAGCAGGCGCTATTTCCTCACGTTCTTTTCGATTCTTTTTCTGTATGCCGTTGTCCTCTTTTTTGATTTGATCTTCTATGTCGATCCCGATATGGCGGAGCCGCAAAAGGTAGTCATTATTCTGGAATACCTGTTTTTCTCTGTGCTGACGCCGATGCCGATGCCCTTTCTGCTGCATTCCTGCTCAGAAAGCCTAAAACGCAGCGTTCCGTTACGCGCAGTTATGGCGTTGTGGGGCGTATTCTGCTTCATACTGGTCGCTGCTCAGTTTACGGACGTCATCTACTACTCTACGCCCGATAATCAGTACTTTCGCGGTCCGCTGTTCGCGCTGCTGATGATTCCGCTGGCGCTGATCATGATTCTCAACATACAGGGCTTGATCAAAAGACGCAAAAAGCTCTCCAAAAGGTTTTTTACCGCCCTTCTTATCTATCTGCTGCCCACAGCGATTTTCATCATCATGTATATGTTCATCGCCGTTGATGTGCTGGTTTCGTTCTGGATGTTCCTCTGTGCGATGACGATGTTCGGCCTTGTCCTTATGGATAACGTGGAAAAGTATATGCGGCAGCAGCGCGAAATCGCCAACCAGCGCGCCGGCATCATGGTGCTGCAGATGCGGCCGCACTTCATCTATAACACCATGATGGGGATCTACTACCTTTGCGATCAGGATTCCTCAAAGGCAAAGCAGGTAACACTGGACTTCACCACCTACCTGCGCAAGAACTTCGCCGCTATCGCGAGCGAGGATACCATTCCCTTTTCGGCGGAGCTGGAGCATACCCGCGCTTACCTTGCCGTTGAACAGGCGCAGTTTGAGGACAGCCTCTTTGTCAGCTTTGATACGCCGCACACGCTGTTTCGCGTGCCGCCGCTGACGCTGCAGCCTATCGTTGAGAACGCCGTCAAGCACGGCATGAGCGCTAGCAGCGATCCGATCCATATCTCTGTCGTTACCCGACTGACGGATATAGGGAGCGAGATCATCGTCGAGGACGACGGTCCGGGCTTCAATCCGGTCGATGACAACGAGCCGCATATCGCCTTGAATAATATCAGACAACGGCTCGAAATGATGTGCAAAGGCACGCTCATGATCACGCCGCGTGAGGGCGGAGGAACAAGGGTGAAGGTTACGATACCTCGTTCCGAATAAGAGATTTCGGTATTAATCTGTAGCTTTACCGTTAATATAAAAAATATTAAAAGAGGGGATGTCATGTTCAAATTACTTTTCAAAAACATGAAGGCAAAGAACTGGGTATCAGTCATTCTTTTTTTTGCTACTGTAACGACTCTATTGTAAACCTACAATCCAAGGGGGTGTTCCATTTTGGAACACCCCCTTGGAATTTGTGTGAAAATATATTACAATATTAATATATAGTTTATTGAAAGGACTTGACACAGCGATGATGATGGGCTACACTTGCACAGCACAGCACTGTATAGCGGATCACTCCGTTCTGTTTCGTACGCCCTTTTTCAACAGAATAACCCTTATCAACTGACACAGACGTAGTGTATCACTGCGCCTGTGTTTTCTTTTGTCAACCTTTGTTTTATTTGTTCGGCTTTACGCCAATACCCGGTATAGCACAGTACACGGTCAGCGGGCAGATCCAAATAAAACAGTTTTTCTAAATTCAAAATGCAAAATACAAAAGGAGAGAAAATTATGCAGAACAAAAAAATAAGCAGAAAAATAATAAGTCTAGTACTGTCTTTACTGATGATACTGACAGCTATACCGGCTATGAGCCTGACGGCGTATGCGGATAATACCGAAACATTGCTTACAACCATTACAGCAACCGGTGTAGGACAGGCAAGTTACAGCAAAGAGAACGTTGCAACTGTTTCGTTCGATGGTGCAGATTATTATATGGACAACGGCTGGACCGGAATTTCCGGTTCTGTAACCGTCAACGCTGCTGAGGGATATACTATTACCAAATGTGTATTCTTTACACCCGACGGCAACTCTACTGACGATGCAGCACCATTTACAATTCGTTTTAGTCGTCTTAGACCGAGAGTAACAAAGGTTGAGGTGTACGGTTATTCCAATACGTCGGCGGTCAGCACCAGTTATGTTGACGGAAGCGGTACTTCGCAGACCGCGGACGCAACAGAACTTGCAGCGGACACTACAAGCTGGACTGACGGTTTGTGGTATATTGCACCTGCAGGCGGTCTTACCATCAGCGGACGTATCACCGTCAACGGTACAGTAAATCTTATTCTTCGTGACGGCGCGACACTTACAGCAAACGCAGGCATCACAACCACAAATGCAACGCTTAACATCTACGCACAGAGCGCCGGAACGGGCGCACTTACTGCAAAAGGCAGTACCGGTTGTGCGGGCATAGGCGGCCGTGTCGGTGGCTATGGAAGCAACGGTGGCGCAGGAGGCACAGTTAGTATATTTGGTGGCACTGTTACCGCGACCGGTGGTACTGCTGCTAATTGCGACGGCGCTGGAGCAGGCATCGGCGGTGGTGGAGCAGGCTTAGGCATGGGCGACACCGGTGGCGCAGGGGGCACAGTTAGTATATTTGGCGGCACTGTTACCGCGACCGGTGGTACTGCTAATAGTGGCGGTGGTGCTGGAGCAGGCATCGGCGGTGGTGGCAAAGATATGAGAGGAAGTGATGGAGCAAGCGGCACACTGACCCTCGGCAAAGGCGTAAAGCTGTATAGTGGTACTAATAATTCCGGAACAGTTCTTGATGGAAGTGATAGCACCGAACGTTCTTACAATGGCAGCAGACCACAGAAGATGTTTGCTGAGTTTATCTCCGGGGGTTCGGCGGCTAACGACATAATAATAAACAGTGCAGAGCATGGTTCTGTTACTGCAAATCCTGCTTCGGCTGCTGCCGGTACAACTGTAACTTTGACTGCACAGCCTGATGAAGGCTGTAAGTTGAAAAATATCAGCGCATACAAAGGAATAGTATCAGATAGCTTTTCTAGCCAATATGATGTGTATGATTATTCTGGTACACATTTTAATCTTAAGGTAGATGAAACATCAGCATACGGTTGGACAATAGGCTATGGTAAAGATGATCCTGTAGTAAAAGTTACTTCAAAAAGTGATACATCTATAGATAGAGTAGTATTAGAAGCAGATGCTAAGATAGGTATCAGAGGTACAATTAAAGCCAATGTCGGGACAGTAACAAGAAACGGCAATACCATCACAGTGAGTGGTATAAACAACAAAACAGTTACTATATATTCTGAAGATTATGCATACAGCTCTATCGAGAGTGCTGAGGTATACGGAAAAACTGCTGATTATGGTGAATTGACGCTTACAGGTACAGACGACCCGAATGTTTTTACTTTCACAATGCCTGATAGTGCTGTAAGTGTTTCAGCGGAGTTTGAAGTGAGCGTTGACAAAACAGACCTTAATACAGCCATCACAGCAGCCCAAACACTGTATGACAGCATTAAGGATAATACGGATTATTCTACTATCGCAAGCACACTTAAAACTGCGATAGACGCTGCAAAAGAAGTTGCAGATAGTGAAACTGCAGACCAGGACGCTGTTGATACCGCTAACGGAGCAATTTCAGACGCAACAACAGCAGCAGTAGTTGGAATGATTAACGCTCTTCCTGCAAGCACGGAGGTTACCACTTCCGACAAAGATAAGATTGAGAAAGTCAGAGCAGCTTATGATAACCTTACCGATGCGCAGAAGGAATCGTTTGATACCGACACTCTTAAGAAGCTGACCGACGCTGAAACCACATTACAGGACGCTATTGATACCGAGGCAGCGGGTGCTGCAACGAATACTATCAACGCACTTCCTGCAGCAGACGAGGTAACAACTGCGGACAAAGACGCTATTGAAGCCGCAAGAAAGGCGTATAACGACCTTACCGACGACCAGAAGAAAAAGGTAAGCGACGATACACTTAAGAAGCTGACCGACGCAGAGGACGCTCTCAAAGCGGCAACCGTAAGCGAGACCATCGGCGCGATTCCCGCGACCGACGAAATCACCCTCGAAGATAAGGATGCTGTCGAAACAGCCCGCGCCGCTTATGACGCGTTGACCGATGATCAGAAGACTTATGTTGACGAAGATACCGTCAAGAAGCTGACCGACGCCGAGAAGGCGATCGAAGACCTCGAAACCGCAAAAGCGGTGACCGATTCGATCAACGATCTGCCCGCAGCCGCTGACGTCACCCTCGAAAACAAGGATGCGGTTGAAGCATCCCGCGCCGCTTACGACGCGCTGACCGACGATCAGAAGGCTCTTGTATCCGAAGATACCTTAAAGAAGCTGACCGACGCTGAGACCGCTATCGCGAACCTCGAGGCCGCAAAAGCGGTTTCTGATGAGATCAACGATCTGCCTGCAGCCGCTGACGTCACCCTCGACGACAAGGCTGACGTCGAAGCAGCCCGCGCCGCGTATGACGCGCTGACAGACGATCAGAAGGCTCTCGTATCCGAAGATACATTAAAGAAGCTGACCGATGCCGAGAAGAAGATCGCGGATCATGAGGCGGCTAAAGAAGCCGGTGACACAATCAACGCTCTGCCTAAAAACGTCACCGTCAGTGATATAAAAGAAGTGAAGGCTGCCCGTGAGGCGTACGACGCGCTGACCGACGATCAGAAGGCTTATGTCGATCAGGATACCGTAGACAAGCTGACCGCTGCCGAGAAGAGGATCACCGATCAGCAGGCGGCATTACCCGTCATCAGCAAGATCAGCAGACTGCCCAACGATGTAACGCTTCAGGATAAAGGCGATATCTTAGCGGCCCGCGCCGCATACGACGCGCTGACCGACGATCAGAAGCACTGGGTCAATGTCAGCACATTGAAGAAGCTGACCGACGCCGAGACCGCTATCGCAAATATCGAGGCGGCCGCAGCTGTTACCGATACGATCAACGCGCTGCCTGAGGATGTCAGCGTAGATGACAAGGATCAGATCGAAGCAGCCCGCGCCGCTTATGACGCACTGACCGACGATCAGAAGGCACTTGTATCCGAAGATACTCTGAAGAAACTGACCGACGCGGAAGAAAAGCTCGCAGAATCCCAGAGCTTATTTGAAGATTTATCGGCGGCGATGGCTGTCGTATTCAAGATCAGCGAACTGCCGACCGATGTTACATATAAGGATCGTGACGTCATTGAGAACACTCGCGCCGCTTATGACGCGCTGACCGACGACCAGAAGGCTCTGATAAGCGACGAAGTCCTTAAGAAACTCACCGACGCGGAAGATGCGCTCGCCGAAACCGAAAAAGCCTCTATCGTAACCGAGGCGATCAACGATCTGCCCGCAGCCGATGATATCACTCTCGACGATAAGGCTGACGTAGAAGCAGCCCGCGCCGCTTATGACGCACTGACCGATGAGCAGAAGGCTCAGGTCGAAGAAGAAACCTTAAAGAAGCTGACCGACGCCGAAGCCGTGATCGCAGACCTCGTGGCTGCAAAAGGCGCTGACGATAAGATCAACGCGCTGCCCGCAGCCGCTGACGTCACCCTCGAAGATAAGGATGACGTAGAAGCAGCCCGCGCCGCTTATGACGCACTGACCGACGATCAGAAGGCTCTGGTTGACGAAGATACCGTCAAGAAGCTGACCGACGCCGAGACCGCTATCGAGAATCTTGAAGCAGCCAAAGCGGCTACAGATAAGATCGACGAGATCCCGGATGACGTCACCCTCGACGACAAAGAAACTGTTGAAGCCGCAAGAGAGGCTTATGACGCACTGAGTGACGACCAGAAGGCTCTGGTTGACGAAGATACCGTTAAGAAGCTGACCGACGCCGAGACCACTATCGAGAATCTCGAGGCTGCCAAAGCGGCTACAGATAAGATCGACGAGATTCCGGATGAGGTCACCCTCAACGACAAAGAAACTGTTGAAGCCGCAAGAGAGGCTTATGACGCGCTTAGTGACGACCAGAAGGCTCTGGTTGACGAAGATACCG
The DNA here is from genome assembly GCA_902776185.1 of uncultured Ruminococcus sp. GTDB lineage: Bacteria > Bacillota > Clostridia > Oscillospirales > Acutalibacteraceae > Ruminococcoides. The sequence goes on from CACYPH010000013.1 coordinate 29,346, forward strand.
TCAATAAATTGACCGACGCTGAGACCGCTATCGAGAACCTCGAGGCTGCCAAAGCGGCTACAGATAAGATCAACGCGATCCCCGCAACCGATGAAATCGCTCTCGATGACAAAGCGGACGTCGAAGCCGCAAGAGAGGCTTATGACGCGCTGACCGACGACCAGAAGGATCTGGTTGACGAAGATACCGTCAAGAAGCTGACTGACGCCGAGAAGGAAATTGCCGATCTCGAGGCTGCAAAAGCAGTTGCAGACGAGATCAACGATCTGCCCGCAACCAAGGAAATTACCCTCGACGACAAGGCGGATGTCGAAGCCGCAAGAGAGGCTTATGACGCGCTGACTGACGATCAGAAGGCGAAAGTTGACAAAGATACCGTTAAGAAGCTGACCGACGCTGAGGAAAGAGAAACTGTATTACAGGCTGCGAGCGAGGTTTCTGCAAAGACAGGCAGCGACGCAACCTATAACGGCGATGAGATCCGGTTGGTTAACGCTCCGACAACCGAACTGCCGGAAGGCTACACGATGCAGTATGCACTCGGAACAGATCCGACTACTGCTCCCGCAGACGATCAGTATGGTTCTGAGATTCCTACAGCCAAGGACGCCGGTACCTACTATGTATGGAGCAAGGTCGCGGGCGACGATGAGCATACCGGCACCGAAGCCGAGTGCAAGACCGTCAACCTCGCAAAGGCGAAACTGACCGTTACCGCAAAGAACCAGTATGTCGCTTACGGATCAGCCGTCGATCAGAGCAAGTATACCGTACAGGGGCTTGTTGACGGCGACAAAATCAGCGTCAAACTCCATTACAGTATCTCTGCAAACAAGATCAGACCCGAGATCGTTGACGGAAATCTTGATAACTATGACGTAACGTATGTTAACGGCGTATATGGATTCTACGGCTCTCCCATCGCAAGAGTTGCGATCAGCGGCTCCAATTACAAAGTAGCATGGACTGCGGTCAAGAACGCTGACGGTTATGACGTCTATGCAGGCTACACCGGAACGGGCAGTTATCCGCTCGTCACTTCCGCAAAGTCCGGTGATACATCTTACGTCATTTCCAAAATCAACGGCAAAACGATCGACGCTTCTAAGAACGTATTCATTTACGTCGTGGCTTACAAGATGGTAGACGGCAAAAAGGTCACCCTCGTAAGAAGCGCGTCCATCCGTTCCGTTGCTATCAATAACACGAAGTACACCAACGCGTCGAAGATCACCGCTGCCCAGACTGCTTATACACTGTCTGTAGGCAGAAAGGCGACCATCAAGCCGACTGTGAAACTCGTAAATTCGGGCAAGCAGCAATTGAAGGGACAGATCGCAGTTCGTTATGAATCCTGCAATAAGAATATTGCTAAGGTCGATGCGAACGGTGTGATCACCGCAGTCGGTAAGGGTACTTGCAACCTCTACGCTTTCACACAGAATGGTATGAGAGTGAAGATCGTAGTGACCGTAAAATAAACACCCGACCGCAAGAGCCGAAAGGCTTGATGCATAGAATTACATAGAAATGTATAAGTGGGACTGTCGCGTTCAGCGCGGCAGTCCCACTGCTGTTATGATAAGCATTTTGCTGATATCTATGTAAGCTTATCCCTTATCAAATATACGATAGATGTTCCATAATGGAACATCCCCTAAAAAACATAAAAAAACACTTGAGGTATTGTGCATCTTATTGTAAAATTATATTCAGAGAAAGTATACTTTTGTTCAATAAGCGTGTAAACCGTTCGCAAATCATTGGTTGTATGTTATCAAACAGGAAGGATGCTCATATCGTCATGAAAAGAACCGTTTCTATATTATTCAGCCTGTATCTGATACTCGGGATGATAACAGCGATCCCGGCGTCAGCCTCTGCCGAAACGATCGATTCTGTTCCGCGCATTACGATCACCACCGAAAACGGCAACGGCACTGCTCTTGAAAAAGCCGACGGCTATGTCAACGCCGAGATCACCGTCACCGACGTCAACGGCGAATCGCTGACCGACAGCGTCCTGTTCAAAGTGCGCGGGCACAGTACCGCGCTTGCCTTTGTCACGAAGAAGGCGTTTACGTTCAAATTCAGCAAGAAAAAGGACCTCCTCGGCATGGGCGCAGGAAAAAAGTGGGCGCTTCTCGCGAACACCTTCGATCCCACCCTGCTGAGAAATTACATCGCTTTTGACCTAGCTAAAAGGATGGGGTTAGCGTATACCAGCGAACAGCGGTTTGTGGAGCTGTGGGTCGACGGAAGCTTTCGCGGCTGTTATACCCTCATGGAACCGGTGCAGGAGGGTAAGGCTCGCGTAGACATCGACATCGAATCGAACGGCGGCATGAACGACTTTTTGATCGAGCTGGAGGCTACACGGTCTGAGAGCGACGTCACGTATTTCAAGACCGACGGCATTCGCTTCGCGGTCAGCGAGCCGGAGGAACCGAACGCCGAGCAGCTTGCCTATATACAGTCCACGATGGACGATATTACGGCGACTGTCAAAACCGGGGATCGCGACGCTATCTCGGCAAAGATCGACATCCCTTCCTTTACGAAATTTTATCTGCTCAACGAGCTTTATAAAACGGTAGACTTCAATTTCAGCTCCGTGTTCTTTTATTATAAGGACGGCGTGCTTTATGCCGGACCCGCATGGGACTATGATCTCGCCGCGGGCAACAGTAATGCCGCCTATTCTGCCAACGCGGCGGCATGCGCTGCATCTGACGGACTATCTGCGGCGAACTGTCATCTGTATCGATATCTGTGTTCCTGCGATTGGTTCAATGAAGAGGTACACAAAGCCTTCCGCTTGTATTATGACGATTTTGCGGATCTGGCGGCAGAGGGCGGTATGATCGACCGTCTGCTGGATGAATACCGACCTCTTTTTGATCGCAACTATACCGACGCCGGCTGGAACGTCGGCAAGTGGTGGGTAAATGTGCAGAAAAAACCTCTATCCACCTATGACGAGAACGTCGGATATCTTCGCGGCTGGCTTTCTGACCGCGTCGGTTGGCTCAATGAGTATTACCCGCCGATTGACGAGCCGATTGTCGTCTATGTTCGCGGCGACGCTGACGGCGACGGAGCGGTGACGATACTCGACGCGACCGCCATTCAAAGAAAACTCGCCGAGCTGGCGACCGCTTCTTTTAACGATGCGGCTGCCGATGTTGACGGTGACGGACTCAACATTATCGATGCAACGAAGATCCAGCGGTATTTGGCTGAGTTCGAAAACATTTATCATATCAATGAACCTGTCTCCGAATCACCATAAAGAAGAGGTATATATGGAACAAAACTGTTTTCGTGAATGCCTTTTTGAAGGAATCGGAGGAGAACGGGATCGTGTACGATCTTCAGGACGTCAACGAACCGGAGCTTCCGAATATAAATATGATAATCTTTTCTCACAAGAAAAAGGAGAGGTGACATTATGAATGTATATGATTTTGACGGGACGATTTTCCCCGGGGATTGCTCGATAGGCTTTGGCTTCTGGTGCATGAGGAGGCATCCTAAAATGTATTTCACTATTTTACCGAAAGTGATCCGCAACCTGATTTTGCGAAAGATGGGAAAAATGCCGGAGTATCTGATGCAGCGTAAGATGTTCGGCTATCTGACGCTGATAGATGACTTCGATGAACAGATCGAGCGATACTGGGATAAGAACGAGAAGAAGATCGCTCCTTGGTATCTCGCGCAAAAAAGGTCTGACGATCTGATCATCAGCGCGTCGCCGGACTGCATCATCGGACCTATTGCAAAGAGGCTTGGTGTGAATTTTATGGCTACGGAATTTGACCGTGAGTATGGGGTGTTTCTGAATAACATGATGTATGCTAAGGAAAAGGCAAAGTACATCATCGATCAAGGGTTTCCGCTGATCGAGAATTTCTATTCTGATTCTCTTGCCGATACGCCGCTCGCATTGTGTGCCGAAAAAGCCCATCTGGTAAAGGATAAAGCAAGCACCGTGATCGACTGGCCTGATCTGAACAAAGAGACGATGAGTAAGGTCAAAGAGAAAATCGACACGGGATGGAACATCCATCTAAAAGAGGAAGAGTAAGTGTATATCATCATTTATGATTTCGGAACAAGCGCTGTAAAAACCTGCTTGTTTGAGATCGGCGCGGAGATTCGTCTTGCTGCAAGCTCCACTGCCGGTTACGGTATTTACATATCCGACGATGGCGGAGCAGAACAGGATACAGAAGAATGGTGGGCGGCGCTGTGCTCGACCACTCGCGATCTGCTTAAACAGTCCGGGGTCACGCCTGCCGAGATAGAAGGCATGGCGTTTTGCTCACAGATGCAGGGGGCTGTTTTTGTAGACGAGAACGGTAACTCCCTTCGCCGCCCGATGAACTATCTGGATCAAAAGGGCGTCAAAGAGTACAAGGATTGTATGGCCCGCGGCGTCATTAAGGTATCCGGCTGCAGCCTATATAAACTTCTTCGGAATCTGATCGTCAATTACGCCGGTTCGACCAGTGCAAAAGACCCGGTCTGGAAGTACAAGTGGGTGGAAAATAACGAGCCGGATGTATTCAAAAAAATATATAAATGGCTGGATATCGGCGACTATCTCGTTTCTCGCTGTACGGGCAGGATCGTCAGGACTGCGGACACTGCTTTTGCGACCTTCCTTTATGACACGAGAAAGGGAAAGGAAGGCTGGAACAAAGGGCTTTTGAAGATGTACAAGGTGGATCCCGACCATATGCCTCAGATCATCGACTGTACGGATTTAGTCGGCGGACTCACAAAGACTGCGGCTCAGGAGCTGGGACTCGTTGAAGGCATCCCGGTCTTCGGGGGCGGCGGAGACACGACGTTTGTCAATATCGGTGCCGGATGTACGAAACCCGGCGACACCCATATCTACGTAGGAACGTCGGGATGGGTCTCAACCTTTATGGATCATCAGACCGTCGATATCAAGGCCATGATTACCGGCGTCCTGTCTGCCAAACACGGATACTTCAATTATTACGCAGAGTTGGAAACAGCCGGAAAGTGCTTTGAATGGGTCATGGAGCATCTTGCACTGGATGAGATAAATGTATATTTGGATCAAACCAAAGTTACGGATGTTGAGAGCAAATACCTAAGCCTTTATGATTATCTTTCTGAAGAAGTCAGTAAAGTCCCTCCGGGAGCAAACGGCGTGATCTTTACCCCTTGGCTGCACGGTAACCGCTGTCCGTTTGAGGACTCAAATGCCGGCGGAATGTTCTTTAACATCCGAATCGAAAACGGCAAAAGAGATATGATCCGTGCGGTTTTGGAAGGTATTTGCTATCACCTGCGATGGCTGCTGGAATGCTCAGAGAAAAAGGTAAAGGCATCTGATCCGATCCGCTTTGTCGGCGGAGGGGCATTATCTCCCGTTACCTGCCAGATGCTGGCGGATATTACCGGACGAACCATAGAGACGGTAGGTAATACGCAGGAGGTAGGCGCAATCGGAACGGCTCTTGTCGTAGCGGCGGGCATCAAAGGCGAGGATGTACTTGAATTGTCCCGCCGGCTTGTTAAAGCCAACCGCGCTTATATTCCGAATTTGAAGAATAAAGGCGTATACGACCGCAACTACACGGTGTTCAAAAAGCTCTACAAATCAAACGCCGCAAATTACAAACAGTTGAACTCCTGACGGATGGCGGCAAACGCGATTTGTATGATTTCAGATCAGTAAACGAGGAGGAAAAAATGGATGACAACGTTAAAATCAATTGGAAAGTAAAGTTTTTCTATGGTTTGGGGGATTTGTCCGCCAATATTTTGCTTGCCGCTTTTTCTTTTTATCTGCTGTTTTTCATGGTCAGCATCGGCGGTCTCAAACCGGCTCTTGCTTCGCTTGTCTTTTTGGTCGCGAAAATCTGGGACGCGATAACAGACGTGTGGATGGGACGGATAAGCGACAACACAAAATCCAAATTCGGAAAAAGACGCGTCTATATGATATTCGGAGCCATTCCGTTTGGATTGATGTTCATCATATTATGGCTCTGCCCCTTCTCCGTAGAGACGTCTCAATTTGTTAAGTTCGTTTATTATCTGATGGCGTATTGCCTGTTTAACACCACGTATACGATCGTGTACGTTCCGTATAACTCGCTCACTGCGAATATTACAGACGATTACGACCAGAGAAGCAGCTTGACGACTGCAAGAATCGTGCTTGCCAACGTGGGGCTGATACTTGGCGCGGCTTTGTTCGGACTGCTTGCCGGAGACAATACCGTATTCTCGGATTTGTTTATTGACGCCGGATACACCCGATTTGAAGCAATAAAAAACTCGTATCTGGTCTCGAGCGCGATATTCGGCGTTCTTGCCAGCGTGACGATGCTGATCTCCGGCTTAAATGTCAAAGAAAGATATACGGGCAATGAAGAGAAAAACCCGTACGGACTGTTCAGGACTCTGTCTCAGTTCATTAAAATGAAGGAATTCAGATACACGACGGCGTATTATCTGACCAGTATGCTGGGATTCGATATCCTCTTGGCGTTGTTTATGTTTTATATCCAGGACAGTCTCGGATATGCGCCCGACGGTATCCTTTCGATGATTTTTGTCGCAATACCCCTGCTTGTGGCGATGGCGACGTCTGTCGTTTGGGACAAATTGTCGGCAAAATTTGAAAAACACAGAGTGTATTTGTTCTCGGTGATAATCACCTCCATCGGGCTGATCATCGCTCTGCTCGTCCCTTCTTTCAAAGGCGAAATGTATCAGTCTGCCTCAGCTTCGATGGGGGAACTGCTTTCATCCGGTACTACGATAGTCCTGACGCTGGCGGTATTTGTAGTCGGGTGCGGAATGAGCGGCATTCAAATCCTCCCATACGCATCTATTCCGGATATCGTCGAACTCGACGAATATACATACGGAATCCGGAGAGAGGGCGCATATTACGGTGTGCAAAGTTTTATCTACAAGCTTTCAAACGGCATCGCGCTTGCGCTTGTATCTCTTCTTCTGCAGCTGTTCCAGTACAAAGAGACCCCTTTTCTGGACGAGGGAACGGGCGAAGTCGTTTACGCATACGTACAACCTCAAACGGCACAAGATGCAGTCAGAATCATCTTCTGTGTTCTTCCGGTAGCAATATTCGTTATTTCAATCATATGCGCATTTAAAGCCAATATGGGAAGAAACAGATTTAATTCCATAAAAGAAGAATTGGCTAAAAGAAGATAATAACACAGTTTCCTTAGATTATCGAAACAAATCGTAAAAATATTAATCAGGAAGTGGTAGTATGATCTCACTGTTGATATCATTTGCCGTTTTGATCGTAGGCTATATCGTCTACGGCAGAGTGGCGGAAAAAATCTTTGCGCCGGATGACAGGCAGACGCCTGCGATCGCGATCAACGACGGCGTCGACTGCGTTCCCATGAAGAAATGGAAGGCGTTTTTGGTGCAGCTCTTGAATATCGCCGGTACGGGACCGATCTTCGGCGCGCTGATGGGCGCGGTGTTCGGACCGGTGGTGTTCTTATGGATCGTGTTCGGTTCGATCCTCGGCGGCGCGGTACATGATTATATGAGCGGCATGATCAGCTCGCGTCATAAGGGTGCGTCGATCGCTGAACTGTCAGGTACTTATTTAGGAAAAGCCGCAAAGTGGTTTATGAGACTGTTTTCGGTCGTTCTCCTGGTGCTGTGCGGCACGGTGTTCGTCACCAGTCCTGCCGTACTGCTCGACAAGCTCACGCCCGATTCGATGAACGGCACCTTTTGGGCGATCGTCATTCTTGTCTATTATTTGCTGGCAACGCTCCTGCCGATCGACAAGCTGATCGGAAAGCTGTACCCGATTTTCGGCGTCCTGCTCATCGTTATGGCAATTACGGTATTGGGCGGTATCCTTTTCTCGGGCGGCAAATACACCATTCCCGAGCTGTCATTTCAGAATCTCCATCCCGATGGTACGCCGGTATGGCCGTATATGTTCGTTACGGTCGCCTGCGGTGCGGTATCGGGTTTTCACGCGACACAGTCGCCGATGATCGCCAAGTGCATCAAGTCCGAAAAAGAGGGCAGAAGCATCTTCTACGGCGCAATGATCAGCGAGTCGGTGATCGCGCTTGTATGGGCTGCCGCAGGCGTAGCCTTTTACGGAACGACCGAGCTGCTCAGCGAGGCGCTGAAGAGCGGCGCATCTGACGTCGTATATGAGATCTCGACCGGCGTTCTCGGCGTTTTCGGCGGCGTTCTCGCCGTTGCGGGCGTCATTATCTGCCCGATCACTTCGGGCGATACCGCGTTTCGATCTGCAAGACTGATCCTCGCGGAGACTTTCCGGTTGGATCAGAAGAAGATCACGAACCGTCTTTTGATCACGATCCCGTTGTTGGTGATCGGCGGGTTGTTGACATGGTTTGCCAGTGTCAACGACGACGGATTCCAGACGGTCTGGCGTTACTTTTCATGGAGCAACCAGACGCTCGCGATGGTCGCGCTGTGGGTAGCGACCGCATACTTGCTCAAAAAAGGAAAGTATCGCTTCGGCTCTCTGCTTACCGCGCTGCCCGCGACCTTTATGACCGCGGTGAGCGTAACATATCTCCTTATCGCTAAAGAAGGCTTCCAATTGGATCAAACCGTTTCTTATATCGCAGGAGCAGCTGCAGCGGCGCTGCTGTTGATCGTATACCTGATCTTCCTGATAAAGAAACTTCGATCCGTAAAACGATAACACAATAACACTATAAAGAAAGAGGGAACACTATGGAAAAAACAACGAAGCAAATGAAGGTCTGGCGCGTTGTCGCTATCATCACGATCTGTGCGCTGCTGACGGTCAGTACACTTTACGCCGCCGGCGTGGGCTGGAAGCAAACCGAATCGGTTTCCGCAGACAAGACTGCCCCCGCTGATGAAACTGCCCCTGCTGATGAAACCGTCCCCGCGGATGAGAATGTCACCATTGACGGGAATGAAGCGCTGTCGCTCTGGAACGACGGTACCGGCGCCAAGAAAAACCTGATCGATTATGTGAGCGCTGTTACAAAAGACGGCTCAGCCGATTTTATTCCGGTCGATGACCGCATCGCGGTGTTCGATATGGACGGCACGCTTGCCTGCGAAACCTTCTATACGTACTATGACACGATGATGTTCATCGAATACTGCCTGCACGATCATCCCGAGCGCGTTTCAGACGAGCTCAAAGAGGTTGCCGCGTCGATCAAACCCGGCTACGTTGCCGACGAAACGCTTGCGCGGAACTTTGCAAAGGCTTATGCGGGCATGACCGTCGAGGAGTTCTATAACTACGCGGTGGAATTCGGCAAGAAGGAGACCGCGAGCTTTAACAATATGCGCTACATCGACAATTTCTATCTGCCGATGGCTGAGCTTGTAGAATATCTCTATGATAACGGATTCACGATCTGGGTCATCAGCGGCACAGAGCGTACCACCACCCGCGCTATCGTCGCCAACTCTCCGATCAAAGACTATGTTGAGCCGGAGCACGTGATCGGTACCGATTTTGAGGTAAAGGTAAAGGGTCACGAGGATGAGCCGTCCAATATGGACTTCAAATATGAGAACGGCGACGAGCTTGTTCTTACCGGCGGCTTTATACAGAAAAACCTGAACGCCAACAAGTCCATCTACGTCGAGCGTGAGATCGGCAAACGTCCGGTGCTTGCTTTCGGCAACAGCGGCAGCGACACCAGCATGATGAACTACGCCCTTGACGAAAGAAATCCCTACAAGGCGCAGGCGTATATGGTCGTCGCCGACGATAATGTCCGCGAATGGGGAACACAGGACTTCAAAGAAAAATCAGAGGAATACACTGAAAAAGGCTTTATATCGATCTCAATGAAGGATGATTTTGCAAAAATCTACCCGGACGAAATCACTAAGGCGGAGCAGCAATATATCCCCGACGATGCTCAGTCTGAGGATACTGCTAAAGCGGCATAAAAGATGCAATAGCTTAGCTTTTTGCTTGCTCACGGCTTTAAAAAAGGACAGAACGGAACGGTGACTGAAACCGGTTCGGCGAAGGCGTGCATTCTGTTCTCGCCCTCCGGGTTCGGCATCAACCTGATCCAGCATATCCGGGAATAAGTATTTGAAAATCTGCTCAGCTCTGCTGCGGTGGAGGCAGGACCTTTTCTCCGCCGCGGGGCTGATGCTTTTCGTTTGGTTATCTAAGGAATGAATCTCCGTATGGACTGCACTCCATGCGGAGATTTTTATAGACAAAAATCCTGTTTTCTGGTATTATACATTCAGAATTATCCGTGAAGATTGGGGTGGGATACTTGAAGCCGGAACTGATGCTCAGGCAGCTTGACGCACCTGTTACCGTGAAAAATTTTGTGCGCAACGATCCGAAGTGCAATTATGAGTTTTACATGGTAGAGCTGTTGAATCACTCTGCTGAAATGCTCAGACGTCACCCGCCGGAGTTCGTATGGCGTATGGCGCAGGCTCACGCCGAGTGCGATGCATATTCGGGGGATTACGGTATCGACTTCAAGCTGATCGCGTCCCAGTCAAGTATGAAGGCTTCCAGTATGCTTTCGCCCCGCTATGAGATCGATGACAACGGTATGATCGTCGGTTATGAGAGCAGACAGGATCAGCTCGGCGTTGAGAGCGAGATCACGGTGACGCGCATGCACGCCGCTCTGCGTCAGATGACTTTAGCAGATTTGGAACGGGTACGCCGTGGCGAGGATCTGCAAAACTATGAAAAGGACGTCAAGGTCTTCCTGGAAAAGCTCGAAACGAAAAAGAACCTGCTGCTGTTCTACCCCTACGAATATCGGTTTTCTGAGAATCGTCGTCCCGATGACGGGGTTGAGAGATTGACGGATGCGCTGCAGTTCAGCTTCAGGAGCGCTATTCGGTATCGCAGCAAGCTCGTCCCGCAATATGAAACTTACCTCACGACAGTGTATTACGACGACTTCGTTCTGCTCGGGATCACGAATAATCAGCTGTATTTGATGGATGTTGTTCCGGGGTATCAATGCCCGACCTTCGAACACCTGAGACGGTACGACTGGATAGGCAGATAAAATATGAAAGGCAAAGGATATATGAATACGGCGATCCCGACGCTTAATTGACACTCTTAACGATATACAGAATTACTGCCGGAAAAGGATGGTTTTATGAAAAAAAGAATTCTATCATTAACGCTCGTTATGCTTCTGTTGTTCCTGACAACCGCTGTGACACCGACAGCCGCGGCAGAGAGCAATGCGGAGCAGTATCTCGCTTCGATGTCTACCGAGGATAAGATCAGCATGATGATCATGCCGGCTTTCCGATGGAAAACGGATGAAGATGGCAACCGATCCGATGTGACAGAGATCACCGAAGATATTGCCGCCTCGCTCGGCAAACACAGCTTTGCCGGCGTGATCCTGTTTGCACAGAACACAGCGACCAACGAGGGAACCGTACGATTTGTCGACGCTTTGCAGAAGACGAACGCCGCAGGCGGCGATCGTCCCCAGCTGCTGATCACCACCGATCAGGAGGGCGGGAACGTTACCCGCTTGACTCAAGGCACAATGATGATGGGCAACATGGCGCTCGGCGCGATCAATGATAAAGATACGACAGCGCAAGTCGCCGCGGCCATCGGCAGCGAGGCAAAAACGCTCGGTATCAACGCGGATTTTGCGCCCGATGTAGATGTCAACAGCAATCCCGCTAATCCGATCATCGGCGTCCGATCTTTCTCAGACGACCCGCAGATCGTTGCGGCGCAAGGCAGTGCTTTTGTGCAGGCACTGAATGATACAGGCGTCATCTCGACCCTCAAGCATTTTCCCGGCCACGGCGATACCGATACCGACAGCCATACCGGTCTGCCGAGCATCGACAAAACCTATGAAGAATTACAGCAGAACGAGCTGATTCCGTTTCAGGCGTGCATCGACGCGGGATCACAGATGATCATGACCGCGCATATCGTCTATCCGCAGATCGAAAAGGATACTTATACATCAAAGCTGACCGGCGAGACGATCAATCTGCCCGCTACCCTCAGCAAGACCATCATCACCGATATCTTGCGCGGAGATATGGGATATGACGGCGTCGTCATTACCGACGCGATGGAGATGGACGCGATCGCCAAGCACTTTGACAAGTACGACGCGGCAAAGTTGGCGATCGAAGCGGGCGTTGATATTTTGCTCATGCCGTTTGTCCCCCAGTCGCATGATGATTTTGTTGAATTAGATACCTATATCGCAACACTGGCACAGATGGCAGATAACGGCGAGATCGATATGGATATGATTGACGCGGCTGTTCTCAGGATATTGAAGCTGAAAGAGAACAACGGTCTATTCACCCCATATGACGGCTCGGATATCGAAAGCCGTGTGCAGAACGCGGTTAACTCTGTCGGTACGAAAGACAGCCACGATAAAGAGTGGGAGCTCACCAAAAAGGCGATCACCCTTGTTAAGAACGACGATAACACCCTGCCGTTGACAAAGGAAAATCAAAAGACCGTTGTGCTGGTTCCGTATGACGACGAGACCATCCCGATGAATTACGCGGTCAGAAAGCTAAGTGCAGACGGCAAGCTCCCCAAGGGAGCAGATGTGACCGCGTATTCCTACTACCGCAAATCCGCGGATGAAGTTCTGCCGATGATCGACGGTGCGGATAATGTCGTCTTTATGTCCGAGATCTACGGCGCTTATGCCTTGAAAAACGATACGGCAAAGATGGCGGATACTCTTGCCGATACCATCCATGAAAACGGAGGCAAGTTCATCGTGATGTCCGTTAGCCTGCCGTATGACGCCGCGCGTTTTGAAAAAGCGGACGCGATCATGATCGCCTATCTCGCACGGTCAATGCCGGTCGATCCCGGAGAAAAGACGACCGAGATCACGCAGTACGGTCCGAATATGCCGGTAGCGCTCTATATGATGTTCAGCGCCGACGATGCGCCGACCGCAAAGCTGCCGATCAATATCCCTGCGCTCGATGATGAATATAATTATACCGATACGCCCCTTTATGTCAGAGGCTTCGGGCTGACTTATCGAAATACGCCGGTTCCCGATACGTCGATCCTCGGCGATGTGGACGGCGACGGAAAGGTGACCGTTGTTGACGCGACCGCCATCCAGCGGAAGCTTGCGTCGCTTTCGGTATCAGCCTTCAACGAGAAAGCGGCTGACACCGACGGCGACGGTGAGGTAACCATCATCGACGCGACCGCGATCCAGCGCTGGTTAGCGGGTCTCTCCGCTCCCGAGGGGATCGGCGAACCGATCGGTGCTCAGCCTTCCGAGATCGAACACAAGCTGCTGAGCTGTGTCGATACCTATCAATGGGATAATGAATATGAGGATTGGGAGCTGTCCCAGACAACGACTGTCGAGTATGAGAACAGCTATCCTGTCCTGTTCGATACGCTTGAAAACTACGATGACGCGGAACACGTTCTGACAAACATTACCTATACCTTTGACGGCGATCTTCCGCTGACCCGCACAGAAATCAAAGAATCCGATGATTCTAAAACGACCGTCGAGTATTCGGACGGCAGGGTGTATAATCTCAAGCAGGAAACCATCGGTTCCGGAAGTTACGCAAAGCAAATGTACCAGTACGGACACGGCGACGGCTACTTTACGGTAGTACTGCACGATACGTGTCGAGCAGGAAATGAATGGAATCCCGACATACATATGGAAGAAGTCGACTCTGTTTCGATCACGACGGAGAACGGCTTGCTGAAAAGCACGACGAATACCGGTATGTACGCGTACTGGAGTGAACGGGAAGAGAAGAAATGGATACGGTTCAGAGGTATCTATACCGCCGATTATGACGCCGACGGAATCGTCAGTCTGATGACCGCGGATTATGCCGATATCGGTACTCAGCAGCAGGCAAAATATGAAGTCATCAAAGAGAATGGCAGGATCACCGAGATCATCCAGTATACATTCGACGGCGAAGGCGGATGGAGCCCATTCACCAGATACGAGTTCGAGTATAACGATACCGAGATCAGCGCCGCAAGATACGCCTCGATGATGAATGATTTTATCACCAATCACGGCGGCAACTATTATATCTTCAACTGGTATTGATGTTGATCCGGTTTTTCGGTACATCGCAAAAAGATATCCCCACCGCAGTATCTGTAATAGATACTGCGGTGGGGATCTTCAATTAATGATTCAACGGCGAGTACATTCCGGCCTATTCTGTTTCTTTCGGCTGTTCCGCTTCGTCGGGATGCGGCTCGTCGCCCATCTCGGATCTTTCCTCCGGCCCCTGAGTCGGTTCATTCTCGCCCGATGAATCGGCTTCATCCGAAAGATCATTCTCATCCGCGATTTGCGGTTCTTTGAACAGCTGTTTGAAAACTACGGCATCCAGCTTGACTGCAGTGAAGAGCATCAGCACGACGGTCAGGATGAACAGGACCAGCGCGGTGATGCATGTTGCCGTAAACAAATGGCTGTAATAGAGATTTCCGACCGTCAGATCGGAATTGCTGATCTGCACCGCGGATCTGAATGCGTTGTAATACCAGCCGATGTCAAAGATATTATCATAAGGGATGTATGACAGCGGGAGGACCAGCTTGGGCGGGAACAGCACGAGCAGGGCGATCGGAACAGCGATGACAGCCGCCGCGATCAGCATCCTTGCGAGCAGGAACCATTTGCGGCGTTTGATGATCTGCGGCACAGTATAACGCTCGTATTCCGGGCTCAGTCTGCGCCGTGTATGATGGAACAGGCGTTTCAGATTCTTGATGCAGTACACCGCGATCACGACCGTCAGGGCAAAGATCAGCGCAGTCGGGAAATTCGCAACGATATCATGCTTGACGGCGATATCGTTTTCCAGATAATAGTCCGTGTCTGTTTGCGTCATTCCGAGAAGCGCGAGCGCCTTTTCGGCATAAGAGCCCTTCGGCGCGGCGAGGGTATCGATCGCAAGCTCCTGATAGCCGCTGCGGCAGGTGTACGGGATATAGACACGCTCATAAAAATCCGACGAGATCCCGCGCGGAAAACCTGCGGGCTTTTTGTAGATACCGATGATCGTGAATTCCTTGTCATACAGCGTGATCGTCCTGCCGATGACGCTTTCGTCGGAAGCTAAATCGCGAGCGGCCCTGTCGCTGATGACCGCCGCGGGCGTGTGAGCCGTGATCTGGTAGTTCGTGATCGCCGAACCGTCCACGGCGATCCCGTAGGTATCAAAGAAGTATTCGTTGACCAGCACCGGCTTGACCTCGCCGAGCGCGTCGACGGTTTGCGTATCCAGCTCCGTATCGATCGCGAGCTTTTCGGTAAAGGACTCATTCGGGAGCTTTTCATAGACCGAAAAGGTGACGCCGTCGGAAAGCCGGCTGCGCTTGTACTCCAAAATCCTCGGCAATTCATCGGCGGTGTTGATCGAGATCATAAAGAACAGCGTGCCGAACAGAATCAGCAAAACGCCGGCAAGCGATAATGAAACGATCTGTTTGATTTTCTTAGTCATCTACAATCACCCTCTGTCCGTCCTCGAGCGCCTTGGAGCTTGTCAAAACCAGCGGCAGTGATTCTGCGGTCATATCCACGGCGGCATAAAATTCATTCTCGGCGATGATCGAAACCGGCACCTGATAGACATACCGCTTTTCATCCGGGTTCTTCGTAATGACGTAGACATAGCTTTCGTCATGGATCGCCGACTTCATCACGATGTGGGCATATTGGCGGCTTTCGAACTCCGTTTCGATGATGACCGGATCGCCGTAGGTCGGCATGGTCTCGCCGTCTTCGAGCTTGACGTCCTTGATCTCCGCCGTACATTCGACGCCGTTTTGCGTACTCTTCTTCTCAATGATTACCGCAGAGCCTTTTCTGTACACAGGCTCTCCCTCATCCGATCTCAGGGGAACCCGGATCGTGATCTTCGAATTGGTGAATATCAGCTCGCCCAGTGCAGGGTCGCAGGTAAAGCGGATCTGCAGCGCCGACGGATCGGCAGCATAGTAAAACAGGGCTGTCCCCTCGGGAACGGTCGCCCCGATCCCTGCGCTGACGGAGGCGATCTCCATGTCCTTGCCGGCAAGCAGCCATCCCTCGCTGTCAAAACGGCTGACAAAGTTGTCATATGTTTCCTGCGCCGCTTCCAGTGCGGCGTGGGTCTCCTGCAGAGCATCCATCGCGCTTTGCGCCGACAGCTTGTCTTTGGCGGTTGTGTATTCGGTATACAGCTTTTCCTGCTCCGATTCCAGACGCTCGACATTCTCGCCGAGTGTCTTTTTTGTCGCGGCGTATTCCTGTGCATCATACTGCAGCAGGCGTTCGCCCTTGCTGACAGACGAACCCTCCCGTACAGCGATATCGCCGACGGGAAAATCGATCGGAAGCGCATACGCTTTTGATGCGGGCGGTCGTTCAACGACAGTATCGGTATGCAGATGGTACTTGAGCGTACCGTCGCCGCCGAGGGTCTTGGTGACATGCGGCAGGAGATAATTATCGATCTGACCCGAAAAATACGTCATCAGTGCGACGATCAGGATAAAGGCGATCGATATTTTGATGATGGTAGGTTTTAAGGATGATTTCATAGTCTCACCTTATACTCTTGCATTTTTGAATTCCTTGCTGTGATAGAGGAAGATCAGCAGCGCGGGGATCATGAAGATCACGCCGCAGGCAAAGATGATCCCGGTATCGGTGCCGGCGTATTCGCTCAGCGCGACCGACAGCGGATATTTGTCCTTGTCGGTGATGTAGATGATGACCTGCTCGACCATGTTCCAGCTGTCGATAAAGGTCAGGATCATCAGCGAAGCGACGCCCCCTTTGACCTGGGGCAGAACGATTTGGAAAAGGATCCTGAATACCCCGCAGCCTTCCATCCGCGCCGCCTCAATGGTTTCGTCCGGCACATAGCGCATCGACTGTCTTAGGAGGCACACGCCGAACGCCGTAAATGCGGACGGCAGGATCAGCGACCAGATCGTGTCCAGCAGTCCCATCTTCTGGATCATCATGTAGTTCGGTACCATCGTGACCCACGACGGCAGGATCAGCAGGATGATGAAGATGAAGAAGAGCACATCGCGCAGCGGAAACTCGAATTTGGTGAATGCAAACGCGGCAAAGATCGAGATCAGGCATTGGATCAGGACGATCGGCACGGTGATGAGCACCGAGTTCCAGAACAGCTTGAGAAACTGCGGCCTGCGTAAAAACGCCTGATAATACTGCTCAAGGCTGAACTGATCGGGGATCAGGTGAAAGCTCGCATAGTGATCGGCGGAGGAGGTATAGGCTTCGGTGATCTCCTTCGTCGGCATAAAGGAGTTCATGACCATATAGAGGATCGGCAATAAAAAAATCGCCGCGATGATCGCAAGTACAATGTATTTCGAAGTGATGACAGCACGTTTTTTCATTGGTCGTTCCTCCTTTCGATCAGAAAGAATACCAGCATGATAATGATGATGAAAACGCTCAGGATCACTGATGCGGCGCTCAGCCGCGGATAGTTGAGGTTGTTGAAATTGTTGTTCATATAATGCTGGATCATGTAGATGTTTTCGTCGGGATACATCCCGTAGAGCAGATACACCTCTCGGAAGATCTTGAAGGAGCTGATCACGGTCAGCAAAAAGACAAAGAAGGTCGTCGGACGCAGGATGGGGATCACGATACGGGTTATGACCGTAAAGTCGCTCGCGCCCTCCAGCCGTGCGTACTCGCGGACGTCCTTCGGGATCTTTCTGAGTCCCGCGGAAAACAGGATGATATTATAGGCGCAGTTTTTCCATACGAAGATGATGACAACCAGTACCATCGACCACGGTCCCTTAAAGAAGGAGACAGGCTCCAGACCGAGCTTTTGCAGTAAATTGTTCACGACGCCGTAGTCGGTGAAAAAGATCTGCCATACATAGATCACCGACGCGATCGGGATGATCAGCGGGGACAAAAACAGCGAGCGGAAAAAACCGGTGTGCTTGTCGAAGGTGGATAAAAACAGCGCGATCAAAAACGGGATGATCATGGCGAGCGGGATCGCGGTCAGCGCAAAGATCGTCGTATTTTTCATCGAGAGCCAGAAGGTCTCGGATTTCATCAGCGTTACAAAATTCGAAAAACCGACGAATCGGTTTTGGAGCGTAAACGCGTAGTAAAGGCTGATGCAATACGGGATCAGGTAAAAGACGAATATTCCGATGAGAGCGGGCAGGGCGAACATGATGCCCGTCCACGCCTGTTTTGTTTTGAGTTTCATGGTTTACTCCTCAAGATAGATCTTAGTCGCAGTCGTCAGACCGCCGATGAGTTTGTCGATATTGATTTTGCCGTCTCGGTAGTCCTGTAGGATCGGCGTGACCACGTTTCGGTTATAATAGGAGCCGTTGACGTCAAAATACATCGAAACGGAATTGAGCTTTTCGATGTGCGTCAGCAGCGCCATCGTCATCTCGGAAAGCTCGTCCTTGACGCCGATCTTCTCGCCGTAAAGATCGGTGATCTTGTGGGCGTCTCTGACACAGTTATCAAAGGCGGAGTTCAGGACGGGCAGGCAGTCCGCGCCGCCGCCTGACCAGTACTCTTCATCCGTACCGGTGACCAGATTCTGGAAATGCTCGCCGAGCAGGTATTTGAGGAACGGCAGCACCTTTTCGCTTTTTGCTGTATTCGCGTTGACATATACGGCTTCGACGACGCCTGCGGAATAGGTATCGGCGTCCTTCTCAAAGCAGGAGTACAGGATCGGCTTGCCCGTATCTTCGTCGCTTTCCCTCGCTGAATTGCTCGCCGTACGTTCCATCCACATCGGATTGGAATAGGCGGAGGTATCGAACAGATAGGTCTTTTCAGCTCCGTCATCAAAGACGACCGGCAGCTCTGCATCAGCGCTGTCGGAGTGTTCGCGCAGCTTCAGCAAAAGTTCGAGCTGCTCCTTGAACTCGTCGTCAAAGGCGATGCTCCTTTCTTTGAAATCCACACGCGAATCAATCAGCATAAGGATGAGCGTATCGGCGCTGACTCCGCTGCTGTCCGTAAGCCCGCTCATGAAGCGGACGTCGCCGGGATCATTGAGATAGGCGGATAAAACTTCGTCCATATTTTTAAAGGTCAGGTGAAAGCCCTGCTCTGTCGGCATTTTATATTGTTTGAAGAGCGCTTCCCAGCCGGTGAGGGATCGGATGCTGTAAAACGCCGGGATCGCATAGCGCTTCCCGTGATAGACGCCTGCGTCCATGACCGCCTCGTTGTATTCGGAAAGGTCGATCTTGTCCGTCGCGGTATCGTTTTCGATCAGGTCGTTAAGGTCGAGGAACGCATTGTTCTGGATCAGCTTTTCAAACGGCAGATCCATGTAATTGGAAAACAGATCGGGTCCCCCGCCTGACATGACCTCGATATTCATCCGCTGGATCATTGTGTTGTAGTCCTCGAACTCCACCAGCTTGATTTTCATATCGTCGGAAGAATGAGAGCTGCACCAGCGGTTATAGCGCTTGATGATCTCTACCATATCGTCGCCGTAACCGGCGGCGTACCAGTAGGTCAGCTGTTCCCCGCCGTTTTCATCGACGGAGGAGCAGGAACAGCAGAGGATCAATAACAGCAAAGATAAAAATATGCAGATTGTTCTTTTCATTTCTATCACCATGTATTATAATAAAACTGCCGTCTGTAGATGGTCTGTAGATTTTGCAGAAAAAAATAATAAAAACTACAGAAAAACTACAGATAATGAACGTATCATAAGGGTGAGAGTATGTATCGGATCCTGCTGGTCGAGGATGACCCGCATATCCGCGAGATGATATGCGACTATTTTCATGATAAAAGCGGCAGTTCTCTGAATGTAGAGATCGCCGCCGACGGACAAAAGGGCGTTGAAATGGCGTATGAAACCGCCTACGATCTGCTGATACTGGACGTCATGCTGCCTCAGCTTGACGGCTTTGAAGTATGCCGCGAGGTGCGGAAAAACAGCGATGCGCCGATCCTCTTTCTCACCGCTCGGGTGACCGAGGAGGATATGCTTAAGGGCTATGCGCTCGGCTGTGACGACTATATCACCAAGCCGTTTCCGCTGGCAGTCCTGTACGAAAAGGTCCGCGCACTGCTAAAGCGCTCTAAGGGTCTGGTGCGGTCACATCTGCTGACGGCGGGGACGATGACTATGAACCCGAACAACGGCATGGTTTTCTCGGACGGCTGCGAGGTGAAGCTCACCGCGCGGGAGTATGAGATCCTCAGACTGCTGCTCGAGAACAAGGGACGGATCGTAAGCCGCGAGGCGATCATCGTCAAGCTGTGGGGCTACGATACCGACGCCGATAACCGCGTGCTGGACAACCATATCCGCAACATCAGAAAAGCCCTCGGCGATAACGGCAGGCTGATCAAGACCGTTATCCGCAGAGGGTATAAGATAGAGTAACGCCCGGCGCTTTCGGGCGCGGAGGAAAAATGGAGAAAAAGCTCAAAAAACAGCGAAAAAAACTGATTTTCAGAATCACGGCGATCCTCATATCGGTATGGCTGATCCTTTCCGCCGCCTATGCAGCGATCGCGCTCAATAACGAGAAGGATCACGCGGCGAATGAAGCGCAGATCGCTTTTTCCGTGTGGCTGAAAAACGTTGAACCCTATTCCCGCGAACCCGTCCTCTTTCTGGACGATATCCGCAAAACAGCGACCGTCGAGAACCGAAGCGACAATCCGGCAAAATCGAAAATCACCTATACGTATGACCGAAACGTCAATATGGTCATCGGAGATTTCTCCTCATCCGTGTCCTACGACTCGGACGATATCATCGATATCACCCTGACCGCCGAGATCGACAGTCCCGAATACCGCGAGCCTTTTTTCGGATATATCAGCTTCAAACGGTTTCGGGATTCCATCACCGACGAACAGTACGAAAAGATTCTCGATTACCTCGATCATCAGCCCGAAGGCGACGAATACTACGAATTGCTCGCCACGGATTTCTGTCAGAATTCGGACAGCGAATTGATTCTGAAAGCCGTGCAGATCGTAAAGACAAGCGAAGTGAATAAATGGTATGTACAGGATACGCCGGTCGAGACCTTTGCGCTTAAGCCGACAGGCACAGATCATCTGACTGTGTACCATATCTCCTATCAGCAGCGCAACGCCCTTCCGAAGGAATTTGTCCGCGATTCCTTCGGCAGCTCCGGATTGGTGAAAGAAGCGCAGGATCTCGCTGAACAGCAAGCTGTTCGGGAGGAACAGGACGAAACACTGAGCCTTTCCTGTCTGCTCAAGGTCGGCGCATTTGAGTACATCTATTATGACGTCAGCCCCTTTACCGCCAATATCATCGCATTCAAGAATGATTATCCGGATACGGACAGAGAGCCCTTGCTGTCCGACGCGATCACCTACTCTTACGGAAAGCCGTTTGAAGTATGCTATGCCAAGCGGCTGAACATCCTTGACAACTGTATCGGGAATATCCTGATTGCCGTCGGGATCATGCTCGCGTTTTTCGTCATGATCGGCGTACTGCTCAACGTGATGATGCAAAAAAGCATGAAGGTTCATCTTCTTGAGGAGCAAAAGCGCACCGATATGGTCAACACCCTTGCCCACGACATCAAAACACCGCTGTTCATCCTCTCCGGCTATGCAGGGAATCTGAAAGAAAATGTGCAGACCGATAAGCGCGATCATTACGCTGACGTCATCGTAGAGCAGGCGCAGGAGGTCAATCGGCGCGTCAACCGGATGCTGGAGCTGAGCAAGCTCGATTCTGAGGACCTTGAACCGGATCTGCAGGAATTCGACCTCAAAGAACCCGTCAGAGAGATCCTCTCATTCTACGAAGTCCTGCCCGACGATAAAAGCATCTCGTTTTCTGCGGATGACGGTCCGTGTACCGTTACCGCCGACCGCGGTCTGATGAAGCGGGCGATCGAAAACCTGATCGACAATGCGGTGAAGTACGCCGATCCCGACAGCCTCATCCACGTGACACTGTCCGGCGGCGTGTTCAGCGTTTCCAACTGCTGTTCCTCTATGGATGAATCGGAGCTGACGGAACGCATCAACTCCTCGAAAACCGCTTATAAACCTTCCTCGGCGTTCTCCTCCGGTAGCGGCTTGGGTATTTCTATCACGAAAGCCGTCATCGCCCTGCACGGATTTGAGCTTTCCCATACCGCTGAGAATCATACCGTCACCTTCCGCATCAAGCTGTCGGCAAAATAAAATTGAAGGAAACAACATAACTGTTTCAAATCACTGCATGTAAAACACCTCCGCCCGAGCGGAGGTGTTTGTTATAGGATACAAAGAATTCATCGTAGGGCAGGCTGTCGCCGAGGATGATCACACGGCTTTTGTCGGTAATGCCGAGGTTGCGGAAACCATTCCTCGCGATCTATTAAGTGGAATCACAAAAAAGAAAATGAGTGTTGATAACTTAAGTCCGTTATCAACACTCATACTGGGTGCGGGGGTTGGAGACCTTTCCTCGCGACCTAAAGAGAAGAAGCCACCCATATAAGGATGACTTCTTTGGCAAAAAACTCACTAAATGATACAATGCAACATTCGGGCAAAATTGCAACATTTTCTGTTTTTTGCAGCAATCAAACGATTGCCCTAGGCGTAATTGAGTAGTGATGAGGAATAGGAGCAGTGATATTAACTGTATCAGATTTGGTAAAACTAGATGGCGACCGGAATCTCGGAGAAATTATTATATAAATATGAATATGTTCACAAAATGTTTACGTAAGAATTAGCACTCTCCTATTGACAGTGCTAAACAACGGTGCTATAATCATAATCGAACAGAGGAATGAAGATCGAATAGATGACCTCCATCCCCTTGCTCAGGTAACAAACAAAAAGATTGCAGTATCAAAGGAGGCATGACTTATGTTACCGAGTATTTTTGGAGAGAGTTTGTTTGATGACTGGATGGGCTTCCCGTTCAGAGGCTTTGAATCCGATGTGGATCGC